>CAJMLQ010000029.1 GCA_905214265.1 uncultured bacterium
AGAGAACCACCCCCGCAGCTGTTACGCTGTGGAGGTGGTTTTTGCGTTAATCAATACGAGGCATACTCTGCTGAATGCCTGAATTGTTCCGGCGCTTCCGAAAAACAGAGGCCGCATACTGTACCCCCTGTAGCTATGGAAGATTAGTTTTTTTCCAGGTCTTTCCCGCAATACGGCCATGTCCAAAGCGGCAAGAGTGAGCAGTGTATCGATCCGATTGGAGAAAGCGTAGCCTACGATTTTCTGGTACACAGATCTTTGATGATAGCCAGATAAAGTCAGCCTTTTTCTATAGGGATATAAGTGATATCTCCTACCCACGCCAGGTTCGGATGTTCAAAAGAAAACTGAAGCATCAGCAGATTTTTAGAGATGGAATGTTCATGCCGGGAGTTTGTTATGGATTTATAGGCTTTTTGCGAATAGAATAGATGCCGGTCGATTTCATGGGACGGATGTCGATGACTCCGTCTTTTTCTGCCACTTGCTTGCGCAAAGCCCAGATTTCAGTTTCGTGTCAATGCACAGATACTGAGTTCTTTGGCCACTTCCATGCTGGGACGGCCCTGTTCGGTCACCATGCGGACGGCACCTGCCTTGAACGCTTCGTCGTAGCGCGGCGGTGGTGTTCATGAGGTTGTTCCCCTTAACTTTCCATTATAATGTTTGTTTTTCTGTCCATCAATATGGGAACGGGGCGCTCGGCGTTTAAGTTTTTTACATTCCCGCATTGATATTGCTCCGAAGCGGTTGCTTTATATGTAACTGAAACGGCAAAAAGCCTTATTTCAAGCAGCATTCAGTCAAAAGAAAGTCCACCGTAATTCTATCAACATTACGGTGGACCTATGGTAAAGGATTATAAAAAAGATATTTCAGCGATTCAGGCGGATGACTTCAAACCCTCACACAGGATAAGATATCACTAAAAAAGAATGTGATCATCTCAATAAATTTGAAATTCAATATTGATAGTTCAGAAAACCGCTTGAATGCCGGATGAAAAAGTAAAACACCACTAGAGTCAAACCTTGTGGGGCGCGGTTTTTAATGGCGTTTTTAAACAAAAAAGTATTGACACTTGCCATTTAATGATATATAATTCTATTAAAGATAAAATATTAATAAGGACAATCATTGTTATGATCAAACGCAATACAATTCAGCGTTCGTTGGTTTTTGAAGCTGTAAACAAACTACAGTGCCATGCCACCGCAGATGAAATCTACGAAGTCATTGTTAAAGAACACCCGCATGTGAGCAGGGCAACGGTATATCGGAATCTTAATCTGTTGTCTGAAATGGGCGAAATACATAAAATTGAAATTACGGGCGGAGCAGATCGTTTTGACCATCTATGTCATGATCATTGCCATGTAAAATGCGAGAAGTGCGGCCGGATTTTTGATGTGGATATGGAATATATCACCGGCTTGGAGAAAAACATTAAGGACGACCGCGGCTTTGCGTTTACTGG
The DNA here is from genome assembly GCA_905214265.1 of uncultured bacterium. GTDB lineage: Bacteria > Bacillota > Clostridia > Oscillospirales > Ruminococcaceae > Merdivicinus. The sequence continues at coordinate 1,478 of CAJMLQ010000029.1, forward strand.
TTACGATATCCTTTTTCGAGGGATTTGTCCAGATTGTCAAAAATCCTCTGAACAGCATAACGGCTGAAATAGATGACACTTAATCAAGTGCGTATACGGGCGCATACATAACCCGTAAATATATTATTCAAGGGGAGTACAGTTATGAGAAGCATTACAACATTAGATCTGCAGTACGCACACCGTTTCTACGGATTTAAAGGTGAAGCACAGTATTTGCATGGACATACCGGAGTACTGACCATTGAGGTTGAGGATTCTATAGAACCCGGCGTGAATATGGTTTTCCCCTGCAATGAAATTCAGAAGACCGCATGGGAAGTCCTGAAAAACTTTGACCACGCTTTAATTCTGAGGGAAGACGATCCTCTGCTGCCCGCAATTCTGAGTGTTTATGAGGCTCAGGGCATCAAGAACGGCACGCCGACGAATAAGATGAAGGGCCCGGCCTTTAAAACGGAGCTGGCAGCCGCTTATCCCGATTGCCGTCTGGTCGTGACAAAAGAAACCATGACCGTGGAAGGCATGATCAAGATCGTATATGATCTGCTGAAGGACAAACTTAACATTGCCAAGCTCACCTTCACCAGCGGTGTTAATGCGGCCTCACAAGAATACGAGACAAGCAAAACTGTTGACCGCTGCCCGCTGTGCGGTATTGCGCTGAATGAGAATGGTGTTTGCCCGAAATGCGGATATAAAAAGAAATAACATAATCAATCTTTTTCCGCTTTCAGCACAAACAACAAAAAGCGACTTTGAAAAGCCGCTTAAACACTGAATTAAAAAGTAAACACCATTGATGTCCAACCCTTGGGGGTTCAGATTTCAATGGTGTTTTTATCTGGCGGAGAAGGAGGGATTCGAACCCTCGATGAGCTATTAACCCATACACGAGTTCCAGTCGTGCGCCATAAACCAAGCTAGGCGACTTCTCCATTTGCAACGTTGTTTATTATATCACGCATTTCTCGTTTTGTCAACGGATTTTTCAAATTTTTTCTTTTCTTTTTTTCCTGTTATCCCGGAATATTCATAAATATTTCTTGCAATTTCTATGAGAATCCGATATAATAAACTTGTATGTTATGAAAATAACAAGGACGGCGGACATGCATTACCTGTCTGTGGCTGTCCACCAAATGAATTGGAGGTTTTTACCATGTTAGTTTCTGCAAAAGAAATGTTGAACAAGGCCAAAGCCGGCAAGTACGCCGTCGGCCAGTTTAACATCAACAACCTGGAATGGACGAAGGCTATCCTTCTCACTGCCCAGGAACTGAACTCCCCTGTCATTCTCGGCGTTTCCGAGGGCGCCGGCAAGTATATGTGCGGCTTTAAGACCGTTGCTGATATGGTCAAGGCGATGATCGAGGAACTGAAGATCACTGTTCCAGTCGCGCTCCATCTGGACCATGGCTCCTACGAAGGCGCCAAAAAATGCATCGAAGCCGGATTTTCTTCCATTATGTTCGACGGCTCCCACTATCCTATTGCGGAAAACATTGAGAAAACCAAGGAATTGGTCGGCATCTGCGAGGAAAAGGGCTTGTCCCTGGAGGCGGAAGTCGGTGCCATCGGCGGCGAGGAAGACGGCGTCATCGGCGGAGGCGAGGTTGCCGATCCCGCCGAGTGCAAGATGATCGCGGATCTGGGCGTCACCATGCTGGCTGCCGGAATCGGCAATATCCACGGCAAGTACCCCGCCAACTGGGCCGGGCTGAACTTCGACGTACTGGCCAAAATTCAGGAGCTGACCGGTACGATGCCCCTGGTTCTCCACGGCGGTACGGGAATCCCCGCCGATATGATCCAGAAAGCCATCTCCCTCGGCGTTTCCAAGATCAATGTCAATACCGAATGCCAGCTGGCTTTCGCGGAAGCGACCCGTAAATATATTGAAGAAGGCAAAGATCTTCAGGGCAAGGGCTTTGACCCCCGGAAGCTTCTGGCTCCCGGCGTGGAAGCGATCAAAGCCACGGTCAAGGAAAAAATGGAGCTGTTCGGCTCCGTTAACAAGGCCTGACAGAACAGAAACCGCAACGGAAAAAACCGCTGCGGTTTTTTAGGAAAGGACGGTGTAAAATGGGACCTGTCTGCTACCTGGTCAAGCGTATTGATGGAGATTACGCGATCCTTACCGATTCCGACGGCGAGGAAAATCCTGTCGCCCTGGCTCTGCTTCCTCAGGGAATTGACGAAGGCGATCGCGTAATCTGGGAAAACTGGAGTTACCAGCTTGATCCGTGTATGTAACCGTTTGTAATCTTCTTTGCCGGCCTTTTTTCCGAAAATTTTTATGCAAAGAATGCTTTTCCAGGAGGCAGTTCCGAAAACTCGGAACTGCCTCCTGTTCATTTTTATCAAAAGCAATAGATAATGAACGCTTTTTCTCTCTGCATCCAATTCCCGGTGATAACAATCCGAAAGGATTCCTTCAAAAATTTAGCTATGACAAGGCAGAATTCTACTTTTTCCGACATAAAATTCAAAAACAAGTGGGCAATCCTGCAAAAAAGCTAATTAATTCATTCATTTAATCAAAAATGGAAACTTTGTCAATTCCGCCGAAAACATTTTGAATTTTTTTCGATAAGCGGCAGAAAATTCCAATAATCAGCGGGGTATTTTCCAGGAAAAATTTTGAAAAGCGTTAGATGTTTCGTTATATTCAACAAAAAATCATGGTTTTGATTTCTTGACAAACCTCATGTTGTTGCATACAATGGATACAAATCGGTAACAATGGTTTACAAGCGCAAAATCATTCAGAAAAGCTGCTGATAGCAAGCGCTTTTCATGCCGTGTCTCCTGAACGGTTCCGGCTGAGATGGAGATAACTTTCGTGAAGGAGCAGTTTATGAAATCTATTGCACGATGGACCAAATCGGTTGCTGTCATCCTTGCCGCTGTCCTCGCATTACCATTTATGATCGGCGTTCGCACGGTGCGAAACTTCGTAACGATTCGCGACAAAGGGAAACCGTCCGTCACCCTCTTGACAGATTCGGAAGATCCGAACGAGATTCTTAAGGAGGCTGGTATCGCCATCAGCAAATACGACACCTATACCTTTCAGGAATATCGCGATGGAATTTTCCGCTTGACCATTGACCGCGCATTTCCGGTAACAGTAATCTCCGGCAAGGTCAAAAGTGAAGTCTTTATTCTGGAAGGAACAGTTGCAGACGTCCTGAAAAACGCTAAGATCACCTTAGGCGAGGAGGACCTGATCACCCCCGCTCTGACGGAAAAGGTCACGCCGGAGACTGTGATCACCATTCAACGGGTCACCTACAGCACCTCGGTGACAACAGAAGCGATCCCCTATGAAACGGTCGAGCGCCGTACGCCCTTGCTGAAAAATGGAAAAACGCGGATGCTGGAGGAAGGAACGGACGGCGAAAAGACCACCACAACAGTTGTCAAATATATCGATGGCGTTTACGCAGAAACCGTTTCTGTCAGCACCACTGTAACAAAGGAACCCATCCCCGCCGTCACTTTGGTTGGAGACAGCTCCGCCACCGTAACGACTCTGGAGACGCCGCAGAACCTGGTGCTGGACGCCAATGGAAACCCGGTCAGTTATGTTCAGAAGATCGTAGGAAAAGGCACGGCCTATAGTGCACGGGACGGCGCAAAAACTGCCAGCGGGCGGTATGCCATTCCCGGTCACGTGGCAGTAAACCCCAATGTGATCCCCTATGGGAGCAAGCTCTATATTAAATCCTCGGATGGTTCTTTTGTTTATGGTTACGCCGTTGCGGCGGATACCGGAATTGCCCTGATGGATGGCAGAGTTACGGTAGACCTGTTCTTTGACACCTACTTGGAAAGCTGCCTTTTCGGCGCAAAAACCATGGAAATTTACGTTTTGGAATAATATCAATCAGAAAACACGTGCGGTTTTTCCGGGAAGGTCCGAAAAAACCGCACGTGTCGTCTTTGTGTTTTGAATGTGTGGTAAAATTCACCATGGGCAGCAACGCCCATCTCTGGGTGAATCAGAGACAATCTTCCAGGCTCACATTTTTCCAGGAGTGCGGCATCACCGGGGAAGATCTGATGGATTTTGTCCGCTGACTCCCTCGCTGAGGTAGGCCAGCACCCGCCTTTCCTCGTCTACGTCGATGGGAAACCCAAAGGCGGCGGCCACGAAGCGGGAGGATCGGGCGAACAGCTGATGCATCGCAAACAGTGCGTCCCAGATCTCTCCGTATCCGCTGCCGCAGTAGGTCTCCCGGTAAAGCTTCCATTCTTCCGCGGGGAGAAAGCGTTCGAGATATTTGCCGCATTTTCCTGTGCTGAGCAGAAAATCTGTCCGGACCCCTGCTTCCCATTCCAGCATTTGAATCAGCGCTTCCCGCGTATAATGGTCCAGCATTTCGTGGGCATAGGGCAATTCTTCCCTCCAGATTCCCTTAGCCACGTAGGTAGACACCCAGCGAAATTCGTTGCAACAGTTGTGGAACTGCCGTGCCGTCGGTGGCTTTACCCAGTAATCCTCATCGGTACTGGGCGGAATGGCGGGCAGCCGTCCATCCTTATCCAGCAGCGGCACGCACATCCGGTCCTCCAGGAAGGCCGCTTCCGCTCGTTCCAGGGGGACCAGACTCAAATCAATGCGGTTTCCATCGGTAAACTGCATCAAATAGATGAACCAATCGGAGAAATCCGTTTCGTCATCGAATTCCACCTGATCCCGGCGGGTCTGCATGATGACCCGCGTCCCAAACCGGTCCACCCATTCGTCGCTGGCCAGGAAAGAGGCCATATCCGTAACGGCGTATACAATATCGAAATCCTGCCAACAGTCCCGGGGCGCGCTGGGATTGGCTCGGGAGCCGTTCATCCAGACGGCGCGGACCCGGTCATCTTCCCGGGCAAAGTCAAGGATAAGGGACATCATCTCTTCTTCGCTGCGGCGCATCACAAAATCTCTCCTCTGCGAAAATCCCCTGGAAAAGGCTCTGCCTCCCCAGGGGGACCCGGTTTTTTATCTGGTAATTTCTCCATGGGCCAGCGCTTTCAAATAGGCATTGATAAAGCCGTCTAGGTCGCCGTCCATGACCGCGCCCACATTGCCCATCTCGTACCCCGTGCGATGGTCCTTGACCAGGGTGTAGGGCATGAAAACGTAGGAACGAATCTGGGCGCCCCAGGCGATTTCTTTCTGGTCACCGCGGATATCCTCGATTTTTTCCAGGTGTTCCCGCTCCTTGATCTCGATAAGCTTGGATTTTAACATCCGCATGGCCATGTCCTTGTTCTGGTACTGGCTGCGTTCCACCTGGCAGGCGACGACGATGCCGGTGGGAAGGTGGGTGATCCGCACGGCGGAGTCGGTCTTGTTGACCTTCTGGCCGCCGGCGCCGCTGGAACGGTAGACGTCGATCTGCAGGTCGTCTGGACGGATCTCCACCTCGATGGTGTCGTCAATCTCCGGCATGACCTCGAGGGAAGCGAAAGAGGTGTGCCGGCGGCCAGAGGCGTCAAATGGCGATACCCGAACCAGCCGGTGAACCCCGGCCTCAGACTTGAGATAGCCGTAGGCGTTAAGTCCCTCGATCATAATGGATGCGCTCTTGATGCCCGCTTCCTCCCCTTCCAGATAGTCGAGGACGGAAACCTTAAAGTCGTGGCGCTCCCCCCAGCGGCAGTACATCCGGTAGAGCATCTCCACCCAGTCCTGGGCCTCAGTCCCGCCTGCACCGGCATGGAAGGTCAAAATGGCGTTTTTCGCATCATACTCGCCGGAAAGCAGGGTGGTCAGCCGCTGCTCGTCAATCTTGGCCTGGAGCTCTTTGAGGGTCTTGTCGATCTCCTCCAACATATCCGCGTCGCTGTCTTCCTCTGCCATTTCGATCATGGTCTGGGCATCCTCAAAAAGGGTCACCAGCTGCTCATAGGCATGAACGGCCGCTTTCAGCGCGCCCGCTTTTTTCAGCACCTTCTGAGAGTTCTCCATATCGTTCCAGAAATCCGGCTGGGCCGCTTGTTCATCCAGTACAGCGATCTCCTTCCGCATTCCATCGATGCCCAGCGCGGACGCAAGGTCCTTCAGATCCGGCTCGATGGCGCGCAAAGTCTGTTTTTGCTCTTCAATTTGAAGCATTGATTTCCCTCCGTAATTTGGAATTGCTGTTTTCAAAAGATTCTTCTTCTATTATAGAGTAGATTTAGAATTCTGTAAAGATTTGTTTGATAAAAATTGACACTTATGCTATAATATTGAAGTGTACATCTCCGCTCGCCCCGTGCGAGCCGGATACGCATCTACCGGAGCAGCCGAACGGACCGGCCGCCCCACGACGGAGGTCATTTATGTTCAAGTATAAAGGCGTCCACTGCCCCCACTGTGGAAAAGAGTTCAAGGAAAATGACCAAATCCTGATCTGCCCGGACTGCGGCGCGCCCTACCACCGCAGCTGCATCGAGGAACTGGGCCAGTGTATGTTCCAGGACCTGCACGCCAAGGGTGAAAGCTGGCAGCCACCGAAAACCGCCGCGGAAGAGGCGGAGGAGCGCTGCGACGGCATGGCTTCCCGGCGGTGCAGCCGCTGCGGAACCATCAATGGCCCGGATAAGCTGTTCTGCGAGGTCTGCGGCACACCCCTCAACCGGGAGGAATCCGGCGGCGGGGAGCCGGACACCCGCGGATTCCAGCAGTTCGGAGGCCCCGGACAGACAGGCGGCCCCATTCCCGGCATCCATCAGATGCCCTACAACCCCTATACTACCCCTTTCGGCGGACTGGGTGCCGACGAGGAGATCGAGGAGATCCCCGTCAAGGATTTGGCCCTGTACGTGGGACAGAACACCCACTATTTTCTCCCTAAGTTCAAGGAAATAGCCACCCGAAACAAAGCGGTCAGCTGGAACTGGTCTGCCTTTTTCCTGGACAGCATCTACCTGTTCTACCGCAAAATGTGGGGCTGGGCCGCGCTGGTCACCGTGATATCCCTGCTGCTCTCCCTTCCCAGTATGGTCATTTTTTACAACGCCATGCTTTTCAATGCGGGAGCGGACATGCTGATCAGTGAAAACACTCTGCTCGTTTTGGACAACGCCAGCAACGTCTGTTACATCCTGTCCCTGGCGCTGAAGCTGGTGGTGGCCGCTTTCAGCAACTGGCTGTACAAGGAAACCGTCTTCCGAAACGTCAAAAAGCTGCGGGCGGAGAAAAAGGACGCGCCGGACTATTCTACCGCTCTGACCGCCAAAGGCGGCGTGTCCAAGGCTGCTGTCATCGTCTGCGTGGCTGTGACCCTGATCCTGTCCTTTACCATGTCCTTTACCATGGTCAGCGCCATTCTCAAGCTCTACTGATCCCGGCGGAGCTCCCGCCTACCAAACACACGGAGGAACGTCCATGAAGATCAAAAAAGCGGTAATCCCTGCGGCAGGCCTCGGCACCCGGGTCCTGCCCGCTTCCAAGGCCATGCCCAAGGAAATGCTCTCTATCGTCGACAAGCCCGCCATCCAGTACATCGTCGAAGAGGCGGCAAAAAGCGGCATTGAGGATATCCTCATTATCACGAGCCGCGGCAAAACCACCGTCGAGGATCATTTTGACCGGTCGCCGGAGCTGGAAAAGCGCCTGCTGGACTCTGGGAAGATCGACGTGTACAATCAGATCGTGGATATCACCAAGCTGGCCAACATCACCTACACCCGCCAGCACGAGGTGAAAGGGCTTGGCCACGCGATTCTCTGCGCCAAGGCATTCGTCGGTGACGATCCCTTCGCCGTCCTGTACGGAGACGACGTCATCCTGGGTGACAACCCTGTCTGCAAACAGCTCTGCGACGCTTACGACGAGTACGGACTGGGCGTTGTGGGCATCAAGGAGGTCACGCTGGAGCAGATCCAGAAGTATTCCTCCATGAAGTTGGACAGCCTGGGCGGAAACCGTTATAAAATCACCGACATGATTGAGAAGCCCAAGCCAGAGGAGGTTTTTTCCCTCTTCTCCATCCTGGGGCGCTGCGTGCTGCCCCCACGGATCTTCTCCATCCTGGAGACCATCCCTTACGGCTACGGCGGAGAGCTGCAGCTCACCGACGCCATGAAGGTCCTCGCCCAGGAGGAGGGCATCATCGGGGTGGATTTTGACGGCCGCCGCTATGACATGGGCAGCAAACTGGGCATCCTGGAGGCCATCGTCGAGGTGGGGTTGACCCATCCGGAAACCGGCGAAGGGTTCCGCCAGTACCTGAAAACCATTGTGGACCAGCTGTAAGAAGCGGTTGGTCTAATTTTAGGAGGAAATGATATGATCCGGCACATTGTACTTTGGAAGCTGAAGGAACAGACAGAAGACGGCACCCGGGAACAGAATGCCGCCGCCATTAAGGCCGGCTTGGAAGGACTGGTAGGGCGGATCGACGGGCTTATTAAGGCGGAAGTCACTGCCAGCATCGCCCCCGGCGGTTATGACCTCTGTCTGTACAGCGAGCTGCGGGATGCGGAGGCATTGGCCTTTTACCGGAACCATCCCCTGCACAAGGAGGTCCAAGCCCTGGTCCACCGCTCCATGACGGAGCGCGTCGCCTTTGACGGCGAGATCGCCCCATGCTGATCGAGGCGCTGCAGGTAGGCGACTTGGAACAGTTCCGTGAATTGCTGAACGAGGTTCGGAACGCAGAAGGCCGGAATCCGCTGGAGGATGGGCAGTTCACCGCCCTCTGCCACGCTGTCCGCAGCCGGGAAGTAGAGGTGTACGTCGCCAAGGAATGCGGCGTACTGGCCGGTTTTTCCGCCGTATCCATGCAGTTCCGGCTGGAATCCTGCGCCTATGAGACGGAGTTCCGCGGGCACTACATTCGTCCCCCATACCGGAACAGCGATCTGGAGAGGCGCCTGAATGAATTTATGACCGACGCGCTGAAGATCCGGGGGCTTTCTCTTCCCGCCGGTTTCTGAACTTGGAGGATCACTATGTTTGGACAACAAAGCAAGAAAAAAGAGTTTCTGCTGGAGGCCAAGGACATCCGTCCCCTGGTGGACACGCAGATGGGTTGCATCGCCACCGACCGCATCACTGTCGACGGAAAGCGGGTGGGCTTCTGCTACCGGGAAAAGACGGATGGGACTCATCCGGATACCGGCTGGCGCTTTTTTGCAGGAGACGAGAGCGACGAATACCTGGACGACCCGGACAACAGTTCCGTTTTCTGCCTTAACACCATTGCAAACTATGACCGGGACATCCTTCCTTTGCTGGACAGCCCGGCTGGGACTGCCTTTTTCCGCGATCCGGAGACCGGTGATTTTGTACTAGATGCGGAATGGATGGAAAAGCAGTTTGAATAGGTTTTTCAGGAGGAAAGTGCGTCTGGGGCTCTCTATGGGCATCCCAGGCGCGCTTTTTGATTTTTGTCTTGTCAAAAAGTCTCCCCCAGCAATTTTCCCGGAAGCGTTTACAAATCCGCCGCTTTGTGCTATCCTGAGAGTTAGTGAATCAAATGAACGGCAAAGGGATGTACTATGGAAAATCTGATCATCAGCGCCAACGCTGTGCTTCCCCTGATGCTCTGCATCGGTGCGGGTTATCTGACCCGACGGCTGAATTGGGCGGACGACGCCTTTTTTACCAAATGCAACAACTACTGCTTCAAGGCGTTCATGTCCCTGATGCTTTTTACCAACGTCTATGATGCAGACCTAAAAACAGCCTTCCAGCCCAAGCTGGTTCTGTTTACCGTGGTTGGCGTCCTGACGGTGGCGGGAGCCGCCTTTTTCGGCGTGCGGCTTTTGGTAAAGGACCCCAGCCGCCGCGCGGTCCTCACCCAGGGAATTTTCCGCAGTAACTACGTCATCTTCGGCATCCCGGTCGCCGCCAACCTTTACGGCGAGGGAAACATCGCTACCGCAGCGCTGCTTTCCGCCGTGGCGGTGCCGATGTTCAATGTTCTGGCGGTTCTGACGCTGGAATATTACTCCACCGCTCACAAAAGCAGTTGGAAGGCTATTCTCAAGGGCGTCATCACCAATCCCCTGATCCTTGGGGCCGCGGCAGGGCTTTTGATGAAGCTGATGCCTTTCGGACTCCCCTACGCCCTCTCCAAGGCCATCGGCGATCTGGCCAAAATCGCCACCCCACTGGCCCTGGTGGTTCTGGGCGCGACCTTTCACTTTCAGGCAGTCGGAAAAAATCTCCGCTACCTGGCCATCGGGGTGCTCGGCAAAACCCTCGTCGTGCCGCTGGCCATGATCCCACTGGCTGTGCTCTGCGGGTTCCGCGGCATCGAGCTGCTCTCCCTGACCATCCTCTTTGCCTCCCCCACAGCGGTCTCCTCCTTTACCATGGCGGAGGCGGCCGGACACGATGGGGAGTTGGCTGGGCAGCAGGTGGTATTCAGCAGCCTCCTTTCCCTCATCACGGTCTTTCTATGGATTTTTATTTTAAAAAGCTTTGCGCTGTTATAAATGCTGAAAGGATGATTCTATGGCTGAAAAAATTGAAAAGCTGGACCCCAATTTCCGGAATCAGGAGCTGCAGGGAGGGTTCGTATATCGCGACCTCTACTCCTATGAAAACGTTACCGTCGGCGGCCTGTTCCCCGGGACCTTCTGCCGTATGGACCCAGAGATCCTGCCGCAGATCCCCTCTGAGGGTGTCCGTGAGCTGGCCTGGCACACTGCAGGAGCCACTGTACGGTTCCGCGTGCCGGGCGGACGGTTTGCTGTCCGGATGAAGCTGCGGTACGGCGGTGACATGTCCCATATGCCCCGAAGCGGCATCGGCGGGCTGGACGTCTATTTGGGGACAGGGACCAGCCGAACCTTTTGTGCCGGCTTCCGCCCGGAAGCCAGTGGTGCCCGGGATGTTGCCGGAGAAGTGACGCTTCCCGCCGGAGAGGAGGAGGTCCTGCTCCACCTTCCGCTGTACGACGGCGTGACCCAGCTGGATCTGGGCTTCCCCGAGGGAATTCAGCCGGAGCGGCCCGCTGCCTACCGGGTGGAAAAGCCCATCCTGTTCTACGGCTCCTCCATCACCCAGGGCGGCTGCGCCAGCCGTCCCGGAAACTGCTATACCGCCATGCTCTCCCGTTTGCTGGACTGCAGCACCTGGAATCTAGGCTTTTCCGGCAACGCCAAGGGTGAGCCGGAGATGGCGGCCTATATCGCAGGACTTTCCATGAGCGCCTTTGTCTACGACTACGACCACAACGCCCCCTCCTGCGAGCACCTGGAGAAGACCCATCTTCCCTTCCTCCGCACCATTCTGGAGAAGCAGCCGGACCTGCCGGTGGTGCTGGTCAGCAAGCCGGATTATCACAACTGCAACGCCAACCGGAAGGACAACGACAGGCGCCGCGAGATCATCCTCCGCACCTATTTATGGGCGCGGGAGCAAGGATACCGGGTGGAGTTCGTGGATGGCAGCGCCCTTTTTAAAGGTCCGTTTGCCTCTGACTGCACAGTGGACGGCTGTCACCCCAACGACCTGGGATTTTCTCACATGGCGGAAGGCATTGCACCGCTTCTCCAGCGCGTCATGAAATAGCATTCCGTAAAAAGCGAACCTGGCATAAGCCCGGGTCTGCCCATCAATTGGTGGAATCTTGCAGCAGGCTGCATAACGCCGGAAAAACTGACGATACTCCTAACAAATGCAATACAAGGAGGAACTGCTATGCCGCGTGGCGTCAGAAAAGCTGTTTGTTATGAAGAGGAACTGATGAAAATCGATGCCCAGATCACCAAATGGCAGAATACCATTGAGGAGCTCCGCCGCTCCCGAAAACAACTGCTGGAAGAAAAGGAACGGGCTGAGATGCAGGAACTTTACCGGATCGTAAAAGAGTCTGGTAAATCGCCGTCGGAGATCCTGGCTGTTGTCGGAAAATAGCGGGAAATTCTCAGCCCCTTTCGATAGGAAGGCGGAAAATCTGCGAAAAGGACCGGGAACACTTCCAGCCGAAGTGTTCCCGGTCCTCATCCTTTTGCCTTTTTATCTTGAGCAGTAGATTTCAATAGCCCGGCTGACGAAGGCGGCGGTGCCGTCCCCGCCTGCCTGATCGATGCTGTGCTTCATGCGTTCATCCTTGACGTACATCTGGCCTAATCCGCTTAAAATTTCATTTGTGCAGGTATAATAATGCGCTGTGATAAATGCCTGTAAAGCACCGACCTTTTCCTGTACCGCTTTTTCACCGGGCTGCAGCTGCCGGAGTGTCCCCATTCCGGCAAACAGTTCCATCAGCTGTCCGGCTGTTTCCTGAGCATCTCTGCCGCTTTTTTCCTTGGACCTCCGCTGGTATTCCGCATAAGCTTCGGTGGATCCCCACCGCTCCCTGACTTCTGCCGCATACTGGTCCATTTCTTCATTGCCGAAAGCGCTGAAGTTCATCGCAATGCCTCCTTTTTTCTGAAGTTCACGGGCAAAAGAAATCAGCTTGTCAAGATGCTTTCGCCGCAGCTCCAGCAACCTGATCTGCTGTGCAAGCGCCTCTGCCGGATCAAAAACCGGACTGTCCAGGATGGCTTTGATCTCTTTCAGCGAAAACTGGAGCTCGCGGAACAATAAGATATTCTGCAGACGGCCGAGCGCTGTATCGTCATACAGCCGATAACCTGCATCTGTTACCCTGGACGGCTTCAGCAAGCCAATCGCATCATAATGATGAAGTGTGCGCACACTTACCCCGGTCAGTTTGCTGACCTCATGTACCGTTCGCATACCGATCCCTCCCGTGCAATTTTATTATAAACTATGACGCAGCGTCAGAGTCAAGTGCCAAATTAAAAACGCCTCGTGAGGCTCTCCTTTGAAGATGTCTCACAGGGCGTTTCTGCTTTACACGGCGTCATGGCATTGGCTCAGCGGAATACGCGCCTCCACCACGGTTCCTTTTCCCGCTTCAGACCGGAAAGTCAGATGCGCCTCGTCCCCGTAATAAAGGCGTAGGCGCTGGAAGATATTGTGCAGCCCATATCCGCCTCCGCCGTCCTTCGGCGCGATCTCTTCCCACGCCATCAGTCGCATCAGCTTTTCGTGCTCTATACCAACACCGTTGTCCTCTACCTGAAGCACCAGGGAAACGCCTTCCGTGCGCACGACAATCCGTATGACTCCCTGACGGTCGTCCAGGTTCATAATCCCATGGAGGATGCTGTTCTCCACGATTGGCTGGAGCAGCAGCTTCATAATGCGGTAATCCAGCGTGTCCTCCTCCGCTTCAATCTGCAGGTCGATCTTACTCTGAAAGCGCAGATTCTGTAGCTGGACATAAAGCCGGACATGCTCCAGTTCGTCCCGAACGGCGACAAAATCGCTGCCGTTGCTCAGGCTCAGCCGGTAAAAGCGGGACAGCTTCACCACAATGTCGCTGACCTTTTCCGGGTCGCCGCTTTTCGCCGTCCAGAGGATCAAATCCAGCGTATTATAGAGAAAATGGGGGTTAATCTGGGCCTGCAGAATCTTCAGTTCGCTGTCCTTCAGGTTTTTTCCCAGATAATACTGCTCCTGCATCAGGTTGCGGATTCGACGCACCATCACATTAAAGCTGCTCTGCAGCTCTCCGATTTCGTCGGCGCTGTCCACAACGCAGTTTACGTCAAAGTCTCCGGTCTGCACTACCCGGATCTTCTTTGCCAGTGTGTTGATCCGCCGGGCGTTGTACCGCGCATAGAAAAACGCCAGAAAATAAACGATAACGCCTACCAGGAGCGTAAAAAGGATCAGCTGCCACCGCAGGGTCTTGGCAGACGACAGCAGATCCTTGACTGGGGATATGACGACGATCCGCCACGTCGCCCATACCGGCTGCGACACAGCGGTCAGAACCGTGTTCGAACAAATCGCAACCCCCTCGCCGCCTTTTATGCCCGCGGTCGCTGCACTGTCCAGCCTGATCAGCTCTTCTCCCGTAGCACTGTCCAGGCCGCAGGCCAGTGTTCCATCCTGCCGGACCAGATAAACAGCTCCGTTTCCGGTGAACTCAGAGTTGGCCAAAATTGACAGCACCGTGGATTTTTCAAAATCCACGGAAACCAGTCCAGCCAGTGTACTATAATCTTTGGAACTGCGGATGGGAAAAATGGCGGAGAACAAATCTACCGAATCAGAGGACATCACTCCTGAAAAAGGATAAGGACCCGCCAGGTAAACTCTGGAATAGTCCTCTCCCATCTTCTCCAGCTCCCCGAATTTTGCGCTGCTGAGGGGATAGGTCAACACCCGTCTCTTGCTGTAGCCCAACTGGTCGTTGACAAAAAGCCGCACTTGATAAGGACGTGCCGCAAACACGATCCCCTGAACCAGCTCCTCCAATTCCTTCACATCTTCAGACTGCTCTGCCATGGTCAAGGTTTCCGGATCTTTTTCGATCAGCTCCTGAATCTGCTCTAGCTGCGCCACTGTCTGCGCCTGATTGACCATTTTGGAAACCAGCGCATCCATTTCGCTGTAGGCCTGCTTCAAGTACATCTCCGAAATCGCCATTGACTGGCCGGTGATTACCTTTTCCGACTGGTAACAGAAAAAAACCGACAGCACGACAATTGGAATAAAAATCAGTGCAAAATAAGAAAAAAGCAGTTTATTCTGAAAGGACAAGCCCTTGTACGCGCCGCGAAGCGAGGTAAAAAAAGCCATAGTTTCCTCCCAATATCAAAGGCTTTTGTTGCGGAAGGTGCTGGGGTTCACCCCATAGTAATCCGTAAAGGTCTTGGTAAAATAATTTTGATTGGAGTATCCCAGACGCTCGGCTATATCCCGAATACGCAGGTTGGTATCCAAGATCATTGTCTTCGCCTTCTTCATCCGCACGTCCAGGATGAACTGGTTGATCGTGCGTCCGGTATTCTTTTTGTATAAATAGCACAGGTATGTAGGCGTAATGAACACATGCTCCGCGATTTTTTTGATGGACAGATCCTGCTCCAGATTATCGATGATATACCGCTCCGCCTCGAAAATAATCCGGCCCTTGTTGTCCAGATTGTTGATCTCCTCCAAGTGCTGCTCCAGAAGCTGCATAATATACCGCTTAATGTCCCCAATTTCCAGGGCTGAATTGATAATCTCGGTAACAAAGCTGCTGGACATGTTGCTGCGCCCCTTGAGCTTCTGATGCATCCGCAGGGCGATTGAAGCCAGCTCGTCTTTGATCTGGGGAATGTCATCGGGGGAACAGCTGCTCATATAGTTGATATAGGTCTCCAGAAAATCCACCGACTCCGCCGCGTTGCTTCCGTTTAAGCCCTGGTAAAACCCCGTTTCAAGCTCTTCGGAGGGGACGAACCGCTTGGTGCTGAGCGTTGTGTGGAACACAACCCGCCCGTACCCCGTCAGAAAGACCGACAGCGCCGCCCGGCGGGCCTGGAGGTAGGATGTTTTCAGATTCTCCGCGCCGGTCACACGGCCGCTTACGCCCACCGCTACCGCCGCCTGGGCGGAATCCATCAAATGAAGAAACCGGGAAAGCCCCTCCGTCATATGGTCGTCCAGCAGGGATTCCCGGCCCACGTTGGCGTGGAGGATGTACCCGTTATTGACCTGGGAGATCACGAACTGCTTTCCGAACAACCGCCCCGCTTCCTCCTTGAAGGAACGGAAATACCGCTTCACCACCATGCGTGTATCAAACAGATCTACCGTCGGGTCCTTGGGACCGGCCAAAAAACCAGCGCTCTGCCCCACCCGAATCACGATACTTATGAAATAGCCGTCCAGGTCAACGGGCAGGTCCGCAAAACTCGCACTTCCCCGGTCCTGGCCCTTTCCGTATTCCAGCAATTCCAAGGCGCTGTCATCCGATGTTTCGATTGCTGTCTGCCGGAACTGCCGGCACCGATCCCGGGCTTTTTTCACAGCGGATGTCAGTTCGTCCAGCTCAAAAGGCTTGAAAATATAGTCCACCGCGTCCAATCGGATGGCATTTTTTAGGTATTCTTTGTCCGAATATCCGCTGAGGAACAACACCTGCAGACCAGGATAACGGGACTGCAGCTCCGTCACCAGGGAAATACCGTCCATTTTCGGCATTCGGATATCGCAGATCAGAATATCCGGCCGCACCCTCTCGACCAGGTCCAAACCCTCCAGACCGTTGGAGGCCTCGCCGGCAATCTCAATATCAAAAAGTGACCAGTTCAGAGCAGTGCGGATTCCCTGTCGGGTTGCGGGTTCATCATCAACAATTACGAGTTTGTACATATCCGATGTCCTTTCCGATCGATTTTACTGGCGCGGAAAACGATTTGGAATAGTAATATTATATCATATTTTTCTGTTTCTGTATAGTTCTTTAAAAAGCATAACCGAAAAACCCAGCCGTCATCTATAATATTTTTGCAAAAATCATAAAAAAATCCACTTTTTATTTCAAAAAAGCCATGGCACAATAGAGGTAACATTTCCTGAAAGGTGGTTATATTGTGGAAAATTCTTTTGAATCTGTCCGCATGGCCCTGGACGTTCCGGTTCGGGGAGAGTATGATGTAATCGTGGTCGGGGGCGGTCCCGCCGGCTGCACCGCGGCAATCGGCAGCGCCCGGGAGGGACGCAGCACTCTGCTGATCGAGGCGACGACCGCACTGGGCGGCATGGGAACCATGGGTCTGGTACCAGCCTGGTGCCCGTTTTCGGACAAGGAAAAGATCATTTACCGTAGCCTTGCCGGCGAAATTTTCGAGAAAAGCCGTGCCTGTGTTCCCAGCGAGCCCTCTGATAAGCTGGATTGGGTCGCCATCAATCCGGAGGAGCTCAAGCGGATCTACGACGAAATGGTCAGCGCCGCCGGAGTAACCGTGCTGTTTCAGACCTCTCTCTGCGGCGTCCAGGCGGAAAGCGGCCAGGTCACCTCCATCCTGGTTTCTAACAAGCAGGGGCTCTCCCTTTACAAAGCCCGGGTCTTTATCGACTGCACCGGCGACGCCGATCTGGCGATCCGAGCCGGAGCGGGCTATGAGATCGGCAACGATCACGGCCTGGTGCAGCCCTCCACCCACTGTTTCACCTTGGCCAATGTAGATACCTACGCCTATGAGCACATTGTCAACGTCCGGATGCACAACCATCAACTGGGCAATCAGAGCATTTCCGTCCAGTTGATGAATGATCCGGAACTGGACCTCATCGTTGACACCCATTTCTGCAACTCGCTTATCGCACCCGGCGCCGTCGGCTTTAACGCCGGACATCTCTTTGAACTGGATTCCACTGACCCGGAAGCGGTTTCCGCCGCCCTGGTAAAGGGCCGCCGCCTGGCGCATCAATTCCTGGCCGGCCTGAAAAAATACGCACCGGAGGCCTTTGCCAACGCCTATGTCTCCCAGACCGGCCCCCTGATGGGAATCCGGGAAAGCCGCCGGGTGATCTGCGACTACCGCCTGACCGCTGATGATTATCTGGCGCGACGCTCTTTCGATGACGAAATCGGCCGCAACAGCTATTACATCGACGTCCACCACTCCTCTGAAGAGCTGGATGGCGTGCGGAAGGGCACTTTCGACTCCAACGCCCGCTATGAACGGTATGGCAAAGGGGAGAGCCATGGTATCCCCTACCGCAGCCTTTCGCCTGTGGGACTGGAAAACGTCCTGGTAGCCGGCCGCTGTATCGGCAGCGACAACGCCATCAACGGTTCGATCCGGGTCATGCCGCCCTGCTTGGTCACCGGTGAGGCGGCGGGTATCGCCGCGGCTATGGCCTGCGGCATGGAGACACCGAATATCCATCAGGTAGATGTTCCCGCCCTGCAGCAGGCCCTTTTGGGCTATGGTGCCTATCTGCACATCGAGCAGGCGTAAAATTATCCATTAATTCCCACAAAATACAGCGGTCATTTTCAGGCCGTTGTATTTTTTTGCCAAAAAATCGTAATATTTTTCTAAAAAGTGCAAAATATGAAAGCTGCTTTGCCATTGTTCATAAAAAAGCCCATAATATTTTATAGATTTCAGACATCCATGCATCTTTTCTACAAAAAGAAAATCCGTTATAATAAATTCATCGTCAAATTGCCGATTCCCCACTCACTTCCCTCGGGGGTAGGCGAAAAACTGAGAAAGTGAGATGGATACAATATGCAATTGTCGCGTTCCAAAAGATCCTCCGTCCAGGCAATTCCACACAAAAAGCCTCTTCGTGCTTACCTCAAGCAGAATTATGACATGTATCTGCTGCTAATTCCCGGACTGACTTTCATCCTGATCTTCAACATCCTGCCGATGTACGGCATTACGCTGGCGTTCAAAGATTACAACATGTTCGCCGTGGAAGGCTCTCCCTTCCTTTCTATCCTGGAAAGTCCCTGGTGCGGCCTGAAGCACTTTCAGAAGATCATGGGAGAACGCGCCTTTCTGAACGCTTTCCGCAACACCCTGGTGATCAGTGTTCTGAAGATCGTCTGCGTCTTCCCGATTCCGATTATCTTCGCGATCCTCCTCAACGAGGTCAAGAGTACCATCTACCAGAAAGGCCTGCAGACCATCGTATATCTGCCTCACTTCCTTTCCTGGGCGGTTGTTTCCGGTATCTTCGTCTCCCTGCTGGGTTCCACTGGTTCTGTCAACCACATGCTGGAGGCTATGGGATTTGAAAAAGTCAGTTTCCTGATGAATAACAGCATTTTCCGCTGGGTACTGGTTTTCTCTGACGGGTGGAAAGAGGTCGGATGGAGTTCCATCATCTACTTCGCGGCCATTGCTGGACTGGACCAGGAATGCTATGAAG
Organism: uncultured bacterium; assembly: GCA_905214265.1. GTDB lineage: Bacteria > Bacillota > Clostridia > Oscillospirales > Ruminococcaceae > Merdivicinus. The sequence continues at coordinate 20,169 of CAJMLQ010000029.1, forward strand.
CGGCCCGCGTCGACGGCGCCAACCGCTTCCAGCAGATTTGGTACATCACCGTCCCCGGTCTGATGCCCACCATCATCCTCATGTTGATCCTCCGCGTCGGCAGCATCATGGACGCAGGCTTCGGCCAGATCCTCGTCATGTACAACCCCACCGTTTACGAATCCGCTGATATCATCGGCACCTACGTTTACCGCGTAAGCTTGGGCCAGTTGAACTTCAGCAGCGGTACTGCCGTCGGGCTGTTTAACTCCTTAATATCGCTGACTCTGGTCGTTTCTACCAACGCCCTAGCGAAAAAGTGGAGCGGCAAGAGCATCTGGTAAAATCAGTCGAAAGGAGCCTCATTCATGGCCAAGCAAAAAAAGTTTGCAATTTTTCCGATTATCAATATTATCATTCTTTCCCTTTTTGGCGTCATCACCCTGTATCCTTGCCTGAACGTCGTTGCAAAGGCTTTCAGTTCCCAGGGTTATGTCATTTCCGGTCAAGTCTACCTCATCCCCAAGGGGTTCCAGTTGGATACCATCTCCTACGTTCTCTCCAAACCAGAGTTCCTCAATTCTTTTAAGATTTCAGTCTTTGTCACTGTTTTCGGTACGCTTTTTGCGATGTTCCTGACGGTCCTTACTGCTTACCCTCTATCCAAGCCGGCGCTAAGAGGCCGCAAATTCTTCCTTGGGATCTTCGTCTTTATCATGCTCTTCGGCGCTGGAATGGTCCCGAACTACATTTTGTATCGTTCTCTGCATCTGACCAATACGATCTGGGCGCTGATCTTCTCCGGAGCCTTCTCCGTATTCAACCTCTTCATCGTGAAAAACTATTATGAGTCCCTTCCGGAAACCGTTGAGGAGGCCGCACGCATTGATGGCGCGTCTAATATGAAAATCCTCTTTCAGATCGTTCTTCCCATGTCTCTGCCAGTAGTGGCAACTGTTACCCTCTTCTACGGCGTCAGCTACTGGAATAACTATTTTGCCGGTGTCATGTACATTACAGACCCCAGCCTAAAATCCCTCCAGCAGTACCTCTACGACCTTATCACACTCGCAATGAATACTGTAGACTCTACTGGTGTCGCCGTTGACGGCGCTGAAAATCTTGCCAATATCACCGGCGAGGTCGTCCGTTCCGCTACCATCGTGGTTTCCACTATACCGATCCTAGTCCTTTACCCTTTCCTGCAAAAATATTTTGTCAAAGGTGTTACCATTGGTTCCGTTAAAGGCTGATTTGTACGCTTGGCGGTTGACCGCCTCGGAACAAACTGCTTTCATTTATACTTTAAGGAGGCAAACCCATGAAAAATCTCACACTGAAACGAACACTTTGCTCCCTTCTAGCAGCAGGCATGGCCCTTTCGTTGGCATCCTGTGGCGACAAAGGCAATTCGTCCACTCCCGTGTCTTCTGGTAGCTCTTCTTCCGCCAGCACTGCGGAGTCCTCCACCGCGGAAGAAGACCCCTTCCTGACTGGTGAGAAGCCTGAACTGAACATTTTGTATTACTATCAAGCGTATGACATGAACCAGGAGCCTGCCATTGCAATGGCAGAAGAGATCACCGGCTACAAAGTGAAATGGTACAACCTTCCTCAGGAAAACGCAACCCAGAAGTTGATGCTGGAAATCGCTGGTGGCACCTCTTACGACTGGCTTATGCGTGGATCCGGTAGCGACGTCACCCAGCTGAAGGAGCAGAATGCTCTGACAGATTTGGCTCCTCTTCTGGAAAAGTACGGTTCCAACATTACCGGCGCGATCTCTGATCTGTCCTGGTCTGTTACTACCAACGATGATGGTTCGATTTTTGGTATTCCGATGGAGTCCTTCAATGGCTCTTCTAAGGACACCTATGGTGTACTGAAAGGCGGTATCGGATTCCGCAGTGATGCCCTGGAAGACCTCGGTAAGGAACTTCCCACGACACTGGATGAATTTTATGACACTTTAAAAGCTTATACCGACAAGACTGGAAATCCTGCTTTTACTCTTGCCAAAAACGGTTGGGTTGGACCGATCATGGCTGCCTTTGGATTGGGTGACGCTTCTTGGTACGATGTAAACGGGGTCATGACGCACCGCATCAAAACAGAAGGTATGGTGGACTACCTTGCCTTCATGCAGAAGCTCTACGCAGAGGGTTTGATGGATAATGATATGCCTATCAACGCTACTGCAAATGCCCAAGAAAAATACAGTTCCAACAACGCACTTTGCATGCCGATGATGTTCTGGGATATCCCCGCCATGAAAGCGGCTCTCGAAGCCAACAACCCAGATGCTTCCAATCTCTTCATGACCCCTCTCGCCCCTGACGCCAATACAGCTCCGACCATTTATGTAAGCCAGGGTGTTGGAAGTATCAGCATTATTCCCAAGACCTCCAAAAATCCCGAACATGCGATGATCTGGTTCAATGCACTTGCTGATGTTGATGCATTCCGCAAGATTTATATCGGCGAGGAAGGCGTTTCTTACGAAGTGAAAGACGGCCAGTATTATCCGATTTTCACCGATGATGAAAACGATATGGACTTCAGCAAATACACGAATTCTGATAAGTTCACCACCGTCGTTCAAAGCGGCGAAGCCTTTAAAATGTGGCAGGCCCGCGCCAGAAAGACCCCGGAAATGGCGGTTGCTTATGAGCAGATGAACGCTCGGGCTAACGAATATAATGTTGTGGATTACTATGAGTCTTACTGTGTCGGCATGCCCACCGAGCTGACCGCTATGAATACTACAATTAACGACACCCTGATTAAAGCAATTGCCGATGGCACCGATGCGCAGACGGTTGTCAATGACCTGATTGCCCAGTGGGACGCCGGTTGTGGTGCCGAAGCGGAAAAGACCATGCAGGAATGGTATGACGCCAACAAAGACCTCATCTCTTAATCCTGATTTCTCCGTTTTTGAGAAGCCGCTTTCTGCGGCTTCTCTTTTTCTTCACTTTTTTTGGGAAAACACTTGAAAAATGTTACCGGTTGTGCTATAATAGTCAAGTCGTCTGGGTGTGGCGCAGATGGTAGCGCGCTACCTTGGGGTGGTAGAGGCCGCTGGTTCAAATCCAGTCACTCAGACCATGCGGAGTATCATTAAAGGATCTGAAAAGTTCTTTTGATGATACTCCGCATTTTTTATGCTCAATTCTATATGGCAATCTGTGCGGGGGCGTAGCTTAATGCTACGCCTTTTCTCGTTTCCAACAGGATGTCCTGTTCTGGAATCTTCCGGCAATCCGGCACTTCAAAAGCACCAATGCAGTTGTAGAAGATCACGACCCGCTGATTGGTTACGCCGTCCTCCTTGATCGCCGGATATACCTCAATGTGGTCTATCAGTTCGGCTACCATGCGTTTGGTGATTTTTGTAGCATCCGTATAGCGGCGTACCGTTTCCAAGAAGTCCTCCACATCCATACGCTTTTCGTCCAGCTTTTTCACTTCCAGCCGCAGGGCCTTGACCTTTGCGCCGATCTCTCCCTGTTTCTGCTCGTACCGCTTTGACATTCCGGCAAACCGGGCATCGTCGATCTTGCCGGACACGTTGTCCTCATACAGCACTACCTGCTCCAGAAAATCCAGACGGATATAATGGGTTGAGGAACACTGCGAAGTCCCGAATTGTGGTTGTTGCAGCTGAAAAACTTAATGTCGTGATTGTTTTGGTTGAAGTGAAACGTCAGATTGCCGCCGCACTCAGGGCATTTCATCACGCCGGAAAACACGCTGGGCTCCTGTACAACCGTAGTCCGTTTGCGGCGCGTGGTATGCAGGCTCTGCACCTTTTCCCATGTGATCCGGTCAATGATCGGTTCATGGACGTTGAGGAAAATCGCCCGGTTTTCCTCCGGGTTTTCGATCCACCGCTTTACCTTGTAGGACTTGGAATAGCTCTTGAAGTTGATCACGTCGCCGCAGTATTCCTGCAAGGTGAGGATTTTCTTGACGGTGGTGTGGTTCCATTTCGTGGGCTCCAGCGTACTTTTTGAGCCGCCCTTGCTGATCCCCTTACTGGTGCGGTAGGCCGAGGGGTTTAAAATCCCAGCGGCACAGAGCGCCGTTGCGATCTGCATAGGGCTGTTTCCCTCCAAAGCCAAACGGTAGATGCGCCGTACTACTTCGGCGGCCTCCGGGTCGATCACCCAAAACCGGGGATCCTCCGTATTCATGATTGGGGTGTTCTGCTGCGCTTGGCGGTAATCAAGGTGGCTGAGCCGCCCTTTGCCAATGAAATTAGTGGGGGGCAATTATGGTTTCATGAATGCTCCCTTCCGCTTGCGTGGAGGGACGGAAATAACAAAAAGAGCCGCATGACGGTAAAAAATCTTCCCATACCGACAAAACAGAGGTTTTAGAAAAACTCTGTTCTTCATGCGGCATTAGGAAGACATCACTTCATCAGCGGCTCCACAGCACAGCTATGTTATTCGGTTGTCATTATTATAGCAGAAACATGTGTTCGATTCAATAGGTTGGTGTTAAAAAGTATTCGTGTTGCGGGAGATTTTTCGGGAAAACTCTACGATTTAAGAGAATAGCAAGCAAATCCGGTGAGTACCCACACCGAAAACCAAAGCGTCCCGACCTTGCTGCCGGAACGCTCTGATTTATCATTTGGGATAGTCCCAAGTCCTCCGAGTTTGTGTGATTCACATGAACTTATGATACGATTATCTGTTTTCGAATGCAACAATTGTCGAACGAACTGGACAGCAGATTCGTTTTCCCTTAATAGTGATACCTTTTCTTTTTACCAATCAGGAAAGCAGAACCCAGCACCAGCGACATAAACTCCGCAACCACGACAGAGATCCAAACACCGTTGATTTCCCAAAGTGTCGGCAGGATCATAATAGCGGCGGTCTGGAATACAAGGGTACGCAAAAAGGCAATGAGCGCCGAGGTCAGTCCATCGTTGAGGGCAGTAAAGAAGCCAGATGTAAAAATGCCAAAGCCCAAGAAAGCAAAGCACAGGGCAAAAATACGGAAACCGGAAATGGTCAATGCCAGCAAGTCGTCATCATAACCAACGAATGCTTTTGAGATTGGTACAGCAAGCAATTCTGCCGCGCTTACCATAACAACACCGAAAACAGCTACAAAAACAAGACTTTTTCTCAACAGCCCTTTTAGTTCGTCATAGTTTTTCGCTCCGTCATGAAAACTGATGACTGGGGCAGCACCAATTGTGTATCCCAAGAAAGCGGCAGAGAAAATCATGCTGACATACATCATCACGCCGTAAGCCGCAACACCGTCCTCTCCGGTATAGTTCATAAGCTGAAGATTGTAGAGGATGCCCACAAGGTTCATGGAGACATTGCTCATAAACTCCGACGAGCCATTGGTACAGGCTTTGAAAATCGCCTTGCCGTCGTATGTGGTTTTGCCCAAGCGAAGAATACTGCTGTTCTCCCGGAAGAAATAAAACAGCGGGACAAGGCCCCCTACCATCTGTGCAAGGGCTGTGGCAATGGCTGCGCCCGCCAGCTTATATTCGTGCGGCAGCAGAATCACTAACACTGCATCCAAAATCAAGTTGGTAAGTCCTGCGAACACCGTAACCAGCAGTCCAAGCTGTGGCTTTTCCGCTGCCACGAAAAAGCTCTGGAACATCATTTGCAGCACATAAAAAGGCAGAGCGCAGAGGATTATGCGAGCATACACCACGCAGTTGTCCATTAGTGCTCCGCTGGCACCCAGCAGTTCGGCAATAGGGAAAATGAATACGAATCCGAGAATTGCCAGCATCAATCCCAAGCCGAAAGCCACATAGACGATCAGGGAAAAATAGCGGTTTGCCTTTTCTTTATCCCCGGATCCGTAAGTGTTGGAGATCAGAGCCGTGCCGCCTGTGCCGAACATAAAGCCAACCGTACTGAGAATTTGCAGCACGGGCATGATGAGATTGACCGCCGCAAAGGGAGTCTTGCCCGCAAAGTTGGACACGAAGAAGCCGTCCACCACGCTGTAAATGGATGTGAAGATCATCATAGCGATGGAGGGTAAAGTAAAGCGAATCAGTTTTTTATAAGTAAAATGGTCTGAAAGTTGAATTATCATAGTTCCTCCAAAACATTCGTTTGATTTTACATGCTGAACATTTCGTTAGGACCGGAATCGTCACATTCTTTTGGGGAAACAGCCGTGTTTATCATAGACACCTCAAAAACAAAAAATGCCCGGCAGCGTAAACACGCAACCGAGCTCACTCGACATCTTATCTGACAGACGGCCTGCAAGCAGAAACTTGCGATCCTCGACGCTACGGCGAACTGTCCTCCGATGTTTTTTAATTATATCATAAATCGGTAGAAATTTCAATATGGCAAGGTGAATTTCTGCTCGATCCGCCATCATTTCAAAAAACGGACAATGGTAGATTTCTTCATATGTAACGCATTTCCGAAAAACCAAATCATCTCAAAAAATTCCGAAAACTTTTCATTCCGAAGGTCGAATCATTTTCTTAGGCTTTTAATAGAAAGATCATAAAAAACGGTAAATTATAGGGGAACTTTGTTTTTTATCAAGTGAATTTTGTTTTTGAGGGTGGAAACCCTATTTTATCTCCTACTGAAACCGGTTTTTTGAAGAGTATACCTATCATAATAGCTTCAATCGAAGAATGTTCAAAAGATAAGCGGAGGAAAATATAATGAAACGAAGAAAACAAAAAACGTATAGCGTTATCCATTGTCTGCGGGATTATAACTATCATTGCTGTTTGTTCTCTTATTGTTATGTATATCTAAGGTGTCGCAGTACGGCGACACCTTTTAACTTTTATAGAAATTTTCAGAAAGGGTCTTCTCAAAATCGGTCAACGACTTTATAATAGTGTTGACCGAATCGGTTAACGGAGGTTACGCTATGAACGAAAGGTTCTTTTCCCTGCCTGAAGAAAAACAGCAGGCAATCATAAACGCCGGTTATCGGGTATTTTCACAAAATTCCTATAAAAACAGCCCCATGAGTGAAATTGCGGATGCGGCGGGCATCAGCAAATCCTTGCTCTTTCATTACTTTCACAACAAAAAAGAGTTGTATATGTTTTT
>CAJMLQ010000030.1 GCA_905214265.1 uncultured bacterium
GCATTGACTTTGATCGTATTGCGGTCATCATGATCACGCTGATATGCCTCTATGTCCTCAGCGCCGTGTTCAGCTACGTCCAGGGCTTTATCAGCACCGGCATCTCCACCAAGGTCACCTACCGCTTCCGCAAGGATATTTCGGAAAAGATTAACCGCATGCCGCTGAAATATTTTGAGCGCGTTAGCCAGGGCGAGGTGCTCTCCCGCATCACCAACGACGTTGATACGGTCAGCCAGTCCCTAAACCAGAGCATCACCCAGATCGTCACCTCTCTGACCACCATCGTTGGCGTGCTGGTCATGATGTTTTCCATCAGCATTTCCATGACGCTGGTAACGCTTCTGATTGTTCCGCTGTCCCTGGTGCTGGTGATGCTCATTGTTAAGCACTCCCAGAAATATTTCGTCCAGCAGCAGACTTATATCGGCCACGTCAACGGGCAGGTCGAGGAAACCTACGGCGGCCACATCGTCATGAGGGCCTTTAACAACGAAGAGGCCAGCGTCGCGGATTTTGAACAGTACAACCGCACCCTCTATCGTGCGGGCTGGAAATCCCAGTTCCTCTCCGGCCTGATCCAGCCGGCCATCGGCTTTATCGGAAATGTGGGATATGTGGTAGTCTGCATCATGGGCGCATCCATCGCCGCAGGCGGCGGCATCAGCGTCGGCGACATCCAGGCGTTCATCCAGTACGTGCGCTCCTTCACCCAGCCTATCTCCCAGGTAGCCAATATTACCAATATTCTTCAGCAGACGGCTGCCGCCGCGGAGCGGGTCTTCGAGTTCCTGGGCGAAGAGGAAGAGATCCCCGAGGCCGAAAGCCCGGTCCGGGTTATCCGGAAGGAGGACGGCCGCTTCCAGCTCCATTATACAGCGGAGAATGGCCAGACCGTAGAGGAGGACTTTGTCGGGGCCGTCCGATTCGACCACGTCCACTTCGGCTATGATCCCGAGAGGATCATCATCAATGATTTCTCCGCCGATGTGCACCCCGGCCAGAAGGTGGCCATCGTCGGCCCCACCGGCGCAGGAAAGACCACCATGGTCAAGCTCCTGATGCGGTTTTACGACGTCAATTCCGGCTCCATCACTATCGACGGTCACGATATCCGGGATTTTGCCCGCCAGGACCTTCGTGCCCTTTTCGGTATGGTCCTCCAGGATACCTGGCTCTATAACGCCACGATCCGGGAGAACATCCGCTACGGCCGTCTGGACGCCAGCGACGGGGAGGTCCTGGCCGCGGCAAAGGCAGCCCGGGTCCACCACTTCGTCAAGACCCTGCCAAATGGCTATGACGTGGTGATGAACGAGGAGTCCACCAACGTTTCCCAGGGCCAGAAGCAGCTGCTCACCATTGCCCGGGCGCTGCTGGCCGATCCGAAGATCCTGATCCTAGACGAAGCCACCAGCTCTGTCGACACCAAAACCGAACTGGACATCCAACGGGCCATGGACCAGGTGATGAAGGACCGCACCAGCTTCGTTATCGCTCACCGCCTTTCCACGATCCGGGACGCGGACCTGATCCTGGTCATGCGGGACGGAGACATCGTGGAGCAGGGGACTCACGAGGCGCTCCTTGCCAAAGACGGCTTTTACGCCGAATTGTACAACGCGCAGTTTGAAAACTCCGGCCAGCTGGACGGCTGACCGCACCTCCCAGGGAACAGACCGTTTCCCGGGAGGTTTTTCTTTGGAAATAAAGGGTGCTTTTTTGTCGAAAATATGCTATAATAGCTCCAAAGGCATTTCCTGCGGAAAACCGGAATTCTTTCACCAATACCAATGAAAATTTTAAAAATTACAAGGAGAAGGGGCAGCGCCCCCTTCTTCCGCTCCGCAGAGCGCGATTTCCAGCCCCGTGCGGCCTGGCCGCACCGAAAAGGGGAAAAATCGGCCCTTGGGCACTTCCGCACAGCCCCCCCAAATGTGCGGATATGCGGGTTCATACCGCCCAGTCTATCCAAAGGTGGGTCCGTCATGCGTTTTAAACGGGTCTATATTGAGATCAGCAACATCTGCAACCTGAATTGTTCCTTCTGCACCCCCAGCACCCGCCCCCGCCGCTCCATGGATGAGGTCCAGTTCCGGCATGTCATCCGTGAAGTTGCACCATATACCCAGTACGTTTATTTTCATATCAAGGGTGAGCCGCTGATGCACCCGCTGTTGGGGCTTTTTCTGGATATCTGCGAGGAGAACGGCCTCCAGGTCAACCTGACCACCAATGGCACCCTCCTCTATAAGCAGGAAGAGATGCTGCTGGGCAAGAGTGCCCTGCGCCAGATGAATTTTTCCCTCCACAGCATTCCTTTCCATTCCAGCCGGGAGGAGCCCGAATTTTATAACGATCTGGACCTGACCGGGGCGGAGACCTACGTCCGGTCCATCGCTCGTTTTGCCAAAAGGGCTGCCCGGGAGAAGAAAAAGTTTTCCGTCCTCCGGCTTTGGGACCTGGATGAAAACCGCGAGACAGGCCTTCCGTCCCAAACCGTCATGAAGATTCTGGAGGAAGAATTCCCCCAGGTTTCCGGCTTGGCGGAGAAGATGAAGGATCACCGCAGCCTGCTTCTGGAGCGGGGGGTTTTCCTCAGCTGGGAGGAGGAGTTCGTCTGGCCCTCCATCAAAAATCCCTATGTTTCCGACGAGGGCATCTGCCAGGGGACCCGGGGCATGCTGGGCATCCTGGCAGACGGAACGGTGGTTCCCTGCTGCCTGGACGCCAACGGGGAGGCGCCGCTGGGCAATGTGTTCCGAGAGCCCCTGTCCGGCATCCTGGAGAGCGAATACTTCACCCGGATCTCCCGCAACTTTGACCAGCGCCATGTCACCCTTCCCCTGTGCCGGCACTGCTCCTACCGCAGCCGTTTCGACAAGTTGCGTCGCCCTGGAGAGGACGAACCCGACGCGGAGGAAAATGAACAGCCGGAATAAGACGTTTTGCAGCAGTCAGCGCCGCCGGTTGGATCTCTTTGGGAGATTCAGCCGGCGGCGCTGACTTTTAACGGGTATTCCGCAAGAAAATTCAAGAAATCTCAAGTTTTTTCAACTGTTTTTCGAGAAAAAACTTGACAAAACGCTTTTGCGCTGTTAAGCTTTAAATTATAAAAGCAAAGGGGCGTTTTTCATGATAATACAAGTGATCGGCCTGGGACTTATCGGCGGTTCCCTGTGCAAAACCATAAAAAAACGGACTCCCCACACCGTATGGGGGATGGACCGGGACCCGGCGGCTGTGCAGAAGGCAAAAGCTTCCGGTGCGATTGATGCCGCCGGCACGGAGGAGACCCTGGAAAAGGCGGACCTATCCATCGTCTGCCTCTACCCGGAGGGCACGGTTTCCTTTCTGTTGGACCATCGGGACCAATTCCGGAAGGGCGGGCTGGTCATCGACGTCTGCGGTGTGAAAGGGGCCGTTGTATCCGCCGCAGCCGGTCCGCTGCGGGACAGCGGAGTCCGCTTTGTCGGGTGCCATCCCATGGCGGGACGGGAGTTCTCCGGTTTCGACTATGCAAAGGAGGACCTCTTTGACGGCGCGTCTTTCATTCTGACCCCGGTGGAGGAAACCGATCCTGCCGCTGTGGAGGAAGTCCGGCTATTTGCCCGCAGCTTGGGCTTTGGAAAAACGGTACTCTCCACCCCGGAGGAGCACGACCGGATTATTGCGGCCACCTCACAGCTGGCCCATGTGGTGTCCAACGCTTACATCAAGAGCCCCACCCTGCGGCATCAGGCAGGCTTCAGCGCCGGCAGCTATCAGGATCTTACGCGAGTGGCAAAGCTCAGCGAGGAAATGTGGACATCACTGTTCCTTCTGAATCGGGAAGCTCTTCTTTACGAGGTGGATACGATCATCGGGAGTCTTGTCCGATACCGGGATGCCCTGGACGCAGGAGATGCGGATGAACTGAAAGCCCTGCTTCGGGAAGGCCGGGAACTTAAGGAAGAGGACCTGGAGCGGACCGCAACGCGGAATCGGCCTCCGGAGGATTCGCAGGCCGGTTAAGAGCCAGAACGACAAAAAACGCAAAGAAGGGTTCGCCGCCTCTTTGCGTTTTTCCTTTAGAATCCGCCGCGGTTCAGGAAAAATTCCCGCGTGGCTAAGGCGGCCCCCGCCAGAAAAAGGTCCGAACCCCGCATCTGACTGCGGGATACCGGATATCCCAGTTCTGAAAGGCATTTTTCTGCGGATGCGGCCAGCCGGGCAAAAAGAGCGTCGGCTCCTTCTGAGCCCTCCAGCAGGACGACGCGCCCCGGATCAAAAAGCCGGACCGCCTCTTTGATCGCGGTCAGCCGGGCCTGCAGGAATTCTTCCACAGCTACGTGGACAGGCGGGTCCAGCGGGGGATTTTCCAGGCTGCGCAGCTCCGGGAGGATGCGGGCCGGATTTCCGCCGGCGGCGACCCACAGTTCCGGCGTATTTTGTTCAGAAAACAGCGTCCGGCACTTTTCCAGCAAAGTTTCCAACGCGGTATTTTCCGGCATGGATGCGGCTTTTCCGTGTACGCCCCGATGAAGCTCGGCGCCGAGGATCGGAGTGCAGGCAAGCTGCTCTCCGCAGCGGAATACCAGAAGATCTATGCTGGGCTGCTCTTCGGATTGCCAGTAGTCGCATTCTGCCACAGCGGCGCCCTCTGTGACGTTTCCAAAGGTCATGGGAAGTGCTACAAAACCCGACAGCCGTTTTTGCAACGGGGTCCAGTCGATTTGGCCGTTGGCGGCCCCAATACCGAAAGTGTCCCAATGCGCGGGCGCTACGCAGACGCCTAAGCCGGTGATCTGAGCGGGCGTCAAGTCATTTTTGTAGAGAAGTTCCCGGTACAGTTTTTCGATGAAAGTCAGGATGCTGTCCGCTGTTTCGCCGGGCGGGATGGGGACTGCATGCTTTTCAACCGGCTCACCGTGGAGTGTACAAAGCCCAAAAAAGAGGCTGCTGCCATCCAGAACCAAACCCATATCCATTTTATAGGTGGGGTTGATATCCAGCAGAATTTTTTTGCGGCCGCGGGCAAGCTTGGCGCTTTTAGGCGCTTGTTCACCTTTTTCGTATAAAATCCCCTGCTCGATCATTTCATTGGTAATGATGGTGACAGCGGCCTTTGTTATGGCGATTTTTCGTGCAATGTCAATTCGTGAGGTAGGCCCGTTGCTGCGCAGCAGACGGATAACCTGCATCCGGTTCTGGCGTTTCAGATCCAGCTTGCTAATGCCGTTGGTAACCATGTGCGACCCACCTTTCTGTTAAAAATGGCCTTGAATCCGGTAATTTGTCCGAGGAATTTGGAAATCCATGCCTTTTAGTATAGCAAACAACGCCAAAAAAGTATCCAGCAAGCTGTTAGTTTTTCATGAATAAATCGTGTATAGCCTTTGTGATGGAGAAGGATGAAACCAGTGTGTGAGAAATCGCCGTTTTTCAGAAATCAAGGATGAATCTCTTGCCTTTTTGGGGCAGTAACAAGTGAAATGAAAAATAGAATACGGATAGAAATGGCGAATGAATGTGCTGAAAGCAATGCAGGATGCGGCAAACCGGAAAAATGTGAATGCTATACAAATATTGCGGATCGGGGAGGACGGAATTTCTTCTGTCTCTGTGTACTCTGCCAACGCCTGCAATAACTGTTATTCAGTCGCGAAGGCTTTTATGGTGGCCGCAATTGGCATGCTGTGGGATGAGGGCTTGCTGCGGGTGGAGGACCTAATCTGGCCGTTGTTTGCCGGTGCGTTTCCGCAGGATGCCGACCAGCGCTGCCAGGAACGCGATAAGGGTCCGTTCAGCAATGTGCTTTTTCATTCTATTGTCCTCCTTTTGCTATCTGGTTATTCCGTTCTGAAAAGGAGTTTCAAAACGGGCTGAAGAAATGCTCGGCCCTTAAACTAGGCAGCTACATCTGTTTGGCAGAAACGGTACCGTTTTTCATGAATTCCGCTGTGCCAAAGCATTTTTTGTGGCAGGCAGTTATGTTAATGAATCGATGTCATGCTTCTATCATCGTATAAAATCAGAAGAACATCAAGAATTTTTATGTGATTTATCCAAGATGACGGGTATAAGATTGTGAAATCTAATTAAAGAAAGAAGGCTTTATATAAAAAATAAAAAGCAAAGGTGCTAAATTTGCATCTGGAAAGCACTTTTTATGCAAAAAAGACGCATACAAAACGGCAAAAGGAAAATGCCGTTCTGTATGCGTCTTTTATCGAGGAAGAGCGCCGGCGGAATTTCCGCTTGTCACTCCTGGGGATAGCCGGTAAAGCACAGGTTTAAATCCACGTCCCCTTCGATGCCGTCTACCGTGCCGGTGCTGGTATACTGCCACATCTGGAACTGATACGGAAAAAAAGGCGTCCGGTAATATTGGGCCAGCCATTTTCCGTACTTGTCCAGCCGGGAGAAGTCCATCTGTGCGATGAACCATTTGGTGTTTGCATAGATCATGGGCTGGTAGCCTGCCTCTGCCACCCGGTCGCAAAAAGCGATGGCAATGTCGGTGGCCATTCCGGAATCCAGATCGTCGGTCCGGGCGTCCGCTTCAAAGACCTCCTCCTGGTCAAACACCACGGGGAAATCCAGCTGGCGGCCGCTGAGGGTATCCAGGACCAGCTCTGCTTCTTCGATCCCTTCCTCCACCGTGATCGCCTGGGAGTAGAAATAAACGCCTACTGCCAGCCCGGCGTCAGTGGCGCCTTTCAAGTTTTCCTCGAAACGGTCGTCGATCTTTAAGACACCGGCCTGCCCGTAGCCCCGCAGTCCCAGACGGATCATGGCAAAATCAATGCCGTCGGCAGCGACTTTTTTCCAGTCGATCTTTCCCTGATGGGTGGATACGTCGATCCCGGTCAGGGCCTCCGGGCCCTCCTTTGGACGGTAATACAGCCGTCCGTTTTCCCGTACCAGATTGCTCCAGTCATAAGGATTTTTCGAGAGCTCCGGATCGATTGGCTGGTAGACGATGCCGCCCGCGTCCTTATAAACGATGGCGTCATCAAAAAAGCGCTGGATAAATTCCGCACTGACGCCATACTGCTGCGCATAACCCTTGAAGGTTTCAATGGGGATGGTCGTTTCTTCCAGCTCGCCGATGCGGTTCTGCGCGCCCTCTAGGTCCTCTCGCAGGGTGCTGGCCTCTGCCATAGCTGCCACGGCTCGTTCGTCCTGACGCCGCTCCGCCTGCAAGACCAAAAAAATGGTCGCAGCCAGCGCCAGGCAGAGCAGAAGATTTGAAAAAACCAGCAGCACGGTCAGCCCGCGGCCGCGCCTTTTTTTCTCCGATCTGATTGGTTCCATGGAAGCCTCCTGTTCCAGGCCGTTTGTGGCCTTTTTGTCATTATACCGAAGATTTTGCCGAAAAGCAACGAATATTGTTTGAACAATCCGCAAATCCGCTCAAGAGGCTGCAAAACAGGCAAACTCGCCAAAAAAGCACCGGGCAATTCATAAAAAATTCACGGCCTCCGGCGCGTTAATTTTCTATCAAACTCTTGTTATTTTTCGGAATATGGTATAAAATAAGGGTAGAATAAATTATTGGAGGTTTATCATTATGGCAGTTAAAGTTGCAATCAATGGTTTTGGACGCATTGGCCGTCTTGCGTTCCGCCAGATGTTCGGCGCTGAGGGCTATGAGATCGTTGCGATCAACGACCTGACCAGCCCCGAGATGCTGGCTCATCTGCTTAAGTATGACACTGCGCAGGGCCGCTATGAGGGCCATACCGTCGAGGCCGGCGAGGACTTCATTACCGTCGACGGCAAAAAAATCACCATCTATGCGATCAAAGACGCTTCCGAGTGCCCTTGGGGCGAACTGGGCGTTGACGTCGTTCTGGAGTGCACAGGCTTCTATACCAGCAAGGACAAAGCTTCCGCTCACATCAAGGCTGGCGCCAAGAAGGTCGTTATCTCTGCTCCCGCGGGCAACGATCTGAAAACTATCGTTTACAGCGTCAACGAGAAGACCCTGACCCCTGAGGATCAGATCATCTCTGCCGCTTCCTGCACCACCAACTGCCTGGCTCCTATGGCCAAGGCCCTCAACGATTACGCTCCCATCGAGAGCGGCATCATGACCACTGTTCACGCCTACACCGGCGACCAGATGATTCTGGACGGCCCGCACCGCAAAGGCGACCTCCGCCGTGCCCGCGCCGGCGCCGCCAATATCGTTCCCAACTCCACCGGCGCTGCCAAGGCCATCGGCTTGGTCATCCCGGAACTGAACGGCAAGCTCATCGGCTCCGCTCAACGCGTACCCGTGTTCACCGGCTCCACCACCATTTTGGTAGCCGTCGTCAAGGGCAAGGACATCACCAAGGATGGCATCAATGCTGCGATGAAAGCTGCCGCTTCTGAGTCCTTCGGCTACAACACCGACCCCATCGTTTCCTCTGATGTCATCGGCATCCGTTACGGCTCGCTGTTTGACGCTACCCAGACCATGGTCACCAAGATCAACGACGACACCTATCAGGTGCAGGTTGTTTCCTGGTACGACAACGAGAACTCTTACACCAGCCAGATGGTCCGTACCATTAAGTACTTCGCGGAACTGAAGTAAGCTGCGGCTGCCTGTTCAATCTGGTACCAAAGATGTGCTGCTGCTACAGAGCGGCAGCACATTTTTTTGAGAATCGGCTTGTCCAATCGATTGCCGAAAAGCCCGGCAAATGAATACAGGGAGGTTTGTATTATGACTTATTCTCATGAAGTTGAGAGAATGTGCCCCATCGCCAAAGGCCCGATGCACGGACCTGCGCCCATCCCGGAAGAGGGGAAATGGGTCAAAGCCTATGAGATCAAGGACATTTCCGGCCTGACCCACGGTGTGGGCTGGTGCGCACCCCAGCAGGGCGCCTGCAAGCTCACGCTCAATATCAAGGACGGCATCATCGAGGAAGCTCTGGTCGAGACCCTCGGATGTTCCGGCATGACCCACTCCGCCGCCATGGCTGGGGAGATCCTGCCCGGCAAGACCATCCTGGAAGCCCTGAACACGGACCTGGTCTGCGACGCCATCAACGTCGCTATGCGAGAGCTGTTCCTGCAGATCGTCTACGGCCGCAGCCAGACTGCGTTCTCCGAGGGAGGCCTGCCCATCGGCGCGGGCCTGGAGGACCTGGGCAAGGGCCTCCGCTCTCAGGTTGGCACCATCTTCTCCACCAAAGCCAAGGGCGTTCGTTACCTGGAAATGGCCGAGGGCTATATCACCAAGCTGGCCGTTGACAAGAACGATGAGGTTTGCGGCTACCAGTTCATCCGCGTCGGCAAGATGCTGGAGGATATCCGCCACGGAAAAGACGCCGCTGAGGCTCTGGCCGCCAACACCGGCACCTACGGCCGCTTCAAAGCGGAGGACGGCGCTGTGAAGTATATCGATCCCAGAGAAGAATAATTGAGGGAGGTTGAAGATTATGGCAAAATTTGAAGGTCAAGAGAGAAGAATGCCGAAAATCGAGGCTTGCCTCGCGGAATACGGCTTCAAGTCTCTGGATGAAGTGAAAGAATACACCCTGTCCAAGGGCATCAACGTAGACGCAATCGTCAAAGGTGTCCAGCCCATCGCGTTTGAGAACGCTTCCTGGGCCTACACTCTGGGCGTAGGCGTCGCCCTCAAGAAAGGCTGCAAGAAGGCGGCCGACGCTTCCGAGGCGATCGGCATCGGCCTCCAGGCGTTCTGCATCCCCGGCTCTGTCGCCGAGCAGCGCGCCGTCGGCCTTGGCCACGGCAACCTGGGCGCCATGCTCCTCCGGGAAGAGACCGACTGCTTCTGCTTCTTGGCCGGTCACGAGTCCTTCGCCGCTGCGGAAGGCGCTATCGGCATCGCCCGCACTGCCAATAAGGCCCGGAAAAATCCCCTGCGCGTAATCCTGAACGGCCTGGGCAAGGATGCGGCTCAGATCATCTCCCGCATCAACGGATTCACCTACGTTCAGACCGACTACGATTTCGCTACCGGCGACCTGAAGATCGTTCGTGAAATCGCTTACTCCGATGGAGACAAGGCCAAGGTCCGCTGCTATGGCGCGAACGACGTCCTGGAAGGCGTTGCTATCATGAAGCACGAGAAAGTCGATGTTTCCATCACCGGTAACTCCACCAACCCCACCCGGTTCCAGCACCTGGTAGCCGGTACCTACAAAAAGTGGGCAGTTGAGAACGGCAAGAAGTATTTCTCCGTCGCTTCCGGCGGTGGCACTGGCCGCACCCTGCATCCCGACAATATGGCCGCCGGCCCGGCTTCCTACGGCCTGACCGACTCTATGGGCCGCATGCACGGCGACGCGCAGTTTGCTGGTTCTTCCTCTGTTCCGGCTCACGTAGAAATGATGGGCCTCATCGGCATGGGCAACAACCCCATGGTCGGCGCCACCGTTGCGTGTGCAGTTGCGGTTGAGGAAGCAAATAAGTAAGCAAGTCGAAAACGGGCGTTCCACTGCGGCTGCCGCAGGGAAGACGCTGAAACAGATCAGCGGTATCTTATCTGGGTACCGCTGATTTTGTTATTTTCAATAGAGGTTTCCAATCATTGTGAACCGGAAAAAATTCCGGAAATTTATGCTTTCTGCCGGAATCTTATGAAAAGCTGTAAAATAAGTTGACAATTCTATGGAATCTTTTTATAATGGACTCAATTGGCCGGAAAGGAGCAGGAAACAATGGCATACGAAATCGATTCATTTTTGAAGCAGGAGTCTGCCCGATGTCAGCCAAAATTGCCGGCCGGGCTTGTGCTGGACGGCAAAATGGAGTTTGCTCAGTGGCAGAAGGCCCTGCGTGAAGGCGTGCAGGATAAGGTGGGAGCATTTCCCAGTGACCCGCCGGATTTAAACCTCACCAAGGTACGGGAAGAAAAGCTGGAAGGTGTTACGCGGCAGCTTTTCACCTATCAAAGCCAGCAGGGGCTTACCGTCCCGGCGTATTACCTGATCCCCGACCAGCCGCTGCCGGGGAATCCCGCGGTTATCGCAGTGACCGGGCACGGATTCGGTGTGGACGATATCGTCGGAATCGACGAGAACGGAAACAACTATCCGGATGAGCAGTCCGCCGGATACCAAAAGCAGTTTGCCCTGACTCTGGCCCGGAAGGGGTTTTATGTCATCGCGCCGGAGCCGCTGGGGTTTGGGTACCTTCGGTTGGCAGAGGATAAGCAGAAGGATCCCGGCACCACCAGCTGCCACAGAGTATCCACCAGCCTTTTGATGTGTGGAACCACCATTACCAGCGTGCGCGTCTATGAATGCGTTCGCTGCCTGGACGTTCTTGCAGAGCTCGAGGATGCCGACCTTGCACGTGTGGGCTGCATGGGAATTTCTGGCGGAGGGCTGGTCAGCACCTTCTTTGCCGCGCTTGAGCCCCGTATCCGTGCCTGCGTCGTCAGCGGATACGCGAATTATTTCCGGACCTCTGTTATGGCGATGCACCATTGTGTGGACAATTTCTTCCCCGGAATGCTGAACCTTTGCGAACTTCCAGATGTTTTGTCCCTGGTTGCTCCCCGGCCGATGCTGTGGGAAATGGGTACAGAGGACCCGATCTTCCCTGTCGAGGCAGGGCGGGAGGCCGCTTCAGCCGTGAAAAAGATGTATGAATTTTTGGACGCCCAGGAACGGTTCCAGGTGGATATTTTTCAGGGAGATCATCAGATCTCCGGGGCAAAAAGTTATAATTTCCTCATCCGGCATTTGATGAAAGCTTGAAATGATTCTATGGGATGAGATCCTTTCCCATACGGCGGTGAACCGGATTTTACCGGTCATGTGAACAGCACACGTCTTTCTGATAGATTTTCAGAAGGTCGTGTGCTGTTTGCATTTTATGAGAAATATCTGTGATACAAAATGGAATGCACTTTTTAATCTTTGACGGGTGCGTTTGCAGGCCGTCTGTCTGCTCAGGAATTTAGATGGTCGATCCGGATCTTATCCATGGCAAATTCAAGGGCAAGCGCAATCAATTCGTTGCGGCTCCGATTGGTTTCTTTGGCCAAATTATCATAAAAATCAACGATGGATTTGTCAACTCTTATGGTAAACATGACAGGTTCTGTCTTTTTGGTTATTCTTAGTTCATCCATGAATGGAACCCCCTTTTCAATAGTTTGGCACTTACTATTATTATTGCACATTTTATTAATAGAAAAAATGTTTAATAAAACAAATATTATATGTTTATTTTTAAACATAAATATGTTATAATATTAGAAACTTTTGCAGGAGGTTTTAATTAATGAAGAAAAAGTTGATGGCCGCAGCCCTGGCAGCTGCAATCGCCCTGTCTGCATCGGTAAGCGTATCCGCAGCGTGGGAAAAAGACGCGGACCAAAACTGGCGTTGGACAGAAAATGGAGTGGCGCAAACCGGCTGGAAGTGGATAAGCGGCGCATGGTATTATTTCGGAGCGGACGGTGTAATGTCAACCGGCTGGAAATGGGTCGATGACAACTGGTACTATCTGCAGCCCAGCGGAGCCATGCACAAGGGATGGATCAAGACTGGCGGAATTTGGTACTATTTATCTGCAGACGGCTCCATGGCAGCCAGCAAATGGCTGAAGCATACGGATGGAAAGTGGTATTATCTGGCGGAAAACGGCGCTATGGCAACCGGCTTCTTTACGGTTGGCGGGAAACCTATTTTACGGACGGCTTCGGCGCGATGCAGACCGGAAAAGTGGAAGTAGATGGTGTTTTGTACCGCTTTGACGAGGATGGCAAGGTGTTCGGCTGGCGCAAGCCGGCTCCGGAAGTGGCTTTTTCCGTTTCCAAAGACGGAGCGATCCTTCCTGCGACTCCCACCGAGCCTGAGGTTCCTGCCGGCAGTGGATATGTTCCTTCTGAGCCAGATACACCCTCTAAGGATGAGCATATCGATGCTGCTGCGGTGTCAAATCTTTCGATTACCAGCTAGTACGGCGCGGACAATGCCTATCTGGACACCAGTGTGGGAATCGATTTTGACACGATAAAATCACCGATATCACATCGATCCGGTTTGATCTGTACCGGGACGATGAGAAGATGGGCAGTGCGGTTTCCGAAGGAGAAAACCTTGCAACGCTGTTTGGTGACTGCGCGCAGTACTGGGAAGCGGAGGATTGGAAAGCGGTAACAGGGCCCCGGACGCTGAGCAATGCATTCAAGACCCGCACGGAGGAAGAGGACAACGGGTTTTGGGTGCGTTCTGCCTGCACAGCCAATGCCTACTCCGAGAAGCAGCCCAACAAGCTGGTCGTGATCGTTGAGACGGCGGGGGACCGCTATATCACAACCGGAACAGGTTTTGCGATAGCCCCGGCAACACCTGA
Source organism: uncultured bacterium (assembly GCA_905214265.1). Classification (GTDB taxonomy): domain Bacteria; phylum Bacillota; class Clostridia; order Oscillospirales; family Ruminococcaceae; genus Merdivicinus. The sequence continues at coordinate 13,318 of CAJMLQ010000030.1, forward strand.
AGTGGAATAAGCAGTAAACGCAAAATCGGCAGCTGGGTACGGCACCGGATAATCGTATAAAAAGCACACGTTTTTTGGCTTTGCTGAAAGACGTGTGTTTTTTGATGAAATCGTAAAATATTGGTTGAACAGCATGTTTTTTTGGTGTATGATAGAATTAGCTTTATGAAATATTGCGGTTATTGCGCAAAAAGACGTTATAAGATAGGAGTGTGGGACTTGACCAAGAAGGTGTATATCGGTTTGCTGTTTCTGCGCCGGTTTCTCAAATATTTGCTGCCCCTGCTGCTGTCGCTCCTGCTGATGACTCCGCTGCTGGCAGAGGCATACCGCACGACCTGCGACAAGTCGCTGGAAACCACCCAGAGCTATGCGGAGGAGGCGCTGCGCCAATTGGAAGAGCAGATCCTGGCTTCACAGGAGCTCTCCAGCTTTCTGCTCAATGAGCGCACGCTTCTGAACCTGATGCTGGTGAAAGGTGCACTCCAGCCTGGCGATTATATCTATCTCAACCAGATTCAAAGCCAGCTGGCCCGCCTGAATCTGACGAAAACTGGCGCGGCGGAGATGTTTTTACTCTTCCGCGATAATGACAGCTTTATTTCCAACTACATTTCTTCCGATGATTTTCGAACAGTATACCCCCGCATGCTGGAATATCCGGGAATGACCGTGGAGCAGTACCGGGAAGAGCTGATGTCGGAGCGGTTTTCCATCCGGTTGCTGCCGCAGCACGATGTTTATTCCCGCTATTACGGCAGCGGCACCTTTTCCGGGATCACCTGCATCGTCAATAACTCTCTGTATGATTCCATCCGGCCCAGCAGCGTGCTGGTCAGCGTCATTGACTGCGAAACGGTTCTGGGAGGACTCTTTGGCGCGGAGCAGCGGAAGGAGAACCTGATTTGGCTGGCGGACCGGAGCGGGAATCTCCTGATGACCCACAACGTCAGCGGACAGCAACTGCCTGCTTCCGGTCAGACACGAGCCACGATCGATGGCCGCGACTATCTTCTGGTGGAGAGGCAAAGCGGGACCATGGGCCTTCAAATGACGGTAGGCATTCCGTTGCGGCAGTTTTACCGGGATCTTCTGCCCATGGTGCAGGTCGTACTGCTGTATGGCGTGATCGGGGTAGCGCTGGCGCTGGGGCTGTCCATCTTTTTCTCCCTGCGGGAAGCCGCTTCCATGAGCGGGCTGGTCCAGACCGCCGCCGCCACGGCAAACGCCGATTACGGCGGCCTGAAAAACGAGATTACCTTTGTGAGCAGCGCCATCCGGCAGATGGGCGACACCAACGCGCGGCAGATGCAGCGCATCAGCGCCCTTTATGACTCCATCCGCATCTGCGCGCTGGAAAACCTTCTGGTGATGGGCGTATACACCCAGAAGGAGGAGGCGGAAGTGCTCCGATACTTCGGCCAGGACTTCAGCTTTTACTGCGTCCTGAAATGCCGGGTGCTACCTGCCCAGGAGGAAGGCGAATGCCAAGGCCGGGAGCAGGCAGTTCTGCTGGAGCTTCAGCGGACCCTTCCGAACCTTTTTACCGCCCCGCCCCTGATCCTCAACCTCTACGATGGAGAATTTGCTGCGCTGGTTTTCCTGAACGGGGAGGATTCCAGCGATCTGGAGCCGTTTCGAGAACGCCTCACCGAGGCGGTGCGGACGGCCTCCAATGGATACGCCGTGCTCCATATGGGAATGAGCAATATCGCAACGGGCATCCGCAATGTGCGCAGTGCCTATCTCCAGGCCTGCCATGCCATCAACCTCCACGCCGATGCGCAGGTGAGCGGCGTCTACCGATATGAGGCGCCGCGGACCCGGTCAGGGCCAGTGGGCTTTGACCTCGCGATCCTCTTCAAGCTGTACGACGTGGTGATCAGCGGTGACGCGAAAGCGGTGGACCAGATTTTTGAGGGGATCCTCCGGAACGCCGCGGCGCGGCAGCTGTCTCAACAGGAGCAGACCCAGCTGTTTTTCACTCTGCGGCAGGCCGTTTACAATGCCTATGCGGAAGCGCTGCGCAGCTGCGCGGAAGGGGACGGGTTCCGCAGACTGACCTTCCCGGATTTTCGTCCGGATATGCCGTTGGCGGAGCAGTTGGAGCAGCTTCACGAGATTGCGGGCGCCATCCGCGACGTCATCGTGAACAGCCGCCGCAGCAGCACACAGCGGATGAAGGACGAAGTGGAGAACTACGTGCGGGAGCACTACAGCGATCCCGGTCTTTGCGCAGAGCTCATCGCCCAGGAACTGCTGATCTCCGAAAAATACGTTTTTGCCATTATCAAGGAGCAGACCGGCCGGAGCCTGGGACATTTTATTGAGGACGTCCGTATCTCCCGTGCAGAGGAGCTATTGATCCAGACCGGGGAGTCCAACGCCAGGATCTCGCTGCTCTGCGGCTTTGGCAGTGAAAATACTTTTTACCGGGCCTTTTCCCGCCGCCACGGGGTCTCCCCCAGCGTCTGGCGGAAAAACCAGGGAGACCGGACTGGAGGAGAAAGGTAAATATTTCTTGCAAAAAAAGGAGCGAGTCTGCGGGGCCGCTCCTCTTTTTTGCACCAATATTGCCGGAAAATCGCCGATTTTCGGCATTGTTGGAGAATTTGACAGAGATTGCAGAAACTGACAGAGGACAAATCTTACTCGTTGGGGCAGCTTCAAAAGATTGCCAGTTGCGTCCCGGGGCGGGAACCGTTATACTTAAGGCACATCAGACAACCGGCGGGACGGAAAGCTCCCGCCGCATTACACAACGATCTGCAAAACAGGAAAGGATGGTTTTTCATGAAAGGCACGCGTGTATGGAAACCGCTGACGGCAGGAATTCTTTTGATTGCGATGCTGGCTGGCTGCGGGAATACTCCTTCCTCCTCGGAAAGTTCCGCTTCCCCCTCTTCGACGCCTGCTTCCGGCGCGTCTTCTTCCTCCCAGTCCGAACCCGAGGGACTTCCGAAAATGGACAAAATCACCATCGCCATGGCGGCGCACCCCAACGTCGAGAATTACGACACCAACTATTTTACCCAGAAAATTATGGAAGACAACGATGTCCAGCTGGAATTTATGCTGCTGCCGGCGGATCGGAACGACGCTAAGACCAAATTCTCTCTGATGGTCTCCTCCAACTCCCAGCTGCCGGACGTACTGAATCTCAACATCGGGGACATGACCGCCTTTGATTATGCCTCCAAAGGGGTTTTTGTAGCCCTCAACGATTACTATACTGATCCGGAGCTGGCTCCTAACATCCTTAGCATTGCGGAGGAGGATCGGGATTTCATATTCAAATCTCTGGCTCTGCCCGACGGCAACGTGTATTCTCTCTTTAATTACGGTCCCAGCGACTGGAACGCGGCCCGCTACCGCGTCTGGATCAATCAGACCTGGTTGGATAAGGTCGGTATGTCCGCTCCCAAGACGACGGAGGAGTACTACCAGACCCTCAAAGCGTTCCTGGACAAGGATGCCAATGGAAACGGCAAAAAAGACGAGATCGGCATCGTCGGTTCCAAGGACGGCTGGGGACAGCAGCCCTTTGCCTTCCTGATGAATCCCTTTATTTACACCGACCCGACCAAAAATTACATCAATGTGGATGAAAACGGCCAGCTTTATGCGGCGTATACCCGTCCTGAGTGGAAGGAGGGCCTGGAGTATCTTTACAAGCTCTGCCAGGAGGGATTGCTTTCTCCCCTCAGCTTTACCCAGGACTATACCCAACTCTCCGCGCTGGTCAACGTGGAAGGCGGCGTTGCCGGCACTATCGCCAGCGGGAGTACCAGCACCTTCGGCGAGGAAATCGCCAGTGATATGACTTTGCTGGAACCGCTGCAGGGGCCTTCCGGCACTCAGTACGCTACCTATCTGGCGATTATGCCCACCGATTACTGGTACATCACCAAGGACTGTGCCAATCCGGAGCAGGCGTTCCAGCTGGGCGATTATCTGATGAGCTATGACGCCTTTGTGGTGGGCCGCTACGGCGAGCCGGGCGTGGACTGGACCGATGATCCGGCAGTGTGCGATGAATACCAGGGCACCTATGAGGAGTCGGACGGCATCAAACCCAAGCTGATCACTCTTAACAACATCTGGTCGAAGCCTCAAAATAAGCACTGGCAAGGCAGCAATCCCGCGTATCTGTCAGGTACGGATGCCAAGGCGTTTGCTACCATTGGCAAAAAGGCCGAGCTGGGCAATGTGACCAACTTCACGCAGATGCACACCCAGCTGTACATCTCTCACATTCCGGAGAATATCATCCCCAAGATCACCTATACCGAAGAGGAACGTGAGACGATTGCTGACATGAAGACCAGCATCGACGCTTACGCCTATGACACGGCGGTAGCCTTTATCACCGGCAACAAGCCTCTTTCCGAATGGGACAGCTACCTTCAGGAGCTGGAAAAGATGGGGCTGGCCGAATACCTGAAGGTTTCTCAGGAAGCCTACGACCGCAGTTACCGCTAACCATCTGCTGGACCGGAGCAGCCGCGAAAGCGGCGGCTCCGGCCTGACGTCAGAGAGGAGTTGACCCCGCTTGAAGCAGTCCTTGCGGCTGGAGCGGAGCTGGGCGCAGCGGTTCCGCAGGGACTACCTGTCCCGCTGGCAGCTGTACCTGTTCCTGCTTTTGCCGGTAATCTACCTGATTTTATTTGACTACATCCCAATGGCGGGTGCACAGATCGCGTTTCGGAAATTTGACTTCCGGTACGGCATCTGGCACAGCCCCTGGGTAGGCTTGGAAAATTTTAAACGGTTTTTCGATTCCTATCAGTTTTGGGATATCCTGTACAATACGCTCTTTTTGTCGATTTACGGGCTGGCCGTTTCGTTTCCACTGCCTATTATTTTGGCGCTGCTGCTCAACTCCTTTCCGGGAGTCCGCTTTAAAAAAGTGGTCCAGACCGTTTCGTATGTTCCCCACTTTATCTCCACGGTGGTGGTCGTCGGTATGCTGATGCAGGTGTTCAACCCCCGCACGGGCGCCGTAGGCAACCTCTACAGCCTGTTTACAGGCAGCGTCATGAAGGACATTTTCGCCAGTCCTGCTGCGTTTCCGCACCTGTACGTCTGGTCCGGCGTCTGGCAGGGCATCGGATGGAGCAGCATCATTTACATCGCCGCTTTAAGCAGCGTGGACGCCGAGCTCCACGAGGCTGCCCAGATTGACGGAGCAAGCCGGTTCCGCCGGGTGCTCCATATCGACCTGCCTTCTATCCTACCCACTGCCACGATCATGTTGATCCTGTCCGCGGGCCGGGTGATGAGCGTGGGATTCGAAAAGGTGTTTTTGATGCAGAACAGCCTGAACATCGGCGCCAGCGAAGTGATCTCCACCTATGTCTATAAAGTGGGTATGGTGATCGGAACCGGGGATTATTCTTTCGCCACAGCCATCGGACTGTTTAATTCTGTCGTCAATTTCTGTTTGCTGGTGCTGGTCAATTTCATCTCGAAAAAGCTCAGCGAAACGAGTTTATGGTGATCGAAAGGAGGGAAAACTGATGATCGGTGCAAAGCCGTCCCACCGTTCTTCGCGGGTGCGCAGCTCCCGGGCGGACCGGATCTACTATACCATATCCGGCGTGTTGCTCGGGATCCTGCTGATTTTGGTCGCCTATCCCATTTTGTTTGTCCTGTCCGCCTCCTTTTCCTCCGGCAATGCGGTGGCTACCGGAAAGGTGTTGCTCTGGCCGGTGGAATTCAGCCTGGAGGGGTACCGGGCTGTGTTCCGGAACCCCAATATCGTGCAGGCTTTTGGCAATACTGTGCTCTATACCGTGGTGGGAACCGCTATCAACGTGGCCATGGTGATGATCGCCGCCTATCCGCTGTCCCGCCGGGACCTGAAGGGACGGGGCGTCCTGACATTTCTCTTTACGTTTACGATGTTTTTCAGCGGGGGCATGATCCCCTCCTATATCCAGATTCTGCGGCTGGGCCTGATGAACAGTATCGGGGCCATGGTTCTGCCGGGTGCGCTGTCGGTCTACAATATGATCGTCGCCCGGACCTTTATCCAGTCCAATATCCCCTATGACCTCTTTGAGGCAGCCAGCATCGACGGCTGCAACGATGCCAAGTACTTTTTTTCCATGGTGCTGCCGCTCTCCAAGGCGGTCATCGCGGTCATTGCACTGTTTTCGGCAGTGGGGCACTGGAATTCCTACTTCAGTGCAATGATCTACCTCAACGACCGGGAGAAATTCCCGTTGCAGATTATTTTGCGGGAAATTCTGATCATGAACAAGGTGGATCTTTCCATGGTCATGGATCCGGAGATGCAGATCGCTCTGGCCCATACCGCCGACGTGCTGAAATATTCCCTTATCGTGGTGGCTACGGTGCCGATTCTGGTGGTTTATCCCTTCGTCCAGAAATATTTTGTAAAAGGCGTCATGATCGGCTCCATTAAGGGCTGACGTCCGGAAAGGTGAAGTAGTATGCTCAAGGAACAAAAATGGATTCGATATGCCAATGCCCTTGGCGTGGATTGGAAGGAAAGCTGGGAGGAGGGCCGCGACGTCGAATACCTGAAGGACGTCTGCACTGCGGTGGCCGAGGCGGCGCGCTCCCACGATGTGGAGGATCTGGCGCATTTGATCGGAGAAAAGCTCCGCACGGCGCCGATGCGGCCCGACTATCTCTATAGCGAGCCGGACGATTTCACCTCGATCCGGGCGGCTCGGCCCAAAATCACCCCGAAGCTGCCGCCGTTTCAACCAGACCGGTACCGGGATCAGCTAGAGGGTGCCTGGATCGGTCGTATCGCCGGATGTCTGCTGGGCAAGCCCACAGAGGGGTTCAAACGCTGTCAGATTCAGGCAATTTTGCAGTATACTGGCGACAAGCCGCTGTCCCGCTATATTGCTCGTGCTTCTCTGCCGGAGGATTTTGCCAAGACCCAGGGCCTCAATCCCGAATGGTTTGAAAACCGCTTCTGGATCGACCGTCTGGAGGGGGCGGCTCCGGTGGACGACGACACCAATTATACCGTGTTTACCCTGAAACTCATCGAAAATTACGGTCGGGAATTCACCCCTGACGACGTGCTGGAAGGCTGGATGGGCTGGATCCCCATGTTTTCCACCTGCACGGCGGAGCGGGTCGCCTACCGCAACGCCGCCGCCGGGATGCTGCCGCCTCTTACTGCGGTCTATCAGAACCCCTACCGGGAGCGGATCGGCGCGCAAATCCGCGGCGACCTGTTCGGCTATATCTGCCCAGGGGATCCAGAATTGGCGGCGGAATATGCCTGGCGGGATGCCAGCATCTCCCATGTCCACAACGGCATCTACGGGGAAATGTTCATTGCTGCTATGATCGCCGCTGCTGCCGTCACCGATGACGAACAGGCCATTCTGGATGCTGGACTGGCTCAGATTCCAGAAAAATGTCGTCTGCGCCGGGATATCGACGCAGTCCGCAGCTGGCACCGGGAAGGGCTTTCCGAGACCGCCGTCATGGACCGCATCCACACTCTTTATAACGAATACGACGCCCATGAGTGGTGCCACACCATATCCAATGCCATGATCGTGGTAATGGCGCTGCTCTACTGCGGGAAGGATCTAGGCAAAGCCATCTGCCTGGCGGTGGAGTCGGCCTTTGACACCGACTGCAACGGCGCTACCATCGGCTCCATCGTCGGCATCATGGTAGGGAAGGCCGGAATCGACCCCTATTGGTACGAAACCTTCCACAGCCGCCTTTTCACCACCATCGTCGGCTATACCGACGTGACGGTGGAGCAGCTGGCCCAGCGGACCCACCAACTGGTGCAGCCTTGATCCGTGGCGGGAGGAAATATCTCTATGAAACAATTTGGTCCCTTACGGGAAGTTTTGGAATATTTGGAGCGGGAATTGGATGCCAAGGCCATCGCCGCAGCTCACAGCCGAGTGGCTGGATGTCTTTCCCGGGGAGAACCGGGCGTCTGCGTCTCCCAGTGCCTAGCGGAACCTGCCGCGCTTCCCTTTGCCCGCCGCACTCTGGAAGAAGGCTCCCGGGACCTTTCCGTGATGCTCTATAATGAGCTGGTGGGGGTCTGCAATACCATAGCCCGCAGCGGGCCGGATGCGATTCCTTCCATCCGACCCAATTACGGCACCGGCATCCTGCCATCGTTGTTCGGGGCAAAAAGCCGGTATTTAAATCCAAATGAGCTTCCCTGGAGCGATCCGGTGAACCCGGAGGACCTGGCGGCCTATGCGGACCGTGAAACGGCCCCACTGGACGCCGGGTACGGCAGCCGTGTTTTTGAAACCTATTCTTTTTTTGACGAAATGCTGGCCCCCTACCCCAACGTAAAGCGCTGTGTCCCCTATGCCCATGCGGACCTGCAGGGGCCTTTCGACGTGCTGCACCTGTTGTGCGGCGATCAGGTGTATTACGATCTGTATGACGATCCAGAACAGATTCACGCCCTATTGGATGTCATTACCCGGACCTACATCGCCCTGTTGCGGCGGATGCTGCCCTATGCTGGGGCCGGCCCGAAGGGCTGCTGTTATCACTGGAACACCCTTTACCCTGGCCAGGCGGTGATCCGGGATGACAGCGCGGTCACTCTGGGTCGGGAGCACTACCTGGAATTTTCTCTGCCTTATATCCGCCAAATCATTGAGGCCCTGGGCGGGGCGTCGGTGCATTACTGCGGAGCGGATGCCGTATGGCTGCCGGACCTGCTGAAAACAGAGGGCCTGCGCGGTCTGAATTTCGGATTCGTTCCCGGTATGGAGGACCGCTACGGCTTGACCTTACTGGACCGGGCCATTGCCCTGCGGGAGGACAGACCCATTGCACTGGTCTCCTACCCGCTTTCTCAGGAGGATTTTGAGACTCTGCGCCGGGACGAAACCCGGAAGCGTGTTACCTGCTCCATTTTGGGAGCATAATTTTGCGCAAAGAAGGGAAGTGGAGGCCATGACCTCTCGGGAAAGGCTTGCCGCCGTTCTGCGCGGTCAGCCAACGGACTGCGTGCCAGTGTCGCCGGACACCTCCAACATGATACCAGCCAGGATGACCGGGAAGAGCTTTATCGACCTGTATCTCTATGAAGAGATCCCCATGTGGCAGGCGTATATCCGGTGTGTCAAGCATTTTGGGTTCGACGCACTGATGGACGGCAGCCTGCCGGTGCTTTTTGACGACCTGGATGCTGATCAGCTGGAGCAGCAGGAGTACATCGTCCATGAAGATGACCGGCAGATTATCACCCGGCGGGCGCGGTCAGCCGGAGGAAAGCTCTTCTGGGGCGATACCGCGCGGATCTACACCCACGACAATCCTCCGGCCAACACCCACTATCAGACCCTGGGCTTGGATGAAACGCCGCTTACCTGGCGGCGGGTTGTCAAGCGCAGCAGTTATCCCACCGGAGAAGCCCTCCTGCGGCTGGCAAAGGAGGAGATGGGAGACCATGGCCTTATCGGCGTGACCTGCGGGACCAGCCTTCTGGTTAACAGTGAACGTGCGGTCTATGACTACTTTGACAATCCCGAAAAGTATATTCAGCGCCGGGATCAGAAGCTGGAGTACTATGTCAAGCGATTCGAGCGGCTGATGAGCCTGGAGGAAAAACCGGATTTTATCTGCACCGGTGGTTCCGGCTCTTTGATTTTCCAGACGGTGGAGATGTTCCGGGAGCTGGCCCTCCCCATTGTACAGACCATCACCCGGCTTTGCAAGGAAAACGGCGTACCCTCGCATGTTCACTGCTGCGGCCCGGAGGCCGAGATGGTAAAAATCTGTGCGGAGGAAACCGATCTGACAGTGATCGATCCGCTGGAGCTGCCGCCCATGGGCAACTGCACTCTGCGGGAAATGAAAAAGCTCTACGGCCAGAGGCTGGTGCTGAAGGGAAACCTTCACACCACCGATGTCATGCTGATGGGAACTCCCGAACAGGTGGCCGCCGCCAGTCGGCAGGCCATCGACGACGCGGCGGAAGGCGGAAAGTTTATCCTTTCCACCGGCGACCAGTGCGGAAGAGATACGCCGGACGAAAATCTTTTCGCTATGATCGAAACCGCCCGTACCTATGGCCAATACCCCTTATCCCGCAAATCTCCGGCTGTTTGACAGCGAAGCGGACGGCGCCGTTGCTGGCGCCGTCCGCTTTTTCGACTTGTTTTGCAGATTCCCGATTCTGAAAGCCGCCCTCAGCAAATGCCGGGTCAACCGATGATATTTTCCGCGCTTTTCCGGGGAAGTAAAAGGTGAAGCATTCGCCCCTACCCTTGCCCAAACGGGAAAGATGGTGTATGATAGAAGAGAAAAGCGCAAATACTGGAAGGGACCCCTTGCTGGGGCTGAAAGGAGCGGCTGAATTCATGAAATGCACATATTGCGGCAGACAATTTGCCGGAGAAGGGGCGTATTGCAGCGAACGCTGCCGGAAACACAGCGAGGCAGCCGGCCATCTGGCAGAAAAAACACGGATCCCTTTTTGGGCCGCAACGGCCGTGGCAGGTGCTATCCTGCTGCTCGGCGTAGTTTTTTTGATTGCGGACAGCATCAATCAGGCGTTCCTGCTATTTGGCGGAGCGGCCGCGCTGGAGGGCCTGACTCTGGTGGTGCTGCCCCGCGGAAAGCGCGGCGGAAGCACCATAAGCCAAATTCTTGGAGGAGTCCTTTTCGCGCTGGGGCTGATCTGCGTCATCCTTTGGCGCTGATCATTCCTGGTTTTCAAACAGCTCGGACAGCACCCGCGGGCCGTACTCCCGGGTGCCCAGGCCGGCGATTTGCCGGGTCAGGTTTCCGTTGAGGATATTCCGCGGTTCGGCTTTCAGAAAAATGGAGATGCACAGCAGCTCATCTTTGATCCGCCGGCGTCGGAGCAGGCGCTCCTTGAGCATCCGGTAGGCCCGGTAGCCGCCGGCGGCATTTAGAGAGGTAAACTCCACATAATGCTCGATGTCGCAGAGCTCGGCGCTGACGTTCCGGAGCTCTTCGATCAGCGCCTGCTTGCGTTCCAGCAGCGCCTCATAATAATGCTTGAATTCATCCGCCTTGGCGAGCCATTCATCCAAAAAGGCGGCTTTTTCATTTTTTTCCGCCTCCTCCTGGGCTTTAAGGGCTTCCCGGCCGCGGCGAGGATTTGTGGGCTTCTCCGGAGCAGGGGCGGTGTCAGAAGCGGAGGAAGCATCCGGTTCCGGAGGCTTCCAAGGCTGGATGGACCAGCCGCCGCGCTCCTTGGGCTTGATCATATTGGCAAGGATGTTGTTGGCTTTGGTCTGGGTGAGGACGGTGGCGGCAAGGGGATCGGCGACCCGGATCCAGTGACTGCCGTCATTAATGCTGAAAAAGCCGCCGTCCTGATGGATGAGAACAAATTGTTTCTCGGGCATATTTGGTTACTCCTTTGCGGTCATTTCGGGAAGCAGAGCTGGAAGAGAAGTCCGCAGAATGACAGGACCCCCGGGGAGAAAGCCGCAAATCCCCGGGAGGGAAAAGGGCTGGCCCCCTTTTCCATTGTGGCAGATGTCTTTAAAGTTATTATAACACACGTTGCGTAGTTTTACAATTTTTCCCGCGAAATCTTGTGGTATCCCCTACCAGAAATGTCAATTTTGAGAGCAAAATTTCGGCAGATAGCCAAAAATTAAGAAAATGTAACGATTTTGTTGAAATAATGCGAAAAATGTTGTATAGTAATTCCGGACACTTTTTCACTTTATCAAATCATAACACGAAAGAGGGATTCTATGGAGATGGTAGAAGTAGGCTGGCTGTCGGTACTGCCGCCGGTCATCGCGATCGTGCTCGCCCTTCTAACCAAGGAGGTTATTTCCTCCCTGATGGTGGGGATTCTTTCCGGAACGCTGATTTATTCCTGTTATACGGCTTCCGGTGCGGGAATCACTGTAAAAACGGTAGAAAACACCTTTTCTCTGATGGCGAACAAGTTGGCAGACAACGTCAACATCATTTTGTTTCTCTGCCTGCTGGGTGCGCTGGTTGCTGTGATCAGCCGGGCGGGCGGTTCTGCCGCATACGGCGCATGGGCCAGCCGGAAGCTCAAGGGACGGCGTTCCTCCCAGCTTGCCACGGCTGCTCTGGGCGTGATTATTTTTATTGACGATTATTTCAACTGCCTCACCGTGGGGACTGTTATGAAGCCTGTCACCGACAAGCACCGCATTTCCCGGGCAAAGCTCGCGTACATCATCGATGCGACGGCGGCTCCCATCTGCATCATCGCCCCAATCTCCAGCTGGGCGGCAGCGGTCGGCTCCAATCTGAAAGATGCCGGCGGATTTGACAGCACGATGGGCGCCTTTGTCGCTGCCATTCCCTACAACCTTTACGCTTTGCTTTCAATTCTGCTGGTGGTTATTTTCTGCTGTACCAACCTGGATTTCGGCCCCATGGGCAAAGTGCAGAAGCTGGCCGAGGAGACCGGCGATCTGGGCGCGGTGGATGCACCGGCGGAAAGTGAAAAGCAGGTTTCGTCCAAAGGGCAGGTCTATGATCTGATTATCCCGGTAGTGGGCCTTATCATTTTCTCCATTCTGGCAATGCTCTATACCGGGGAGTTCTTCAGCGGACAGGGCGTGTCCATTGCCGACGCCTTCGGCAACTGCGACTCTGCGGCATCCCTGGTGCTGGGAGGCTTCGGTGGGATCCTGGTGGCATTCCTCCTGTTCATCCCCCGGCGTGTTGTGAAGTTCCGCGATTTCATGGACGGAATCGGCGAGGGCATCAAGTCCATGGTGCCGGCCTGCATCATCCTGACGCTGGCCTGGACGATCAGCGGCGTCTGCCGCGACCTGCTGGGCACCGGCGAATACGTTGGCGAGCTGGTTCGCCACTTTAACATGTCCCTGTACTTCCTGCCCGCGATCATCTTTGTGGTGGCAGCGCTGCTCTCTTTCTCCACCGGCACGGCGTGGGGGACCTTCGGCATCCTGATCCCCATTGTCATGGTGGTAATGGAGCCTGCGGGAGATGTGAAGCTGCTGACCGTCGCTTTGGCGGCGACCTTGGCTGGTTCGGTTTTCGGCGACCACTGCTCCCCCATCTCCGATACGACGATTCTTTCGTCCACCGGCGCAGGGTGCAACCACCTTCAGCATGTCTCGACCCAGATGCCATACGCGCTTCTGACGGCGGCAGCCAGCTTCTGCGGATACCTGGTAGCCGGGTTGAGCAAGGGGAATATTTATCTGACCCTTGGCACTGGCGTTGTCGTTCTGGTAGGAGCTGTCCTTCT
>CAJMLQ010000031.1 GCA_905214265.1 uncultured bacterium
ACCCGCGCCGGTTGATCAGCAGAATGGATTGTTCCCCCCGCTCCCACGTCTGCAAAAGCTCCTCCGCCAGAGCGTCGCTAAGGGGGGAAAAGTTCAGCGCCTGCTCTTCTTTCCGCATGTCCACGATCTGGACCACCGGAAGCGCCGCGGCTCCATACCGCTCTGCCAGGGTGAACAGTGTGTACTTTCCGGATTTCGCCGCATAATAACTTTCAATACTCGGCGTCGCGGAGGCCAGGAGCAGCGTCGCCCTGTGATGGACGCACCGGAGCTTCGCGATATCCCGGGCATGGTAGCGGGGCGTTGAATCGGATTTATAGGAGTGTTCCCCTTCCTCATCCAGGATAATCAGTCCCAGGTTTTCGAAGGGGGCAAAAATACTGGACCGGGTCCCGATGGAAATCCGCGCCTTTCCCGAGCGGATGCGCCGGTATTCGTCCAGCCGCTCTCCCATGGATAAGCTGGAATGGATCACCGCGATGTTCTCCCCAAACAGCCCGCGGAACTTTGCCAGCAACTGCGGCGTCAGGGAGATCTCCGGCACCAGCAGCATCGCCTGACGCCCATCCTCCAGACAGGACTGGATCAGCTTGATGAATATTTGAGTTTTCCCGCTGCCCGTAACCCCGAAAAGGAGGGCGGCGTTGGCCTCGTCCTTTTGACAGAGAGCGCGGATGCCTTCAAAAACTTCCTGCTGTCTTGGAGAAAGCTCCAGATCCTCCAGCCGGAAACCAGCGGATACCTTTCCCCGGGGAATCCGGAAGACCTCCCGGTCAAAATACTCCAAAACGCCCTTCCGCACCAATGTCCGCACCACGTTTTCACCCACGCCCGCGTGATAGGCCGCTTCCTTTTCTGCGGCAGACCCCGCCTCCGCCAGAACCCGGACCACTTCCCGCTGCTTCGCGGTCAGAACGGGAAGCCCCTCTGGGTCAACCCCCTCCGCAATCCGAACCAGCCGGACTGTTTTCGCGCCCATTTTGGGCCTCAGCAAGTCGATACATTCCAAATATCCTTTTTCCACAAGGGACATAGCGGTCCGTCGCTTGCCAGACGCATCTCCGCCGCGGAAAAACTGATCCCGTTCCTTCTGCGTAGCAGCTGATTGGAGATAAAGTAGCATCTGCTGTTCATCATCTGACAGGTCGCCCACTTCCTCCCCCGGAACGCGAATCAGGCGGAACTCCTCTTCCGGCGTCACATTCAATCCGGCCGGAAGAATACACTTCAGCGCATCATAATAACTGCAGAAGGTCGTATCCGCCATATAGTCAAGGAGCCGAAACCCCTCCTCGTTCAAAACGGGTCCTCGGTCGATTGCGGCCAGAACTGGTTTCAGCGGCCGCCCCGACTCTGCCTCCGCCTTCACTGAAAAGACCAGACCCTGAACCTTGCGGTTGCCCCGGCCAAAGGGAACAAGTACTCGTATTCCTCGCCGAACCTGTCCCTGCAGGTCTTGGGGGACCCGATAACTAAACAGCCTGTCGAAATAAAAGAGCGCGTTTTCCACCGCGACTTCCGCCACAAGGCTCAATCAGATTCCCCCTTTCCATCTGCCGGGATTACTCTTCGTCTTCCAGAGAAGTCGAGGGGACGTACATCAGGCGGCGGTCGTGAATCACGCCGATATCATCGCTCTCAACCAGTTTATACCGGCCCTTTGCGAAATCGTCAACCGCCAGCTTCACCGGCTTTTCGATCAGGATGTTTCCATTGTCGTCCGCCTCCTGGGCAATCTCCCGCGCGCGCTTGGCAACAGCAACTACCAGAGAGTAGTAGCTCTGGCCAGGCTTCAGTAATTCCGGAACAGAAGGTCTATGCATCATAACGTAACACCTCGTCTATAAATTTCTTCCGATTGGAAGTTTTCAGCGATTCTGCACGAAGGATGGTCTTCAATTCCCTGACCGCTTCCTCCAGCACGTCGTTTACGATCACGTAATCGTATTGATAAGCCATCCGGACTTCTCGCCGGGCTGCTTCCATCCGACGGCTGATCGTGTCCGCATCCTCGGTCTGCCGGCCTTCCAGCCGCTGGCGAAGCTCGGCAAGGCTGGGGGGCATCACAAAGACCAGCACCGCCTCCGGACACTTTTCCCGGATCTGGAAAGCACCTTCCACCTCAATTTCCAAAATCACGTTTTCCCCCCGCTCCAGTCGTTCGTAGACCGGGGCTCTGGGCGTCCCGTAATAATTTCCGCAATAGGTAGTGTGCTCCAGAATTTCGCCGCTCTCCAGCTTGTGCTCAAAGGCCTCCCGGGTGAGGAAATAGTAATGAACTCCCTCTTCCTCGCCGGAACGCGGCGCGCGGGTCGTGGCGGATACTGAGTAGAACGCCTGCCCGCCCGAAGCGAAAAATTCCTTCAAAACCGTTCCTTTTCCGCATCCGGAGGGACCGGAAAAGACGATCAGCGAGCCCTTACTCATCTTCATCCTCCTCGTCCTCCAGCTCGTCCGGCTGGCCGAACCGGTTGGCCACGGTTTCCGGCTGAATCGCCGACAGGATGACGTGACCGCTGTCCATGACGATGACCGCCCGGGTCCGCCGCCCATAGGTCGCGTCGATGAGAGCACCGTTGTCTCGGGCATCCTGGATGATCCGCTTAATCGGGGCGGATTCCGGGCTGACAATGGTAATGATCCGGCTTGCAGACACCATGTTGCCAAAACCGATGTTAATGAGTTTCATACATCCACCTCATTCAATATTTTGAATCTGTTCCCGGATTTTTTCAATTTCCGCCTTCATTTCCACCACGACCCGGGCAATCTCCAGGTTCTGTGCCTTGGAACCGATGGTATTGGCCTCCCGGTTCATCTCCTGGACCAGAAAATCGAGCTTTTTCCCGATGGCTCCCCCGTTTTCCAGGAAGTCGCCAAACTGATGAAGATGGCTCCGGAGACGGACCGTCTCCTCATCCACCGCAACTTTGTCGGCGAAAATCGCCGCTTCAGCCACCAGCCGGGATTCTTCGATGTTTTTATCCTCCAGCACCTCGGCGAGCTTCTGGTAAAGCCTATTGTAGTAATCCACTCGCAGCTCCGGAGCCTTTTCCTCCACCTGGGCAACCAGCTCGCCCACCCGCCGGGTCTTCTCCAACAGATCCGCCTTCAGTCGGGCGCCTTCCGCTTCCCGCATGGACTGAAAGGATCCCAGCGCAGCCTCTGCCGCACCGGACACCGCCTCCCAGATGGTGTCCTCGTCCAGCTCTGCCCGCTTCACCATAAAAATATCGGGGAAGCGCAGCAGATGCGACAACTTCAGATCGTCCTGCAAGTCCAGCGGTACGCGCATCTTTCGGAGAGCGCTGATGTAGTTCTGCGCCGCGGCCTCGTTGACTACGACCTCCACGTCCCCGCCGCTTACAGAGCTAGCGGTCACTACGGCCTCCACCTTTCCGCGGCTGACGGATGACTGCACCAAACCCTTCAGCCGTTCCTCCAGAAATAGGAAGGACTTCGGAAGTTTCGCTGCAAACTCGAAATAACGGTGGTTCACAGACTTTAAGTCAACCGTTATATCAAATCCGCCGCCGCTCCCCTGTCCCCTTCCATATCCGGTCATGCTTCTCAACATATGCATTCCCATTCCTTTTATTCAGACAATGTGTTTCAGAAAGCCGGTGATTTTTCACCTCATTTATTGTATCACAAACCACTCCATACCGGCTCATATTGTTTACATTTCATTCATGAATTTCATACACTTTTTACTTTTCCCTCCATCCTCTGCTTCAGTCCCGGCATTATTAGGCCGGCTCTTGCATCCGGCCCGCAAAAGGGGTATGATAAAAGTAAATTCTCACAAAAATGGAGGCCTATCACATGCTTCTTGCCGACCTGCACATCCATTCCTGCTATTCCCGTGCAACCAGCCGGGACTGCGTTCCGGAAATGCTGGACCTGTGGGCCCGCCGGAAAGGGCTTTCTCTTCTGGGAACCGGCGATTTTACCCATCCTGCCTGGAGACAGGAGCTTTCGGAAAAGCTGGAGCCAACCGGAAACGGTTTTTACACGCTGCGCCGGGAATTCCGTTTCCCGGACGCGCCCGACGTAGAAGCCAGCGGGCCTTATTTTACCGTGACCGGAGAAATCAGTTCCATTTATAAGAAAAACGGCCGGGTCCGCAAGGTCCACAGTCTTCTCATTCTCCCGAGCCTGGAGGATGCAGAAGCACTTTCCCACCGCCTTGAGGCTATCGGGAACCTCCATTCGGACGGCCGTCCCATTCTGGGGCTGGACACCCGGGATCTGCTGGAGATTATGCTGGATACCTGTCCCGGAGCTATCTTTGTTCCCGCCCATATCTGGACGCCCCACTTTTCGCTGTTCGGCGCCTTTTCCGGATTTGACGCCATCGAGGAGTGCTTCGAAGACCTCACGCCCCACATCACCGCCCTGGAGACCGGCCTTTCCTCCGATCCTCCTATGATCCGGCGGCTCTCCGCACTGGACCGCTTCCATTTGATTTCCAATTCCGACGCCCACTCCCCTGCGAAGCTGGGCCGTGAGGCAAACCTGCTGGAGATCGAGCCCTCCTATCCCGCCCTGGCCAAGGCGCTTGCCACCGGAGAGGGCCTTTCCGGCACGGTCGAATTCTTTCCGGAAGAGGGCAAGTATCACTTCGACGGCCATCGAAACTGCGGCATCTGCCTTTCACCCGCTGAAGCGGAGGAACAAAACGGCATCTGCCCGGTCTGTGGCAGAAAGCTCACCACCGGCGTGCTGCACCGGGTGGAGCAGTTGGCGGACCGCCCGGAAACGTTTACCTTCCCCGGAGCCAAGCCCTTCGAGAGTCTAGTCCCCCTCCCAGAGATCATCGCAGCCTCCACCGGTTATTCTGTCGCCTGTGCCCGGACGGAAAACCAGTATCTGTCCATGCTCCGGGATCTGGGTCCGGAGTTCCGAATCCTTCGGGAACTTCCCCTGGAGAATATCAGCCGCGGAGCAGGCCCCTGCATCACAGAGGGCATCCGCCGCTTACGGGAGGGCAGGGTCCAGCGCAGCCCGGGATTTGACGGCGAATATGGAAAAATCACTCTGCTCACCGGAGAAGAGATTCGTGCCTTCAGCGGCCAGATGAGCTTTTTCCAAGGCAAAGAAGCTTCCGTCGGAAAGCCCGCCAAAAAAGCGGCAGCTCGAAAGCCCTCTGCCCGCGCGAAAACAGACGCTCCGGCGCCTGCCGCACCGGAATCCGGTCCCCTCTCCGGTCTCAATCCAGAGCAGCTGGCTGCCGTTACCGCCAAAGGTTCTGCCACCGCCGTCATTGCTGGTCCCGGAACCGGCAAAACGAAAACCCTAACTGCCCGCATCGTCTGGCTGGTGGAAACCTGCGGCGTCCCACCCTCGTCCATCACCGCCGTCACCTTTACCAACAAGGCCGCCGCCGAAATGCGCCAGCGGCTGGAGGCCAGCTTTGGCAGCAAACGAACCGTATCCGCCATGACTATCGGTACTTTCCACTCCATCTGCCTAAAGCTCCTAGGAGAGGTTTCCCTTCTGGATGAAAGCGAGGCTCTGACCATTGCGGAGGACGTTTTGAGAGAACTGGGGCAGAAAACCTCTCCACGACAGCTTCTCCAGGAGGTATCCCGTATCAAAAATACCGTCCCCTATCCGCCGGATTCGCCGCCCGAAGCCGTTCTCCGCTACTGCGCCCGCCTGAAGCAGGACAATCTGCTGGATTTCGACGATCTACTGTTGGAGGTTCTCCGCCGTCTTGCGGACTCCTCGCCGGACTCACGGTTTTCCCACCTGCTGGTGGACGAGTTTCAGGATATCAATGACGTCCAGTACCGTCTGATTTCCGCTTGGAGCCGAGGCGGACAAAGTCTCTTTGTCATCGGCGATCCCGACCAGGCCATCTACGGCTTCCGCGGCTCCGATGCCCGCTGTTTTGAGCGCCTGGCAGCAGATATTCCGGGGTTGGAAACCATCCGCCTGGTCCGAAACTACCGTTCCACTCCGGAGATTCTGGAAAGCGCCCTTCCGGTCATCGCCCGGAACCCTGGCCCTGAGCGCCGACTGGAGGCACAACATCCCGCGGGAACGCCGGTCCGGCTTGTACGGGCCCCTGACGATTTTTCCGAGGCTGTTTTTCTGGCCAAGGAAATCAACCGTATGGTAGGCGGTGTCGACATGCTGGACGCCCATTCCGCCCTTTCCTCCGCGGAACGACCTCCCCGGGGATTCTCCGACATTGCGATCCTCTACCGCACCCACCGCCAGGCGGAGGTTCTGGAAAAATGCCTGACCATTGAAGGGATCCCCTACCTGGTCACCGGACGGGACCCCTCCCTGTCCGACCACGCGGTCCGCGGCACTCTGGGCTTTTTCCGGAACCTGCTGCGCCCGTCGGACGCGGTCTCCCTCCGCGCCTGCCTCCAAATCCTTTTCCGGTGCCCGGAACAGACGGCGCGGGCCTTTGCCGCTCTTCTCCCAAGCCAGCGCGCTTTACCTCTTCCGGACTCTCTCTCCGCAGAAACCGCCTTGCTCCGCTGGCAGGAGCTGGCCGCCGCCTATGCCCCCCGCCTGTCCCGTGAAAAGCCCCGGAAGCTTTTGGAAATCTGGATGGAGGAAATGAGCCTTTCCGGCTCTGTACCCATGGAAAAACTGCTCAATACCGCGATTCTTCACCCGGATATGCCCTCCCTGCTCCGCACCCTGAATCTGGGAGAGGAAGGCGACATCTCCCGCAGCGGCGGAAAGCATTACACCTCCGATGCAGTCACTCTGATGACGCTCCACGGAGCAAAGGGACTGGAATTCCCCGTGGTGTTTCTCTGTGGCTGCGCACGCTCTGTCCTGCCGCTGGATATGCCCGGTCGGATCTCCGAACGCGAAGAGGAGCGCCGTCTCTTTTACGTGGGGCTGACCCGCGCCAAAGAAGAACTGATTCTCACTGCTCCAGGGGAACCATCCCCTTTCCTCGCCGATATCCCCTCCGGCTCTCTCCTCCAAAGCAGCGTCCGGCCCCTAAGGCCCCTTCCCGAGGCTAAACAGCTGACCCTTTTTTAACGAACAAGCCGGAGAGAAATTGGTTTTCTCTCCGGCTTGTAAAAACAACCGCTCCGTACGATATGATACGCGGTACGTTGATTTTTCCTTCCGCTAAATCTTGCGGCATTCCAGATAATAGCGCTTTTCGGGGGCTTCTCCCATGGAAAAGGTCTTCCGAGGCAGCGCGCCTTCCAGGATCACCGTCCGGAACAGATCGTTTTTCTCTATTACCGGCAGCAGGATCCCGACCGCTCCCTTTTCCGCCAGGGAGCGGACCACATCTTCCCCGTGGATATAATCTACCCTTCCGCCGCGGCCGGCAAGATAATCGTCCAGAAACGTCTGGATGCTCCCCACCGCCAGCGTCCGGTCCGGGTGCGGGATGGGAAGCGCCTCTTCCCGGGAGGCCGTCACCACCGTGACCGTCTGCTCCGTCCCGTTCCCGGCGCGGGAGGCCGCGTATTCCCGAAGTGCCGCCAAAAAGGCTTCTTCCTCCACCCCAAAGACCACTCGGTGAATCGCCTCAAATTTCAGGGAGTCATCGTGAAGATTTCCCAACTCCACTAGGGCGTACCGCGCCGGATGTATCGCAGCTTCCTCTGGTGTGAGCCGCTCCTTCAGCCGGGTCCAGCACTCCTTGGCCGTAGCCAGGGAATGGTTTCCGTCCCCCACTGCATACAGCAGAAGCGGCGCATCCGGCGTTCCGTATTTCCTGGCAAAGACCTCCGGGTCCGCCAGCGCACCCAGGGCTCCGGAAATTCGTTTCTGTTCTGCTTCACCGATCAGCCAGCCCCGGATGTTTCCGCCACCCTGCATCAGCTCAAAATCGTAGAGCTTTTCCATCTCTGGCGTTTTCTTCCGGATCGGCTCCACCACCGTTTTTTCCGGATCGTCGATGAGAACCAGGATGTGCGGGGTTTCCAGCGGCGCGTGCTCCCGGATACGGACCCGGGGCGGAATCCGTTCCAGGACCGTCCCTTCCGTAGCGCGCACCAGTGAATCGGATCCCTTTCGATAATCGTATTCTTCCAGATCCAGCAGCCCCAGTATTCCGCGGCGGACTGATCCGTCCAGCAAGGTGCGCTCCACGTAGATCATCGCCCCCGGATAAGCGGTGAACAAGCCCTGATCAAGATAATCCTGCATTGTTTGGTTGACGGACGTGATTTTTTCATCAAAATCCACCGTTTCCAGATACGCTTCCGGAAAAATCATCCGGTAAGCAGAAGGGGCGTCTCCTGCGATCCGCTCCACCTCTTCCCAATATTCCGGCTGCGACGTAAACTGGTCGCAGGCAACCACGCTCCACCGGGACAGGTCGCACCGCGGCAGCAAAATTTCTCCGGGATAAAATCCAACTGGTCTCATGAAATCCTTCTTTCTGTTCCCGTTTTTCATCATTATAGCACGAAAACCGCTTTCTGCCAATAAAAACGGAGAATTCTGCAAAAAGATTGTCCTGCCGCCGGCTTTGTGGTATGATAATAGCAAATAAACATATGCTAGTTTCAGAAAGGCAGGTTCTTTTATGACCGATTTGATAATTTTAGGCGCGGGTACCGCCGGATTGTCCGCCGCCATTTACGCTGTCCGCGCCGGTCTCTCTGTCCGCCTGCTGGAAAACAGTGTCTACGGCGGTCAGATTCTCAACTCTCCGGACGTTGACAACTATCCGGGCATCCCCAGTATCTCCGGTTTTGACTTTGTTCAGAATCTTCACGATCACGCCGCCGGCCTGGGCGTAAAGCCGGAGTCCGTCACGGTCTCCCACGTAGAATTGGCTGGCGCTGTCAAACGCGTTCACACTTCCAGGGAGGTTTTGGAAGCCCGCGCGATTATCCTGGCCACCGGTGCCTCCCACCGCAAGCTGGGTTGTGCCGGAGAAGCAGAATTTCAGGGACGTGGTGTCTCCTACTGCGCCACCTGCGATGGCGC
This sequence comes from uncultured bacterium, assembly GCA_905214265.1. Classification (GTDB taxonomy): domain Bacteria; phylum Bacillota; class Clostridia; order Oscillospirales; family Ruminococcaceae; genus Merdivicinus. The sequence continues at coordinate 8,935 of CAJMLQ010000031.1, forward strand.
TTTTTTTCGCGGAAAGGACGTCGCCATCGTTGGCGGCGGCAATACCGCCCTAGAGGATGCACTATTCCTTGCCAACAGCTGTAAAACGGTTTTTCTGATCCATCGCCGTGAAGAATTCCGCGCGCATCAGTCTGTAATCGATGCCGTCCGTGCGCGGGAGAACATCCGCTTGCTTCTCAACGCCACCGTGGAGGAGATCACCGGAGACAAGCAGGTCACCGGCATCGTCCTTCGCAGTACAAAGGATGAAAGCCTGTCAGATCAGAAGGTCTCCGGCGTTTTTGTCGCTGTCGGCCTTGATCCCAATACCTCCCTTTTTAAGGGCCAGCTGGAACTGGACGGCAGCTACATCCGCGCGGGTGAGGACTGCCATACCAGTCTGCCCGGCGTGTTCGCCGCCGGAGATGTCCGTACGAAGCCCCTCCGTCAGCTTGTCACAGCGGCATCCGACGGAGCAGTCGCCGCTGTGGAGGCCGGCAAATACCTGTCCTGACAGCTGGAAGACTTCACCGGCCATAACCGGCCCGATCCCGGGTATTCTAAAATTGCGGCACAACGCCGCAAGGGAGGAATACCGGATGAAAAAGCGCCGCATTTCTCATAAAAAAACACACATGCCTCAGCCGAAGGTCGTCGGCAACTATGCAAAGCCACCGCTTACCAACCAGGTTCCCCCGGCCTTTCTGACCTATCCGCTGACGTTCTACCATACGCGGATGGTAAACGGTCATGAGGTCCGCAATATTACGGAGCAGGACGTCCTCCGGCTGCGGGAATTTGACATTGAAAACAAAAAGTAGCGTTTCCCATTTCCCCGGCGGTCCGTCCGTCGGGGCTTTCTTTTTATTCTTGAACACTTCGATCATTCAAGATTTGGAAACCGGTTCCTTCAACGATATTGTCGGCGTACAGCATCATTTCCGGAAATATACGCCCCGTCTTTTCAATACTTTCGAAAAGATGGGGCAACCTATTTTGTGCGAGTATCCGCTATTTTACCGGGAGGGCTTATGAAAAAATTCATCCGATTTTTGACGTCCCGGCTGCTTCATTTTACTATATTGATCTTACTTCAGGCCGGTTTTTTCTGCATTGGCCTTTTCTGGCTCCGGGAATATTCTGCCGCCGGCTGGCTGTTTCTTCAGCTTCTCAGCGGGCTCTTGGTGGTGTTCATCGTCTCCTGGCCAGACAACCCCGCCTATAAGTTGGCATGGGTCATCCTAATCCTCGGACTTCCCGGATTTGGCTGCTTCTTTTTTCTGGCTTTCAACCGGCGAAGCGTCCCGCCACGCCTCCAGCAAACTCTCCGGAAGGTGGAGGAAAAAGTTGCCCGATGTTTCCCGGAAAAATACGTCTGCCCGCCGGACGCGGCTTCAGATCCCACTGCGTCCAAGGCCGCAGCCTATCTCCAAAAAGCCGGACCTTTTCCGGTTTTTTCCAACACGGAAACCGTCTATCTCACCCCCGGCGAGGAAAAATTCCGCGTCCTTTGCCAGGAGCTGGAAAAAGCTCGGCAATTCATCTTTTTGGAGTATTTTATCATCGAAAAAGGCGTGATGTGGGACACGGTGCTGGCGATCCTGCTCCGAAAGCTCCGGGAAGGTGTGGAGGTTCGCGTACTCTACGACGATCTGGGCTGCATCCAGACGCTTCCCCCTAAATACGACGCCTATCTGCGGCAGTTCGGCATCCAGGTCCAGGTCTTCAACCGCTACCGTCCCTTTCTGGACCTTTGCATGGGATACCGGGACCACCGGAAAATCTGCATTATTGATGGAAAAGCCGCCATTACCGGCGGCATCAATCTGGCGGACGAATACATCAACGTCCGGGAAAAGCACGGATATTGGAAAGACGCTGCCCTCCTGCTGCGCGGAGAGGGGGTCCGGAGCCTGTGCCGGATGTTCCTGACCCTTTGGGAGAGCTGCACTGGGACAGATGAAGATTATGCGCCTTATCTCGCCGGTGCGCCGGCCTTCGGTGAGGGACTTGTCCTCCCCTTCTGCGATTCCCCATTGGATTCAGAGCTGGTAAGCAAAAACCTTTATTTGAACATGATCCAGTCGGCTTCCCGATCTGTCCGCATCCAGACGCCTTACCTAATATTGGACAATGAAATCGCCACGGCTCTAGCTCTGGCGGCCAAAAGCGGTGTTCTTGTGGAGATCTTCACTCCTTATATTGGGGACAAGTGGTATGTGCAGGAATTGACCCGGGCAAACTACCCCCAACTGCTGCGGGCCGGGGTCCGAATTTACGAATACACCCCGGGGTTTCTCCACTCTAAGGTTGTCTCCGCCGACGGGATTTCGGCGGTGGTCGGCAGCTGCAATTTTGATTTCCGCAGCCTGTACCTCCATTTTGAATGTGGGGTATGGATGTATCGGACCGCCGCTGTGAAGGCCATAGAATCAGACTTTCAGACCACCCGGGCCGTCTCACGGGAAGTAAAGCTGGAGGACTGTCGGCTCCCATGGTACCGCTCTCTGGTCCGAAGGTTTCTGCAGGTTTTCGCGCCGCTAATGTAGTTTTTTTGCCGTGAAAAACCTTGCGGGATCGTTGACAAACATTGGGAAACATGCTATGATGATTGTAAAATAAAATTACACACAATGACGGAAAGAGTAACCGTTTCCGCAAAGCAAAGAGAGCTCCCGGCTGGTGGAAGGAAGCGTGCGCGGAACGAGTGAAGATGGCTCCCGAGTGGCGTGTTCGAGACGAGGTCTCGTTTAGAGCACGACAGGTTCGCCTGTTACAGCGAGTGGATATGAATCGTATCCTGTGAGGTTCCCTTTGGGGAATGAAGTGAAGTGGTACCACGGAGTCTGCGCCCCGTCTTCAGCCGGTTTTGGCTTAAGACGGGGCGTTTTTGAGTTTTCGTATCGGCGCAGAGGTCGATAAGAAATATTATCTGACCCATATCGGCAAAGACCTGATCTGCTGGGGGATTCCCGATGGGAAGAATCTTGCCGCAACCGGCTCTCTATGCCTGTTCAACCGTGTTCCCTATCAAGAGAATCTGACTGGAAAGGAAGGGTATCTTTTCAACATCTATACCTGTTCCGCATTCAGAAAACGGGGATTTGCGACGGAGATTATCAAGGAAATCATCCGATATGCTGCGGAAATGCAAATCAAAAGGCTATGGCTGAATAGCAGTGAGCACGGGAGGCAGCTGTACGCGCGATGCGGATTTGTTGCTAAAAACAATGAAATGGAACACTCCCTGTAGGAACAATTCCCGTTTGCCGGCAGTTTTCGTTTGGATTTTTTAAGAAAGAAGGGGTATCAATGGCAGAACTGATCCAATTTCAGGTGATGGAGCTTCCCGCCTTCCGAATGGTAGGAAAGGAGCGAAAGATCTCCCCTCTTGGAGTCAATCCCATACCCGAATTTTGGGGAAAATGCTTTGGAGACGGCACGTTTCCGATCCTGGAGGCGATGGAGGACGCGCTGTATCAGGAGATCCTGGATGACGCCAAGGACGCCTATATCGGGTGGATGGGCGATCTGGAGGAAGACGGTTCCTTCACCTGTCTGGTGGGGATGCTGATGCGACCGAGGACTCCGGTGCCGGAGGGATTTGCCTTCCGGGACATCCCGGCCTGCCGCGTGGCGGCGGGGCGTATTAAAGGGAAAGAGCCGGAGATTTACGCCATGGAGAACGACCTGCCTCTGCAGAAAATGGAGAAGCAGGGGCTGGCGCCTGACTCCTTCTGCATGGAGGTCTACGCCTGTCCCCGGTTCACCGCGCCGGATCCCGCTGATGGGACGGTGATTCTGGACTACTATATGCAGGTGCGGTAGAAATACGGAAGCTGAAGGAGGAGAGCATCATGGAGGATTTGGGATTTCGGGAAATGCAGGAAATCCAAAGGCAGCTGCAGGAAAAATACAAGGACCAATGGGAGCCTGTGGCGCCGGAAAACGGAAAAAACAAGCTGTTGTGGCTAATGATCGAGCTGGGGGAAGTCGCTGACATCATCAAAAAGGACGGAGATCGGCGCATCATGGAGGATAACGCCACCAGGGAGCACTTTACGGAAGAGCTGTGCGACGTTTTGATGTATCTGAACGACGTGATGCTCTGCTACGGGCTTTCGGTGGAGGAGCTGCGAGAAGCCTATTTGAAAAAGCACCAGAGAAATTTAAAAAGATGGTAGGACAGACCGCCTGCCATTCAGAAAGGATTTTACTATGGAAAAGAAAACGTTTTACATTACCACCGCTATCGCCTACGCCTCGCGGAAGCCCCACATCGGCAACACCTACGAAATCGTGCTGACAGACGCCATCGCGCGGATGAAACGGCTGCAGGGCTATGACGTGTTTTTCTGCACCGGCACCGACGAGCACGGTCAGAAGATCGAGGAATATGCGGGGGCCGCCGGCGTTTCCCCCAAAGAGTACGTTGATCAGGTCGCCGGACAGATCCGGGGAATTTGGGACGTGATGAACACCAGCTACGACTATTTCATCCGCACCACCGACGATTACCATGAAAAGGCCGTGCAGAAGATTTTCAAAAAAATGTATGAAAAGGGCGACATCTACAAGGGCGAATACAGCGGGATGTACTGCACCCCCTGCGAGTCCTTCTGGACGGAGAGCCAGCTGAAGGACGGCTGCTGTCCCGACTGCGGACGGCCGGTCAAGGAGGCCAAGGAGGAGGCCTACTTCTTCCGAATGAGCAAATACCAGGACCGGTTGATGAAATATATCGAGGAGCACCCGGACTTCATCGTCCCCGAATCCCGGAAAAAGGAAATGATCAACAACTTCCTGAAGCCCGGCCTTCAGGACCTCTGCGTCTCCCGGACGTCCTTCAAGTGGGGCATCCCGGTAGATTTCGACGGCCGGCATGTGGTGTACGTCTGGCTGGATGCGCTGACCAACTACATCACAGCGCTGGGCTACGACCCCGACGGGAACCGGGGGGAGAACTTTGGAAAATACTGGCCCGCCGACGTCCATGTCATCGGCAAGGACATCCTGCGGTTCCACACCATCTACTGGCCCATCTTCCTGATGAGCCTGGATCTTCCCCTGCCCAAGCAGGTGTTCGGGCATCCGTGGATGCTCTTTGCTGCCGACAAGATGAGCAAATCCAAAGGGAACGTCATTTACGCCGACGACATGGTGCGGCTCTTCGGCGTGGACGCGGTGCGGTACTACATGCTGGCCGCCATGCCCTACGCTCAGGATGGCAGCATCACCTATGAGGCGTTCATCACCAAGTATAATGCCGAACTGGCCAACACTTTGGGGAACCTGGTCAACCGCACTGTCGCCATGGCCAACAAATACTTCGGCGGCGAGATCGACGCGGCTTCCGTGGAGGAGCCTCTGGACCAGGAACTGAAGGACGCGGCTCTTTCCGCGGCGGCTGGAGTCCTTTCGTCCATGGAGGAATACCGCACAGCCGACTCCTTACAGAAGATCATCGCCCTGGCGCAGCGGTCCAACAAATATATCGATGAGACAGCACCCTGGGTTCTGGCCAAAGACGAGGCCTCCCTTCCCCGGCTGAAAACGGTGCTCTCCAACCTCATGGAGGCCATTCGGTTCATCGGAGTACTGCTGACGCCCTTCCTGCCGGACACCAGTGCCTCGATTCTGGAACAGATCGGCTCCCCTGCTGCCGGGTTGGATTCTTTGAAGTGCTTCGGCGCTGCCCCAGCGCGGAAAGTCGGCGAGGCCAAGGCGCTCTTCGCCCGTATCGACGAGGTGAAGATGATGGAACGTATCCAGAAGGAGATCGTTGAGCCGCAGATCGCCGCCGCCAAGGCGGAAGCAGCTGCCAAAGAGGCTCCTGCCGCGGAAAAGAAGGCGGAGACCGTGGAGGGCGTAGCCCAGATCGGCATTGAGGACTTTTCGAAGGTGGAGCTGCGGGTCGCCGAGGTGCTCAGCTGCGAAAAGATGAAAAAATCCAAGAAGCTGCTGAAGCTCATACTCAACGATGGCGACGGAGAACGGCAGGTTCTTTCCGGCATCTCCCAGTGGTATGCGCCGGAGGATCTGGTTGGAAAAAAGATCATTCTGGTCTCCAACCTGAAGCCCGCCAAGCTCTGCGGCGAGATGAGCAACGGAATGATACTGGCAGCGGACTGTTCCGAGGACGACGTGAAGGTGCTGTTCGTCGATCCGTCCGTCCCGGCCGGAAGCCGGATCCACTGAGGAGGCGTGCTGTGATTCACGGTATTTTCGACTCTCATGCCCATTATGGTGACCCGTCCTTTGATGGGGACCGGGAAGAGCTGCTTGCGGAGCTGCCAAGACAAGGGGTCTGCGGCGTTCTCGATATCGGGTGCTGTCTGGAGTCCTCCCGGAACTCCGCGGCGCTGGCCGCCGGGCATGAGGCGATCTGGGCGGCGGTCGGCTATCATCCGGAGCACGCGGATCTCTGCACCGAAGAGGGACTCGCGGAAATTGAAGGGCTGCTGGCCCAACCCAAGGTGGTGGCCATCGGCGAGATCGGACTGGATTACTACTGGCCCGAGCCGGACCATGACATCCAGAAGCGCGTTTTTATCGCGCAGCTGGAAATGGCGCGCCGTCTGGACAAACCGGTAATTCTCCATATCCGGGACGCGACAAAGGACGCCCTGGACATCCTGCGGGAGCACCCGGTGCGCGGGGTGATGCACTGCTTTTCCGGATCCGCGGAAACGGCGCGGGAAGTGGTGAAAATGGGGCTATACGTCGGGTTCACCGGCGTGCTGACCTTCAAAAATGCGCGGAAGCCCGCAGAGGCCTGTGCGGCGGTGCCTCTGGATCGGCTGCTGCTGGAGACGGACTGTCCCTATATGGCGCCGGTTCCCTATCGCGGGAAGCGATGCTGGTCGCCGATGATCGCCCATACGGCGGAGCGAGCGGCGGAAATCAAGGGGGTTCCTGTCCAGGAGCTGGTGGACGCGGCCCGGGAGAACACCTTACGGCTGTTTGGAATTTCACTGGGATAAAATTAGCAAGATACAAGAAGGCCCGTCTTATAGACGGGCCTTCGGTTTGTCAGAAAGATCTCCTGATCCAAGGATATGCGCCGTTTCGAAAACATTTTGAAGGATATTATTTTCAAAGCATCGCCTGAATAAGAAATAGGATCCTTTTTGGAGAACTGCTCATTTTGCGGCAAACGCTTCACGAACTGTCCCAAACAGAAAAAATTTTCGGAGCCACTTTACAAAAACGATTGTTCGGTGTTATAATAAGAATAGATGTTCGAGAAAAGGGCGATGAAAATGGATTTGATGAAGAAACTGACGATACTCACCGATGCCGCAAAGTACGATGCAGCCTGCACCTCTAGCGGAATGGACCGGAAACCGGAAAAGGGCGGCATTGGAAACGCCTCAGCCTGCGGAATCTGTCACAGTTTTGCGGCCGACGGACGGTGCATCTCCCTGCTCAAGGTGCTGATGTCCAACGCCTGCGTCTATAACTGCCAATACTGTGTCAACCGTGTTACCAACGATACACCCAGAGCGACCTTCACCCCGCAGGAGCTGGCAGATCTGACCATTCAGTTTTACCGCCGCAATTACATCGAAGGGCTGTTCCTCAGTTCAGGGATTCTCAAAAATCCTGACTACACCTGCGAACGGATGATGGAGGTGCTGCGGATTCTCCGGGAGGAGTACCATTTTTACGGATACATTCACGTGAAGGCGATCCCCGGTGCGGATCCGACGCTGATCCACAGGCTGGGACTGCTGGCTGACCGGATGAGTGTCAACATTGAGCTTCCCAGCGAACAGAGCCTCAATGCTCTAGCCCCCAACAAAAGCAAGTCCGCCATCCTCGCCCCCATGGGGCTGATCCGGAACGGAATCGCGGAAAACTGCACCGATCTGGTCAAATACAAGCACGCGCCAAGGTTTGCGCCCGCCGGGCAGAGCACCCAGATGATCGTGGGAGCATCGCCAGAAAGCGACTTTCAGATTCTCCATCTCACAGAGGCGCTATACCGGAAATATTCTCTGAAGCGAGTATTTTTTTCAGCATACATGCCAGTAGTGGAAAGTTCTCTACTCCCTTCCCTGGACACCAAGCCGCCTTTGTTACGGGAACACCGGCTCTATCAGGCGGACTGGCTGCTGCGGTTTTACGGATTCGAGGCAAAGGAGCTGTTAGACGACGCACATCCGAATTTCAATCCCTTTTTGGACCCAAAATGCAACTGGGCAGTCAATCATCTGGAGCACTTCCCGGTGGAGGTCAACTGTGCGCCGTATGAGGTCCTGCTGCGGGTCCCAGGTATCGGGGTGCGGTCGGCAAAGAGGATCGTCGCGGCTCGCCGTACCGGCACGCTGGATCTGGCGGCCCTGAAAAAAATCGGAGTGGTGCTCAAGAGGGCGCAGTACTTTATCCTCTGCAACGGAAAGCAGCCGGATGGCGCGCGGCTGAAATCCGACAACATGATCCGGGCGGTGTTGTCGGACAAGGCGGCCGGGATGCTGGAGGCAGCCCGGGGGGAACAGCTGACCCTTTTCTCAGACCCACGAATGCTGACAAGGGAGGATGCGGCAAAATGCCTTACCGGACAACTTTAAACGCCTATGTATACGACGGGAGCTTTGACGGAATGCTCTGCTGCATTTTTACGGCTATCGCGGAGAAGGAACTTCCGGCGAACATTTATCCAGAGGACGCAGAGCAGGCTTCCCTTTGCCCGCCCCGCTATATCGAGACCGACCCGGTGAAGGCCAAACGGGTCCGGGATTCGATCCCGCAGAAAATATCCGCGGAGGCCATGCGATGGGTGGAGGATGGATTTCTCTCCTGCGAGGAGCACAAAGAGCGGCTGATCCTCGATTTTCTCCGCAAAGGATATTGCGCAGGCCCTCAGATCACCCAGATGCTCCAGGACGAAACGGTTTCCCGACTGCAGAAAGCGGTGCAGTTTGTGGGCAACGAGAGCCATTTGATCAAGGGATTTCTCCGCTTTTCGGAACGGGACCATGTGCTGACGGCTGTAATCGACCCCAAAAACCAAGTGCTCCCCCGGCTAGCTCCGCATTTTGCAGAGCGCTTTCCGGAGGAGACGTTTCTGATCTATGACAACACCCATGGGATGGCGCTGGTCCATCTGAGCGGAAAAAGTGCGATCATTCCCGCCGACAGCATTGAACTGCCCGCGATTGACGAAACCGAGGCGCGGTATCAGGCGCTGTGGCGGAGGTTTTACAAGACCATCGCCATCGAAGGACGCTATAACCCACGGTGTCGGATGAACCATTGCCCCAAACGGTACTGGCTCAACATGACGGAGCTTTGCGGCGTTGAGGAAAAGCCCGGCTCCCAGCATCTAGGGGAACTTCCATTTAGCCGTCCTTACCAGTCCGGAAACGTCCGCGGCGGCCGAACCAGACGAACAGGAAAACCACCGCTGCCAATAGAAGCGGTATCAGAACGAAACAGGCGCCCAACACAAAAAGATCCCGGCGAGACGCGGCCGGGTCTTGCCCATCAGAAGGAGTGATTTCCTCCTCCAAAAAAATCTGAAGGTTTTCCAGGAATTCCGGAAGCTGCTCCTCCGTAATCCCGAGAGCGGTCAGTTGAGTTTTCTGGGAGTCCGTCAGACTGTCCAGCGGCGTTTCTCCGACGATTTCCAGGGCCTCCCAATAAACGCGCATATTCGTGGAGCCCTCAAAAGGATTTTCTGCGGCTGCGGAAGAAACCTGCTGGGAAAAGAGTGCGGTCTCCCCCTCCGCGAAAACCTGCGGCGCGGCTCCCACAAGAAGAAAGTACAACAGGAGGACAGCGGCTGCCATCAGCCAGTCATCATGCCGTTTCAATTGTTCCCACAAGGGCAAAACCCTCCCTTCTGGTTTTTGTCCTTATTATAAAGCCGCTATGTGACGGTTTCTTGAACAACGGCTGAAAAGTCGCAAAAATCCGCGGCAGCAGACGGAAACCTTTTCCGTTTCCGCCGCTGCCGCGGTTCGTTTCAACGCCGGCGCTCCGATCCATCCGAAAACAGTTCCGCCAGCATCTGCGGATAGCGGTTCAAAAAGTCCCGGGTGATCCGGAACTGGTCGGTTTCTTCGTAGCGCTGACGCCGGACGCCTTCCTGGGAAAACTGATAGATCGTGCTGTCCGGAAAGGCCATGAGGATCGGAGAATGGGTGGCGATCAGGCACTGGGAGCCGCTGTCGGTCAATTCTTTCAGGCGGCGGAGCATGGAAAGTTGCCGGAGCGGCGACAACGCGGCCTCTGGCTCGTCGAAGAGATAAAGGCCGTTCCCGCCCAAGCGGTTGTTCAACAAGGCAAAAAAGCTTTCCCCATGGGAACGCTCGTGGAGATTTCCGCCGTAACTAGCGCTGATCGGCCCCCCGAGTCCCGGCTCGGCGTCCAGTTCCTCGATATTGGTGGCGACGTTATAGAAACTCTCCGCCCGGAAAAAATAGCCGTCCCGGGGGCGCTTTGTCCCCTTGACCAGGAGGAGGTAGTCGCCGAGACAGGAATGAGAGGCATAGGTGGAAAAGGTAAAATTCCGGCTGCCTCCTTCGGGATTAAAGCCAAAATTTACAGCCACGGCCTCCAGGAGCGTGGACTTTCCCGTTCCGTTGTCCCCCACAAAAAAGGTGACCCGAGGATTCAGCTCCAAGACCTCCAGTTTCCGAACGGCAGGAATGGAGAAAGGATACCGGCGAAAATCCGGCACCTGTTCTCGTTTCAGGCGGATCTCCTGAAGGAACTGATCCATCCCGGCCATCAGAAATCCAGCTCCAGATGCTTGCCGCTGGGGGTGTAAGTGCGGTAGGCAACACCCGCCAGATCAAACATCCGCTTGGACGCCATAACGGCGGGGGTGTCCGCATACTTGTCATGCCAATACACCACTTCCCGGATGCCGCACTGGATGATAGCCTTGGCACATTCGTTGCAGGGGAACAGAGTGACATAGATCGTAGTTCCTTTCAGAGAACCGCCGTCGTTATTGAGAATGGCGTTGAGCTCCGCGTGACAGACGTAGAGATACTTTGTATCCAAAGGGCTGCCGTCCCGCTCCCACGCCATAATGTCATCGTTACAGCCAGTGGGCATTCCGTTGTAGCCAACCGAAAGGATCTTGTGGTCGTGATTTGCGATGCAGGCCCCCACCTGGGTGGAAGGATCCTTGCTCCGCTGAGCGGAAAGCATTGCGACGCCCATAAAATATTCGTCCCAGGACAGATAATCAGTTCGTTTCATACGCTCACTCCTTTTCCGTCTCCATGCCGTTTTGTTCCCGGTATTCCCGGGGGGTCAGACCGTACTCACTGCGGAACACCCGGTAGAAAAAGCTGGTATTGTCGTAGCCCACCGCCGTGATGATATCCGAAATGGGCAGCGGCGTTTCCCGGATCAGCTTCGCCGCCCGGGTCAGGCGCTTCTGCTGGAGAAGCTCTTTAAAAGTGGAGCCGGTCTCAGCCTTCACCAGCTTGCTCAAGGCGTATACCGGCTGGTTCAATTCTTCCGAAAGGGCGGTCAGACTGCCGTTTCGGTAATTTTCTTCGATGTAATGCAGGATCGTCATCACGGTACGGCTGCGGCTTTGGCGGCCGGTGTCCAGTGTGTCGATGTGGTTGAGCAGCTGCAGAAGCAGCAGGCCCATGGTAAACTGATTGGTCCGCCGCTGATCGGGCTGGTGGTTTACCAGGGACCAGATCATGTTTTCCGCGAGGTTCTGGACCGGAAGGAGGCCCGCCGCCTTGAAATGCAGATACTCTCCTTCCCCGCCGTCGCGGCAGAGGGTGCTGACCAGAAAGCGGGAAATCGCGTTGTCCTTGCCGATCATCTGGAAAGCCGTATCAAAGAATTCCGGCAGAACCATAAAGTTCACGGCGATATCATCCGGGCCCGCCGGCAGGATCTCATGGCAGGAATGCTGGTTTAGAAACAGAAGGTCGCCGGCCTCCAGCGTGACCGTATGATTCCGGTCAATGATATGAGTAGCCGTCCCCTGACAGATAAAAATAATCTCAATATAATTATGCCGGTGCTCCGGGAAATGGACAAAACGGGTATGAGGCCGAACATCAATGAGCTTCCCGCGCTGAAGCATCCGGCGGCTGTCGATGGTAAAATCTTTTGCCTCGGTGTACAGGGTTCGGTCCACGCTTGTCCGGCCATCCAGAATTTTCCGCTCTTCGTCGGTAATTTGACGGAGTATCTCCATGAGCTTCGCGTCCATACCGCACCGTCCTCTCCTGAAAGGTTTCTCTTTATAGGTTAGCAGATACCGGCGCTTCTGTCAACCGTCAAAAAACAGCAAAACCCGCTGCCTTTTCCCTGTAAGAAAAAGGCAGCGGGTTTCCCCTGCTTACCGGCTTCCGCCATCCCAGCGGCCTCGACGGCTGCGGCCCGACCGGCGAACGGAGGAGCGGCGGGAGTCCTCCATATGATCTGGCATTGCAGAAAAGCTGACCTTCCGGTTGCGAATCCGGGCGTCCTGCATCCGCTCCAGCACCAAGGCAGCATCTTCCGGGGACAGCTCCACAGTGGAGTATTCAGGGCGAATATCGATTTTTCCCACTGAACCGGCGGGCAGTCCGGTAGAGTCCACGATGGCGCCGAGAATGTAGTTGGGCGCCATTTTCTGACTCCGGCCCGCGTCCATCCGGATACGTACCCGGGCGGAACGCGGACGGCCGTCGGGACGCGGCGTCCGGGGAACAGGCTGAATCAGAGGAATGGGACGGCTGTCTTTCCCACAAAGCATCCCCATCAGGGTGTCCGCCACCGTTTCCAGAGGGTATCCCTCCTCCAGCAGAAGGGTCACCATATCGTGCCACTGGGCATTGCTTTCGCCGGACATGGCGGAACGAACCCGGCACAGGAATTTCTCCTGCCGCTTGCGGAGAATGTCCTCCGGCTGGGGAAGCGGCTGCTCCTCAATGGCAGCGCCCACATACCGTTCAATAGCACGAAGGGAGCCCACCTGCTGGCGGCCACAGACCAAAGTCACCGATACGCCGGATCTTCCGGCACGGCCGGTGCGGCCGATCCGGTGGATGTAATACTCAAATTCCTGGGGAATGTCGTAGTTAAAGACCACGCTCACATCTTCCACGTCGATGCCTCGGGCGGCCACATCGGTGGCGATCAGCAAACGGGTACGGCCTGTCTTAAAGGCATGCATGACCTGGGTCCGGACCGGCTGGCGCATGTCGCCGTGAAGGCCAGCCGCTTTGAATCCGCTGCTGTTCAGGTACTCGGTCAGCTCCTCCACCATCTTTTTCGTGTTGCAGAAAATCACCGCCCGCTCGGGGTCATAATACTGGAGAAGTAAGTTTAAGGCATCCATTTTCCGCGACTGGGGGATCTGATAAAAGTGCTGAGTGATGGAATCTACAGTGCGCCGTCCCGGGTCGACGGTAACGACAATGGGCTCCTTCTGGAATTCCTCCGTGATTTTCAGAATCGCGGGGGGCATTGTGGCGGAAAAGAGCAGGGTCTGCCGGTCCTCCGGCGCTTCGCTGAGGATGGTACAAATGTCCTCGTAAAAGCCCATGTTGAGCATTTCATCCGCTTCGTCTAGAATGACGGTATGCAGCTGCTCCAGCTTCAAGGTGCGGCGGCGCATATGATCCATGACGCGGCCGGGGGTACCGACCACCAGATTGGCAATTTTCAGCTCCCGGATCTGGGGATCCATGGGCTGTCCGCCATAAACCGTTGCGATGTGGACGCCGGATTTATAGCGGGAATATTTGCGCAGTTCTCCGCTGATCTGCATGGCAAGCTCCCTAGTCGGGCAGAGGATCAGCACCTGCGGACGGTTTCCTTCGGTGATGCGCTCCACAGCGGGGATACCGAAGGCGGCGGTTTTTCCGGTCCCGGTGGCGGAGCGGCCCAAAACGTCCCGACCGCTGAGGATGAGAGGGATGGCTTTTTGCTGAATTTCCGTTGCTTCCGCGTACTGGAGCTCGTCGATGGCGCGGATCAGCTCGGGGCTGAGGTTCAAATTCTGGAAAGCGCTGTTTTCCATAAAAAATTAGGTTCCTTTCTGGTTAGAGGGGCAGGTGAAGAAGAATAGATAAGGTTTAGTATAGCACATTTTTCACCTTGGTACAAAGTTTTTTGAAAAGTTCTCCCTCTTCCACAAAATGCCGAAAAAAAAGGGCCGTTTTTTGCCGCCGGAGGGATTTCCGAAAGCTTCCTCTATTCCCATTACTCCCCTTTCATAACAGCGGAATATCCGCACACCCTAAATGCAACAAAACAAAAGGCGGGATGCGGAATGTCGGCAAAAATTCGGAAAGCGCGGGATTACAGCGTTGTGTGGCTGATCGGTTCAGCTGGTTACAGCCTCATTGAGATTCTCTGGCGCGGGTTCACACATTGGACGATGGCGGTTACCGGCGGGCTGTGCTTTGCGCTGCTTTACCAACTGAACCTGCGGCACCCCCGAGAGCGGATGACACTGAAATGCCTGCGCGGAGCGGCGGTCATCACAGCAGTGGAATTTCTCGTGGGCTGTATCGTCAACCTGAAGCTGAAATGGCAGGTGTGGGATTATTCGAACAGCTTCGGGAATCTTCTGGGACAGGTCTGCCCGCTGTACACGGCCCTCTGGTTTTTCCTATGCATCCCCGTTTACAGGCTGGCAGGGGGCGTGCGCAGGATGCTGGCGCGGATTTAAAAAAGCGGCGGGCCTTGTCTGGATCCGCCGCTTTTGCTATTTGCTTTTTTCCGGTAGTTCTCTGTCTTTGTCCAGCGGAAGAACGGTAATCAGCACCTGCTTGACTCGCTGATCCTCCACCTCCTGGACGGTAACCTGGAGCGGGCCATCCCGGAACTGCTCTCCCGGCTCCGGAACCTTGTCCAGCTGCTCCATTACCCAACCGCTGACGTTCTGGTAATCCTCTTCGTGAAGGCGCGCATCCGGGAAAAGCTCTGCAAACAGATCCGAGACTTTCATATCCCCGCTGACTAGGCAGCTTCCATCCGGCTGGCGAGTCAGTTCCGAAACGATTTCCTCATCCTCGTCCCAGATTTCGCCGACCAGTTCCTCCACGATATCCTCCACCGTGATGATGCCCAGGGTACCGCCGAACTGATCCGTTACCACTGCCATCTGGGTCTTGCTCTTCTGGAAGTCCTTCAGCAGCTCGGAAATCCGCTTTTTCGGCGGGACAAAGAGAACCTCCTGGACGATACTTTTTAAAGGAAAATCCGGGTGTCTGGTATATTCCCGGAAAAAATCCTTGTCATTAATGATGCCGATGATGTTGTCGATAGTCTTGTCATAGACCGGAATACGAGCAAATCGCTCGGTAAGCAGAACATTTTTGACGGTTTCTACCGGTTCCCGGATATCGACGGCGACAACATCCACCCGGTGGGTGATGATTTCACTGACCGTGATGTCGGTGAATTCCATGGCCGACTGGAGAAGCTCACTTTCATGTTCCTCTAAAACACCTTCGTCCTCGATTTCCTCGATCATGTACTTCAGCTCTTCCTCCGTCATGCTCGGGGCATTTTCTTTGGAGCGGAACGGCTTCATCACCAGGGCCTTGAACTGCACAAAAAGCCAAACCAGCGGCTTTAGAACGGCCATGATCCCCCATAGAACGGAAGCCACCTTCAGTGAGAAGGATTCTGCGTATTCCTTGGCGATGCTCTTGGGGAGTATTTCGCCGAAAGTCAGCACGAGAAGCGTCATGACAATGGTGGAAAGAGTAGGACCCAGGCTTCCACCGAAAAGCGTCGTAAAAACGACGGTGGCGATGGCCGTGGCCGCAATGTTGACGATGTTGTTGCCGATAAGAATCGCGGAAAGCGCATCATCAAACCGCTCGATCACCTCCAGGGCCCGGCTGGCCCGGCGGTCTCCGTTTTCCGCTCGAAACCGGAGACGGATCCGGCTGACAGTGGAAAACGCGGTTTCCGTCGCGGAAAAAAAGGCGGAACCCGCGATCAAAAGCACGAGAACGACATATAAGAGAGGGTTTACCAAATCCTGTACATCCTTTCAAAACCGGTAATCTAGCAAGCGCCGCTGTCGCGGAGCATGCTTCTCGCCGTCTGCCGCATCAGATCGCTGACTGCATCCGTGGACATGATGCGGGCAATCTCCTCTACCCGGCCGTCCAGGTCCAGAGGGAGCACCTGGGTACGGGTACGGCCGCCGACGCTTTCCTTCCGGATCAGGAACTGCGCATCTCCCAGCGCGGCAATCTGCGCCGAGTGGGTCACACAGAGGACCTGCCGGGCGGCGGCGACTTCCCGGAGCTTCCGGCCAATTTTCTGGGCCGCTTTGCCGCTGACACCGGTATCGATCTCATCAAAAATCAGGGTTCCGATGTCATCTTTATCCGCCAGAGCACTTTTGATGGCCAGCATGATCCGGGACAACTCGCCACCGGAGGCGATCTTTGCGATGGGCTTCGGCGGCTCGCCTAGGTTGGCTGAGATCAGCAGTTCCACTGCGGCATCGCCGCTGCTCCCCAACTTGACTGGGGTGAAGCGGGCCTCCATCCGGAGGTTCGGCATCTCCAAAAAGCGGGCCTCCTCCGCTACCCGCTCCGTAAAGCGGCGGGCAGCCTCCCGACGGTGCTCGGTCAGCGTCTTGGCCAGGACTGCCGTCTCCTTTTTTAAAGACAGAGCACGGGCGTTGAGCCGCCGGATCTCCTCCTCAGAAGAGCGCAGCTCCGAAAGTTCCCGCTTGGCGTCCTCCAGATAGTCGAGAATTTCCGAGACCGTTCCGCCGTATTTCAGCTTCAGCGTATGGAGCTCGCTGAGTTTTGCCTCAACCTGATCCGCCTCCTGCTGATCGTAATCCAAAGTAGAGAGCTGATCATGCAGGCTGGACGCCCATTCGGACACTTCGATGGAGAGTCCTTCCAGCGCTTCAGCGGCCGGGAAAAACTCTGGAAAGTCGGAAAGGCTCTGAATCCCGTCCCGGGCGGAGACGATGAGATCCACAGCTCCGGGGCTGTCCTCGTCGGCCCCCAGGAGAGCGGAGCAGGCTTCCCCCAAAGTTCTGGCAAGGCGCTCCACGCTCTGGAAACGCCTGGATTTTTCCAAAAGCCGCTCCTCCAGGCCGGGACTCAGACGGGCGGCACTGATCTCCTCAATCTGAAACTTCAAAAGCTCAGTCCGGCGGCTGCGGGCCGCTTCATCGCTGGAGACTGATCGCAGCTTCCGAACTGCTGCGGAAAGCTCCCGGAATTTCGCGTGATACGCCTCCCGCTCTTCGTTCAGACCGCCGTAGTTATCCAGAATGACCACATGACGTTCCGGGGAAAGCAGAATC
>CAJMLQ010000032.1 GCA_905214265.1 uncultured bacterium
CCAAAGGTGTATGCCCGGTCCAGGAGGGAGATCAGCAGGTCCTTGTTGAAGATATAGACACCGAAAACCGCGTTCTGCGGCTCACTGTGCTGAACGGTGGTGTAGTAGGCGTCAATCACCCGTCCGCTGCTGTCGTGCTCCAGGACGCCTCCGGTGTGGCCAGGGCAAGCCTTGTTCTGGTACAGGATGGTCACATCGGCCTCCCGTTCCCCATGGAACCGGAGCATCTTCTCGAAGTCGATGTTCATCACGAGGTTTGCGTCGGAAAGGATTACCGTGTCAATGTCGCAGCTTTCCAGATAGGCCTTGGCAGAAAGGAGAGCGTCGACCTTGCTGCGATTCCGCGTGATAGCAGATTCCGCCTTGGCGAAGGGCGTGAGCACCTTGATGCCGCCGTTTTTTCGGTCCAGATCCCAGTCTTTACCCCAACCCAGGTGGTCAATCAGAGACCCGTAGTGCTCCTTGGTCAGAATTCCGATATTGAACACCCCGGCTTTGACCAGGGAGGAGAGCACGAAGTCGATGAGCCGATACCGCCCCGCGAAGGGGATGGTGGCAAGAGTACGCTCCGAGGCCAGCTCGTTGGGGGAAATCCCGTAGCTCTCGGAAAAGAGAATGCACATGGTTTTTGAAGTCATAGCGGTGTACCTCCAATTATGAATCACGTCAGCGGTTAGCGTCAGGTTCGATCATTTCCTTGGGCCGGACGACCTGCCCTTTTTTGACGACGGCGCCACGGCCGACGACGGCGATGCCCCATTCGGACGGATCAGAATAGTTGCAGGGGTCGTCTCCCACCACCGCGCCTTCTTCGATGACGGCATCCTCTGCGATAATGGCGTACTTGACCACCGCGCCCTTTTTGATGACGGTGTTCTTCATGACGACGGCGGAATTCAGCTCCGCTCCTTCCTCGACGGTGACGCCGGAGAAGAGCACCGTGTACCAGAGCTTTCCGTTGATGTCACAGCCCTCTGTGACCAGGGACTCGGCAATGTCCGCTTTGTCTCCGACAAAGTGGGGCGGATGGGGCTCGTTTCGGGCATAAATGCGCCACTGGTCGCCGCTGAGATTGATGTTGGCTTTGGGATTCAGAAGATCCATGTTGGCTTCCCACAGGCTGTCGATGGTGCCGACGTCCTTCCAGTAGCCGTCAAACTGGTACGCGAACAGCCGCTCGCCGTTTTGGAGCATGGCGGGGATGATGTTCTTGCCGAAATCGTTGGAACTGTTCGGGTCCTTCTCGTCGTTGATGAGGTATTCTCGGAGTTTCTTCCAGTTGAAAATGTAGATGCCCATGGAGGCTTTGGTGGATTTGGGGTGCTTGGGCTTCTCCTCGAATTCATAGATGGAGTCGTCCTCGTTGGTATTCATGATCCCGAAGCGGCTGGCCTCTTCCACCGGTACATCCAGCACGGCGATGGTAGCGTCGGCCCGGCGCTCTTTGTGATAGGCCAGCATCTTGGAGTAATCCATTTTGTAGATGTGGTCCCCCGAAAGGATCAGCACGTGCTCGGGCTCATACCGCTCGATAAAGTTGATGTTCTGATAGATGGCATTGGCTGTGCCTTTGTACCACTGGCCTTCTTTGTCCTTTACATAGGGCGGAAGAATATACACCCCGCCGTTCATCCGGTCCAGGTCCCAGGGTTGGCCATTGCCGATGTAGGAGTTCAGCTCCAGCGGACGGTACTGGGTCAGGACGCCGACCGTATCGATGCCGGAATTGACGCAGTTGGAAAGGGGAAAATCGATGATGCGGTACTTTCCGCCGAAGGGAACGGCAGGCTTGGCAACTTCCTTGGTCAGGACGTAGAGCCGGGTCCCCTGCCCGCCGGCAAGCAGCATGGTGATCATTTCTTTTTGTTGTTTCATGATGGCACACCTCGTTTATTTTGATGGAAATCCAGGTTCCTGAATTTTAACCGGATGTCGGTCCGGCCTGCCGGCTCGGCCCGGCGGATTTATAAAGGTAAACAGCGGAAAGCGGAGGTAGCACTGCCTCCACACAGAAGGGCTTTCCTTGGGCGGGGCGGAGCTTCGCGAAGGCCGTTCCGTTTAAACGGCCCTCTCCGCCATACTTGATTTCGTCGGTGGAAAAAAGTTCGGTGTATTTTCCCCGGCGGTCCACGCCGAGCAGCAGCTCCTCTTCCGACGTTCCAAAATTGGCAAGAGTAAAGAATTCGTTTCCCGCCGGATCCTTCCTGGAGAAGGCCAGCAGAAGCGGATGTTCCGGAAACCGGATGGGGGAGAAGGCCTCGCCTTCCTGCTTTCCCCACATAGCCGGAGTTTTTCGGTAAAAATCGTTGAGCTGCCGGATAAAATGTTGAAATTTCCGGTGCATCTCATAATCCAGCAGCATCCAGTCCAGTTCATGAGTGGGCGTCCAAGGTGAAAACTGCGCGAATTCATTTCCCATGAACAACAGTTTTTTCCCTGGAGCCGCATAAAATACCGTCATCGCCGCCCGCAGCCGGGAGAATTTTTCCTCGTAGCTGCCGGGCATCCAACCGATCAGGCTGTCGCCCAGCCCAGCCTGAAATTGCTGGCTGACCGCCAAAAGCCGTTCATCATTCTGATTAGGGGATTTGGGCGATTCACCGCCCCCGGCAGCGAAATCCAACAAGATTCGCCCCGGCTCTTCCTTCCACAGCAGACTGAATCCCGCCTCCGGCACCTCGCCGGCCGTCAGTACGCCGGGAAAGTCCGCCGCGATCCGGCAGGTCAACTCCCGCAGAAATTCCAAGCCGCCGGTACGCTTGGCGACCCGACCGCTTCCACAGACCCGGATGCCGTCGGCATGGCACTGCTTCAGCAGAAAAAGCGCCGAAGAAAGCAAAAAGCCCCGAACCGACGCGCTTTCGTAGTCAAAGCGCCGGAAATCCGAACGTTCCGCGTCGTCTCCAGCTTCGTAGCATCTGGCCCCGGTGAAATCCGCCAGCCCGAAGTCGTCTACCGGGAATCCCTCCGGCGACCATTCCAGCCAAACGCTCAGATCCGCCTGATGACAGGCGCAGATGAAGTCGAGAAAATCCCGGGGAGTCCCGTACCGAGAGGTCGGCGCAAAAAAGCCGGTGGTGCGGTATCCCCCGGAACTGCCGTCCAGATGCTCCAGCACCGGTAGCAGGCAGATGCCGCTGTATCCCATCTCTTTGACATAGGGGATCAGCTCGGATGCCAGATTTTTATAATTGAGCGGTTCACCGCTGGCATACGTTCGGAAAGATCCGGCGTGCACCTCATAAAGACTGAGGGATCTGCACTCGGATGAGCCGCGCCGGCTCATCCATTTCGCGTCGTTCCATTCGTATCCGTCCAGGCAGTAGACCTTCGAAGCGTTGGCGGGCGGCGTCTCTGCGTGAACCGCAAACGGGTCGGACTTAAAAAACTGTCGTCCGTCTGCAGTTTGGATCACGTATTTATAGGCGTCATATTCCCGCACATCCGGAAGGGTTGCCTCAAAAATCCCGGGTGCAACTTGTTCCATGGGAAAGCGGCAGGGCTCCCAACCGCAGAAAATACCGGTTACAAAGACCCTTTCCACCCCCGGTGCCCAAACTCGGAAAGTCGTGTTTCCTCCCTCCCTATGACACCCGAAATAGCGGAATGCATCGAGGTCCTCCTGGCTGTTCCAAGAGAAAATCCACTTGTCCATCGGATAAAAACTCCTTTTCTCCGCCATCTGAAAAACTTTCAAAGGCAGTCAATATATCCAGAAACCTATCGGAATTCCTGTGGTTCGCACAGAGAAATCTCTCATCTTTTAAAAGATGAGGAAAATCGGCGATACACAGCAATTTGAAAAATGTATGTGCATTTACCACAATTGAATTTTACCACATTTCCTAATTTTTGTAAATAATATACCATGTAAAAAATACTAAAATAGGTGTAGAAACCTGTGTAAATTTTTTGTGCGTTCTGTTGGCCGCTTTTTCAGAGAATAGGATATACTTTCTTTAGATTTCATTGTATAATGAAAAAGATCCAATTCCGGCGTTCTAGTGCGCCGATCTGAATACCGCCCGTCCGGCGGGCAAAAGGAGAATTTTCGTGCAGCAGCTGGAGCAGACCATTACGTATAACCCTTGGGACGAAGCATACAAAACCCCATTTGGCGCAGTACCGGAGGGGACGGAGATCCGCATCCGTCTCCGGGTGTCCGGCAAGACCGGCGCGCAGAAGGCGGTCCTCAAACTGCGTCGGGATGGGGAGGCCCAGGAACGAGAAGTGGTTCTGAAAAACGCGCCCACTGACCATGATACCATTTTTTCCGGGGCGTTTTCTGTCGCAGAAAAGGGCCTCTGGTTTTACCGTTTCGAAATTTCCACAGCGGCAGGTATCCTGTTTGTGGGACGAGGAGAGAATGCCCAGGCCGTGACCGGCGACTTTCTGCCGGAATGGCAGCTCACCGTCTATGATCCGGCTTTCTCCACCCCAGAGAGCCTTGGACAAGGAATTCTCTATCAGATTTTTCCCGACCGCTTCCGAAAAGGCCGCAACAGAGAGTTGCCTCCCGTCCGAAACCGCCGGACCCTTCATGCCAGCTGGCTGGAACGGCCGCTTTTCAAGGCCGACGAGCCGGATTATGCCGCTACAGACTTTTTCGGCGGCGACCTGAAGGGAATTCGGGAGAAGCTGCCCTATTTGAAAAGTCTGGGCGTGACCATGCTCTACCTTAACCCGATTTTTGAGGCGGCATCCAATCATCGCTATAACACCGGCGATTATTTTGCCGTGGATCCCTGGTTGGGGACAGAGGCGGATTTCGTCCGTCTTTGCCGGGAAGCGGAGGAACTGGGCATTCGGGTGATCCTGGACGGTGTGTTCTCTCACACCGGCTCGGACAGCCGCTATTTCAATCAGGATGGCCACTACGATACCCTTGGAGCCTGGCAGTCCCCGGATTCCCCTTACGCTGCCTGGTATCGCTTCAAATCCCCGGACCGCCGGGAGTATGACTGCTGGTGGGGCATTCCGACCCTTCCAAACGTCAACGAAGAGGAACCGTCCTATCGGGAATTTGTCTGCGGGGAGGGCGGCGTGCTGGATTATTGGATGGAGCGCGGCGCGTCCGGTTGGCGGTTGGACGTGGCGGACGAGCTGCCGGACGGCTTTTTGAACGCGGTCCGGCTCCGGCTGAAAGCCCGTTCCCAACAGGCCTACCTTCTTGGCGAGGTCTGGGAGGACGCCTCCAATAAGGAAAGCTACGGCCAGCGGCGCTCTTACCTGCTGGGAAACCAGCTGGACGGTGTGATGAACTACCCATGGAGGACCGCCTTGCTGGATTTTGTCCGCGAAGGTGATGCGGGCCTTTTCTACAGTCGGATCATGGAGCTTTTGGACCATTATCCTGCCCCCGCCATTCAGGCACTGATGAACCCGCTTTCCACCCACGATGTGGCCCGGGCGGCTACCGTCCTGGGCGTTCTCCACGAGGTGCCGGAGCCGGATCAGGGTGAGTACTGCATGACCCCGGAAGAGCAGCAACGGGGCCGTCACCGGCTGATGCTCGCAGCTCTGCTGCAGTATACCCTTCCCGGTTTTCCGTCCCTTTATTACGGGGATGAAGCTGGAATGAGCGGTTTTTCCGATCCCTGGAACCGGCGCTGTTATCCATGGGGCAGCGAAGATGAGGGTTTGCTGAAATTTTTCCAATCTTTGGGGGATATCCGTTCGGAAAATCCTCAGGAACTGCAGGCACCCCTCCGTTTTGTTTCCGCTGCCGGCGGACTCGCCGCCTACCGTCGCGGACGTTTGCTGACTGCCGTCAGCCGCGCTTCGTCCCCAAAGAAGATTCTCACCAACGGAACCCTTCTTCTCGCGGCCGGAGAAGCCACTTTGGATGGGGGAGCCTTGACACTGCAGCCGGATAGCGGGGCAATTCTTATGGAATAATCTCCCAGCCAGCTTTTGAAACAGGAAACGCCGCTGCAGCGTCTTTGCTGCGGCGGCGTTTTTAATATGCAGTTGAATTCCGTTCTGTGAAAATAGAAAAATTATCATTATCACCTACCGTTTTAGTATATCATATGTTTCCGAAAAGCGCAAGTATATTCTTCGCGACTGTAAAAATAAGATTGCACAACATTTTTGGGCATGCTACAATAGAGACAACAAGCAAAAAAGGAGGATTTTTCCATGAAATTTTCAGAGATGCCGTATGAGCGCGTACAGGATTCGGTCCTTTCCGACTTGGACGGCCTGACCGCCCGTTTCCGCGCTGCTTCTTCCGCAGGAGAACAGGAGCAGATTTATCTAGAGTCCCAGGAGCTTTGGACACACGTTCTGACGATGCAGAGCATCTGCTATATCCGCACCACCATCGACACCACCGACGAATTTTACGAAAAGGAGCAGGAGCATTACGATCAGCTGGAGCCTCTCCTGACGGAAAAGCAGCAGGAATTCGCCAAGGCTCTCTGCGCTTCCCCCTTCCGGAAGGAGCTGGAACAGAAGTGGGGGACTCTGCTTTTCGAAAATGCGGAACTGTCCCAGAAGGGTTTCTCCCCGGAGATCATTCCTCTGATCCAGGAGGAAAACGCCCTGACCTCCCAGTATCAGAAGCTCTATGCCTCCGCAAAAATCGATTTTGACGGTAAGATTCTTACCGTGGCCCAGCTGGCTCCCTACAAGCAGTCCCCGGACCGTGCCGTCCGCAAAGCGGCCTATGAGGCGGAAGGCGGCTTTTTCGACGCCAACCGGGAAAAATTCGACGAGATATTTGACAAGCTCGTGAAAAACCGCACAGAGCAGGCAAAAAAGCTGGGTTTCCGGGACTTTGTGGAGCTGGGCTACATCCGTCGGATGCGCAACTGCTATACCCCCGAGGATGTGGCCCGTTTCCGCCGCCAGGTGGTGGAGAGCCTGGTCCCCATTGTCCGGGGGATCAAAGCGGCTCAGTCGCAGCGTATCGGCGTTCCGGATATGAAATATTACGACGATGCGTTCCTCTATCCCGACGGAAACGCCAAGCCCCAGGGTACCCCCGAGGAACTGCTGGCCGCCGGACGGAAGATGTATACCGAGATGTCCCCTGAAACCGCAAAGTTTGCAGAGCTGCTCTTTGACAATGAACTGTTCGATGTCCTGGCCAAGCCCGGCAAGGCCCCCGGCGGCTACTGCACCTCGCTGCCTGCCTACGCCTGTCCCTTTATTTTCTCCAATTTCAACGGCACTTCCGACGATGTGGACGTCCTGACCCATGAAGCGGGCCATGCCTTCGCCGACTACGTTTCCGCCCGGGAGATCGCGCTGATGGAGCTTCGTGCCCCGTCCATGGAGGGCTGTGAGACCCACTCCATGTCCATGGAATTTTTTACTGCCCCCTGGCACCACCTGTTTTTCAAAGATCAAACGGCCAAATACGAGCGTTCCCACGCCGAGGACGCGCTGATTTTCATCCCATACGGCTGCATGGTGGACCACTTTCAGGAGATCGTCTACTCCCATCCGGAAATGACTCCGGAAGAGCGCAGCGCGGCCTGGTTGGAACTGGAAAAGCAGTACCGTCCTTACCTCGATTTTGAACAGCTGCCTTTTTACAGCCGCGGCGCGGGCTGGCAGCGGCAGCTTCACATCTACCTCTATCCGTTTTATTATATTGATTACTGCCTTGCCCAGACCATGGCCCTCCAGTTCTGGATGGAATCGGTGAAGGACTGGGACGCGGCCTGGCAGAAATATCTGGCCTTTGTCCGCCGGGGCGGGACCATGACCTTCGTTGGTCTTGCGAAAGCCTCCGGCCTGCATTCTCCTCTGGAAGAGGGCGCAGTCGCCGGAATCGCCGCGCCGGTCCGCCACTGGTTGGAGGAAAATCAACTCTGATCCGCCGGGTTTTCCAAGGTAGGACTGCGGCTGCCGGAATGTGTCGTTCAGACGTTCCGGTAGCCGCAGTTTATTTTCGAGGATGCATAGCGCCGGGCTTTCAAGCCCATACTTCCCATAAAAATTGACGGAGGTGTGAGGCATGAATTCCCAAAAAAGCCCGGGCCGTTCCCCATGGGCGGTCTTTGCGCTTTCTTTTTCCATTAGCCTGGCTATTCTGCTGATCATTGTGATGGTGGTCCTGACTGCGACGGTAAGTCCACGCCGGAATCAGGCGGCGGACTCCGGCTCTCAGCAGGTCGCCGAAGCTTTTCAGTATGAACCCGGCGTCAAGGAGGCTATGACCGTACTTTTTATCAGCTGCCGCCAGCGCAGCGAGACGCCCTTTGCCTATACCTTGGTTCGGTTCGACCCGGCCGGAGACCGGTTGATTCTCATCCCCATTCCTCCGGAGACCGTGGTGACCGTCGGCGCCAAAACTGGCTCCTTTACCAAACATTACGATTACGCTGGCAGCGCCAACGCCCGCCTAGCCGCCGGGAGCCTATTTCTCTGCGATGTGGACCGCTACGTCCGAATTGCCAAGTCCGGAGCCGTTAATTTCATTGACGCTCTGGGTGGACTGGAGCACCGGTTTGATACGGGTTACGAAACGGATGCCGTTTCCGTTCCCTCTGGAAACCATCTGCTGAGCGGGGAGCTTCTCTACGAGATCGCTGCCTCCCCTCCTGAAGAAGCCCAGCCCGAAAGCTGGCGGGCCGGGCTTCTTCAGGAGCTCTGCGACCAGCGCTTCCGGGAGCCGCTAATTGACCGGCTGGACTATCTCTGGGAAGTGTTCTGGAACAACACGGACACTGACATCTCCCAGTTCGACTGCACCGCCCGTCGGAGGGCTATGGAGTACTTTCTCAAGTCTGAAACGCGGACTGTGGAAGTCCATCCCCTGGCCGGGACCTGGGATAAAGCCCGCACCGTCTTCACGCCGGACGAAACCGCCGTAAACGAGCTGCGTCTGCTCCTCGGCGCGGCCGAAGACGGAGAAAAATGATCCAAACAGCAGAAAAGGAGGGGAGTCCCCTCCTTTTCTATAAAATGGCAGAGCAGCATCACCAGAACATTTACGCATCGATGTCCCTCTTCCAGAACTTCCCTTGCCAGGAATCCCGTCGTGCCAGCTCCTTGTCGATCTCGTTGAGCACCACCAGTTTTTTGCGGCTCCACAGCGGGGCAATCAGTTCGTCGGGCAGCCCATCGCCGGTGACTCGCTGGATGACTGTCTCCGGCGGCATCAGCTCCAGTTGGTCGCAGACCGTTCTTACATAGTCCGTCCGGTCCATCATCCGGAAGTCCTCCGGCTTTGCAGCAAACTCCTCCGCCATGGGCGTCCCTTTTAAAATGTGAAGCAGATGGATTTTGAGGCAGTGAGGCCGCAGCGCCGCTGTTTTCCGCGCCGTCTCCAGCATCTGCCTCGCATCCTCGCCGGGCAGGCCGTTGATGATGTGAATGCAGACCGGGATCCCCCGCGCGGAGAGTTTCCGGTATCCCTCCAGGAATGCCGCCCAGTCATGTCCCCGGTTGATCCGCCGGGCCGTTTGGTCGCTGGCGCTTTGCAGTCCCAGCTCCACGATGAGATAGCTCCGGCGGCTGATCTCCGCCAGATAATCGCAGACCTCCTCCGGCAGTGCGTCTGCCCGGGTGGCCACCGCCAGCCCCACGACGTTCTCCTGCCGCAGCAGGATCTCGTATTTAGTTTTCAGTTCCGCCAGAGGGGCGTAGGTGTTGGTGTTGGCCTGAAGATAGGGGATATACCGGGCCGCGTCCGGCCACTTTTTGTGGAGCATCGCCTTTCCCGCTTCGAACTGAGCCAGCAGGCTTTCCGGCGTCTGCCGCCGGAAGGCGTAGGAGCAGTAGGTGCAGCCGCCGGTCCCGCAGGTTCCGTCGATATTGGGACAGGAAAAGCCTCCGTCCAGAGAGACCTTGAACACCTTCCCGCCGAATTTCTCCCGGAGATGGTAGTCCCAGGTATGATACCGCTTGTTGGAGCGGGAGTAGGAAAATGGATTGTTTACCATGGCGTTTCCATTTCAGACTGGGCGGACCGGCAAAGGTGTGGCCTCGTCGTAACGGATCGGTCGGATGTCGTACTTTCTGCACAGCTCCAAAGACTCTGGACTGGAGACAAAGCGGTATTCCTCTCCGCGGCATTTCCGGACCGTTTGGGCGGGGTTGCCCGGATGGCCGTAGTGGAGCATTTCCTCTGTGGGGCAGGCGGGATGGAAAATATGGATATATTGGCCGTCCTCCAGACCGGCGAAGGAGCGTTCCATCCGGAGGGTCAAAGGCGCGTCGCCGTCCTCCAGGGGAAGCCAGTTATAGAACCAGCGGTGGTCGATGAGCCCCTTGGCGGCGATCCATTGGGAGAAGGCTTCGGGGAGCCCCTCTACACCTTTTTCCGAGAACATGTGGGAATCCACATAGGAAACCGAGAACCCAAGCCGGGTCAGCTTGTCCAGCTGGGCGTCATACTCCCGCAGGACCTCCTCGATTCGGACGGCGCCTTTGGGAAAAAACTGGCGACTGGCGTAAAATTCCCCATCCTGGTCCAGCAGGGAGGAGATTTCCTCCTTGGGCAGGACGGGCGTCCATTTGATTTCATCCCATTCGGAGTTCAGCACAGCGTGCATCCCCAAGCACAGCCCTGGTACCATTTGAAGAGCAGTAGCGTCTTCTTCGATAAAGGGCCCTACCGCCATCAAAGAGACGTTGCGGATAAAGCCATTTTTTCCTGCTTCCAGGATAGCAGCATTGGCAGCCCGGCTGGAACCGAAGTCGTCGGCACGGGTAATGATGGTTTTTGGCATTGGAATCCTTCCTTTCAATCAACCGCTGTCAGTCGCGGAATTGATATTGATAGAGGTTGGCGTAAATCCCATTCTGCTTCAGAAGCTCCTGATGGGTCCCTCGTTCCTTTATCCCCTCGTCGGTGAGAACAATGATCTCATCGGCATTTTTGATGGTGGAGAGCCGGTGGGCGACGACGATGCAGGTCCGCCCCCGGGAAAGATCCTCCAGCGCCTGTTGGATCAGCATTTCTGTGGCGTTGTCCAGCGCCGATGTCGCCTCGTCCAGAATGAGGATCGCCGGATTTTTCAGGAAGATTCGGGCGATGGAGATCCGCTGTTTCTGTCCGCCGGAGAGCTTGACCCCACGTTCGCCTACATAGGTGTCATATCCTTCGTCCAGAGTCATAATGTAGTCGTGGATGTTTGCCTTCTTCGCCGCCTCGATGATCTGCTCTTCCGTTGCGTCCAGATTTCCGTAGGCGATATTCTCCCGGATGGTCCCGGTGAAGAGAAAGACCTCCTGGGCAACCATGCCGATGTTCTGCCGCAGGGAAAGCCGGGTCAGCCCGGTGATGTCCTGGTCGTCGATGCGGATCGTGCCGGAAGAAACCTCGTAAAACCGGGGAATCAGATGGCAGAGAGTGGTCTTTCCTGCACCGGACGGTCCCACCAGCGCCACGGTTTTGCCCGGGTCGATGTGGAGGGACAGGTCGCGGATGACCATGTGGGAGACATCCTCCCCGTCCTCCCGGCTCTCATACTGAAAGCTGACGTTGTCAAAGTCAATGGTCCCCCGGACGTTTCGGAGCTCCTTAGCGTCGGGGGTCTCCGGCTCCTCCTCCACGGCCATGATCTCCTCGAACCGCCGGAAGCCGGTCATGCCGTTCTGGAACTGCTCGAAGAAGGAAATGAGCCGGTTGACCGGGTTTAAGAACATGTTGATGTAGAGCAGGAATGCGGCGAATCCGCCTGCGTCGATTTTCCCGAAGTAGAAAAAGAGTCCTCCAGCTACCAGAACAATCAGGTAAAGAAAATCCGTAAAAAATCCGGTGGTGGAGAAAAATTTGGCCATGACCCGGTAGGAATCGCCCCGGGCCTTTTGATACCGGTCGTTATACCGGGCGAATTTCTTCTCCTCATGGGTCCCGCAGGTGTAAGCCCGGGAGACCCGGATACCGGCGATGGAATTTTCCAACCCCGCGTTGATCTCAGCCATTTCTTCCCGGGTGCGGGTGAAGGCTTCGCTCATCTCCCGGCGGATGATGACGGAAAACCAGACCATGAACGGAAGGAATACGAAGATAATCAGCGTCAGCGGGATATTGATGGTGCAGAGCATGATAAACGACCCAATGAGCATGATAACGGACAGAAACAGGTCCTCTGGCCCGTGGTGGGCCAGCTCGGAGATGTCCATCAGGTCGTTGATGATCCGGGACATGATAGAGCCGGTCTTGTGCTCGTCAAAAAAGGAAAAGGGCAGCCGCTGGAGACGCTGGAAAATGTCACGCCGCATGTCTGCCTGGATGCGGACGCCGACAATGTGGCCGTAGTACTGGATAAACCAGTTTAGCCCGGCCTTCAGCAGGTAGATGGCCAGCAACACCCCGCCCCAGATGAGCAGCAGCCGGAGATTCCGGTTGGGCACATAGTCGTTGATCATACTTTTTGCAATCATGGGGTAAAAGAGTCCCGTGACCGCCACGATAAAAGCGCAGACCATGTCCGCGAAGAAGAGTTTCCAGTGGGGTTTGTAGTATTGGATGAATTTGCGGATGGTTGCCATTTTGATTCCTCCGTTGCGAAACCCCCGGCTTCCGCGGATCGCGGCGGCACGGGGGCGGTTGAAAGGGGCTTTCAGCGCCGGACGTCCAGTTCCATGGCCCATTTGGCTGCACCCAGAACTCCGGCCTTGTTGCCGAGCTTCGCCCGGGTCAGGGTGAGATCCTTCAGGAAGCTCCCCATAGCCACGGACGCCAGGGCGGCGCGCAGGCCCTCCTGGATGTAGGGTTCGTTCATGATGCCGCCACCCAGGACGATGCAGGACGGGTTGAAGGTGTGGATCAGGGAGGCCAGCCCGCAGGCGATCTCCTCGATCCAGGCATCCACTACAGCCTTGACGGCCGCGTTGCCGGCGTTCAACTCCGCGAAGATCACCCGGCCGTTTTCACAGGCGGGGCAGACCTTCCGCGCCTCCCGGACCAGGGCGGTAGTAGAAGCGTACTGCTCATAACAACCCTTTCCGCCGCAGCCACAGGGAAGCCCATCCTTGTGGGTGATGAGATGCCCCACCTCGCCGGCGACGCCTCCGGCTCCCCGGAGGACTTTTCCACCCAGGATGATGCCGCCGCCGATGCCGGTGCCGAAAGTCAGGCAAAGAAAATCCGGGAAACCCTTGGCCGCACCGAAGGCCCCTTCGCCGATGGCGGCGGCGTTGACGTCGTTTTCCACCGCCGTGGGGACGGAAAAACGCTCTTCCAGCAGCTTTTTCACCTTCATCCCGGTGTATTGGGGAATATTTTCGTTGGCATAGATGATTTCTCCCCGGAAGGCGTCGACCTGGCCCGCGGTGGAGATGCCGATGCGGTCGAAGCCCTGGTAGGCGGCCAGCAGGCCGCAGAGCCGCTCCAGCAGAGCGGGGCCGCCCTGCTTGGCGTCGGAGGGGTGCTCGGCGAAGGAGAGAAGCTCACCGGAGTCCGTAACCTCGCCGATTTTGATGGCAGTGCCACCAATGTCAGCCGCGAGAATTTTCATAGCGGCCCCCTTACTTTTCGATGGCGGCGACGAACCGCTTGGTGATATCCCGGGGACGGGTGATGGCGGTGCCGACAACCGCCGCGGTAGCGCCGGTGGCTAGCGCCTGCTTAAGCTGTTCGGGGGTCCAGATGCCGCCCTCGGCGATCAGAGGGATGGTCAGGTCTTTGGCAAGGCGCTCCATCATCTCAAAATCCGGCAAGCTCCGGCCTTTGGTGTAGGGTGTATAGCCGCTGAGGGTGGTGCCCACGCAGTCGAAGCCCAGACGCTGGGCCTCCATGCCTTCCTCATAGGTGGAGCAGTCGGCCATGAAGAGGGCATCGGGGTATTTCTCGCGGATGATGGGGAAGTACTCGGAGATGGTCATGCCGTTGGCCCGAACCCTTCCGGTGGCATCCATGGCGATGATGTCGCAGCCGCTTTCCACCAGGGCGTCTACCTCCACCTCGGTGGGGGTGATATAAACGTCGGCGCCTATGCCTTCGTAGACTTTTTTGATCAAGCCAATGACCGGCAGGGAGACGGTTTCCTTGATGGCTTTGATGTCCTCCACAGAGTTGGAGCGGATGCCCTTTGCACCACCTTCGAAAGCCGCAAAGGCCATACGGGACATAATGTAGGAACTGTGGAGCGGCTCGTCCGGCAGAGCCTGGCAGGAGACGATGAGATGACCTTTGAGCAGGTCAAAAATTTCGGTGTGTTTCATATACATTCATCCTTTCCCGATTGGTTTCCTTTTTATTGTGGCACACCCCGGCGCGGCTGTCAAGAAATCCTGGGCAAAACAGCGAATTCAGCCAAGCGCATGGGCGTTTCAGACGCCCTCGCAGCTAAAGGCGGGGATAAAGCTCTCGTCGGCGGTGCCGCCCTCCTGAATGAAGCCATTTTCCACCCCCAGATCGACGGCAAAGTTAATGACCTCGTCGTATTCTTCCATGGAAATCGTCCGGTTCAGTTCCGGCCAGTCCGCCACGTTCTCCAAAGGAGTGAACTGGTTCATGAGGCTTAGATAGATCCGATCTCCATAGGTCTCGTAGAGGTAGCGGACGATGGCCTTGGAGTCCTCCAGCAGGCCGGGAAGGAGCAGGTGCCGGACGATAACTCCCTTCTGCATCATGCCGTGGACGTCAAAAGCTGGCTCTCCGGCTTGGCGGACCATTTCCGCCAGAGCTTCCTTGGCGCGCTCCGGGTAGTCTGGGGCGGCGGAGTACTTTCCGGCGGCCTCCGGGGACAGGTACTTGAAATCCGGCAGGTAGACGTCCACCAGACCCTCCAGCATCCGGAGAGTTTCCGGCTTTTCATAGCCGCCGCAGTTACAGACCACCGGGATGGACAGGCCGCTTTTGCGGGCGGCGCGGAGGGCTTCGGCGATCTGGGGGACGTAGTGGGTGGGCGTGACCAGATTGATGTTGTGGGCCTTTTTGCCCTGGAGCTCTAAAAAGATTTCGGCCAGTCGGGCGATGGTAATCTCCTTTCCGGCGCCGCCCCGGCTGATAGCCCGGTTCTGGCAGTAGACGCATTTCAACGGGCAGTAGGAGAAAAAGACCGCTCCCGACCCCTCCGATCCGGAGATACAGGGCTCCTCCCAGTAGTGGAGAGCGGCCCGGGCGACCTTGACGGCCTCGCCAACGGCTCCGCAGGCGCCGGATTCTCCGGCCAGGCGATTCGCCCCGCATTCCCGGGGGCAGAGGGTACAGCGGCTCAGCACTTCCAGCATAACGATGACTCCTTTCTCAGAAACCGGCCCGAAACGTACCGTAAGAAATCTTCAGGTACTGGCCTTCCTCCACCCGCAAAGGGATTTCCTCATCGGATCAGCCGCTGTCCAGAATTTCATAATTCGCGTCGTAGCCCCCATCAGGTGCCAAGCGGTAATCTCCGGCTGGAAGATCACGATCCACCCGGTAGGATCCTTCGCTGTACCAGCTGTCACTCTGGCGGCTTCCGGCGGGCTGGGCGGCTGGTCGCCGGTTGTACCAGCACTGTTGGAAAACTGCTGAAACGAGTTCCCCACATCTTCTTCGGTGGGCGGCGGATTCCAGGACTCTCCCCCGCTCGGAGGAGGCGGGTTCCAAAAAGCTTCAGCAGGAGCAGTGGGCATGTCGCTGTTCTGAGGTCTGGGCGCACCGCAGTCTTCACAAAAATTGTCGGTCACTTCGGAACCGCAGAAGGGGCATTTCATCGGGTCATCTCCTTGCAGAAACTTGTACTTTTGGTCGTTCTTTTTCTATTGTAGCACACTTTTGTCGATTTGCAAGTTTGGGGCTTGTGAAAACTGGAAATATATGGTATTATCATAGTAATTTGGAAGACAAATGCAGAAAAGTTGGAAGCTGGTATCCCGCGCGGAAAGAAACACCTGCAGAAGTCCTGAAAGCAGGACAGGAGGTTGGAACCTTGGAAGAGGAATTTCGACAGAAGAATACGGCGTACCGTCCGGGAATCGATACCGTTCCCGGGCCGTTTCATACGAATGCCAAGAATTTTGCCGCGTATTGCCCGGAGGACGACGAAGAACTGCTGCAAATGCTGCGGCAGATTCGGCAAATTTTGGAAAATGAAGCGTTGGACGACTTTGAATGCATCGAGGAGATCATCCAGGTGTATGCCAAAGCGGGTCACAGCATCGGATACCGCCATGATTTTGGATAACGATCCCAAAAGCGCAGGACCGCACCGGACTCCCGGCAAAGCAGCATCTGCTTTCGGCCGGGACCCGGTGCGGTCCTGCATTTTTGGGGGAGAGAGGGTTTAATTAAAGAAGGAGCGGCTGAATCTGCTTTCCCTGAAGCGCCAGCTCCAGCGTATCCGGAATCTTCCGGAAGTCCGCCACCAGGGAAGTGGGCTTCTGTTCCGGATTGTCCTGACGCATGGGGACGAAGTAGTAGTTGCGGGTGTTCAGGAGGATGCCGATATTCTTGGCGCTGCCGCTGAGGGCATCATTGGTGGAAACGGCGACTACCACGGGGTTCCTGTTGCGGAGATGGCTCTTGACAGCCAGCGTCACGGCGTTGTCGGTGATGGAGTTGGCCAGCTTGGCGATGGTGTTGCCGGTGCAAGGGGCCACCAGGAGGATGTCGGTCATCTTTTTTGGGCCGATGGGCTCCGCACCGGGTAGATCCCGGATGACGGACTTGCCGCAGATGGTCTCAATGCGGGCAATGAAATCCGCCGCTTTTCCGAATCGGGTATCTGTGCTGTTGGCCGCAGGGGACAGAATGGGCAGGATGTCGTAGCCCAATCGGCGGCACTCCTCCATGGCCTCCAAAACAGGTTCAAAGGTGCAGAAGGATCCGCAGAGGGCAAAGCCCAGTTTGATTTCAGGCATATTCGTTCCCCCTTTCGGCGATGATGTTGTCTAAGGTCCCGGCGATGACGGACGCGGCGGTGATGGGGGCCGTTTTCCCCGGCAGGGAAAGCGCCAGGATCGCTCGGATGCCCAACTCTTCGGCAGCGCCGAAGTCCACTCCTCCCGGTGCGGAGGCCAGATCGATGATGAGGGCGTCGGGGTCCAGGAGCATCAATTGTTCCTCATCGAAAAGACGGTCGGGGACGGTGTTGATGACCAAGCGGTATTTGGGAAGGACCCGCTCCAGAAAGGAAAGGGAGATGACATGAGCGCCGTAGGCCTCCGCCCAGGCTAGATCTCGGTAGCTTCTGGCCGCTACGGTCACCTGGCAGCCTAGGGCTGAAAAAGCCCGGTGGCAGAGTTTGGCGACCCGTCCGTAGCCGGTGATAAGGACCCGCTGTCCGCTGAGGGTGACAGGGAGCTCCTCCAGAGCGATCTGCACCGCGCCCTCTGCGGTGGGGATCGCGTTCAGAACGGCGAATTCCTCCCGTTCCAGGTAATCGGCAATGGTAAGGCCCCGCTTTTCACAGGCGAGCAGGGTCTTTTCGTCCACCTTCCCGCCGAATACCAGGGTCTGTCGGTGGCAGAGATCCAGCACGTGGGACAGCAGAATGTTGTCCCGGCAGAGTGGGGTGAACAGCGTGACGCCATTTTTGGTAACCGGCATAGGAAGAACCAGATAGTCGGGCTGCTCCTTCAGCTCGCTGAGCGAAGCGAGGTACTCGACCCGTTCGGAAAAGTCCGAAGGGTTGTCAAATCCGACCGCATAGACCTTTCCCCGTTCGGTGAGCATGCCCGCCAGATGGACATAGCGGCTGTCCCCTCCGGCGACCAGATAAATTTTTTCCATATGCATGACTGACCCTCCGTTTGTGCAGCTGATCGTGCGCGTGCATGAGTCTGAGAATACCTTATCCTATGAAAAGCGCGGGAAATCGGTGCGGGAAGGTCGAAGATTTTGCGTTCGGAACCAAAAAAGCGCCGGCAGACCTTTTGTCTGCCGGCGCGAGAAGACGCTTATTTTGCGTTGTAGGTGTTGGAGGTATCTGCCGTAACCTCGCTGATGTTTTCCTTGCGGCGGGAGGTCTTGACCCGCTTCATCAGTTCGTCGTAGAACAGGTCCTCGTCAAAGGGAAGGGTCACGGGCTTGCCCAGCCAGGAAGAGAGATGCATGGCATTGGAGATGGTCAGGCCGTTGATGCCCTCGCGGCCGTCGGCGATCAGCGGCGTGCCGTGGAGGATCCTTCCGGCAAAGGCGTTGAGAACCCCGCTATGCTGTTCGGATTTGCCGTCGGTCTCCACCTCTGAGAAGACATTTTCCGGGCAGCCGAAGGGAATGGTGTTGGTAGCGGAGAACTCCCGTTCAAAGACCTTGTTTTTCCACATGTAGAGCTTGCCATTTTCGCTGACCAGCTTGCCGCCGTCCAGGTCGATCTCAAAACGGTTGGTGCCGGGGGCGTCGCCGGTGGTGGTGATGAAGCAGCCAGTGGCCCCGTTGGCGTATTCCACATAGGTGGTCACGTCGTCCTCCACCTCGATGTCATGCCATTTGCCGTAATGGAGGTGGGCGTCCACCAGAACGGGCATCCCGCAGATCCATTGCCAGAGATCCAGATTGTGGGGGCACTGGTTCAGGAGAACGCCGCCGCCTTCACCGGACCAGGTGGCGCGCCAGGCACCGGAATCGTAATAGGCCTGGGGCCGGTACCAGTTGGTGATGAGCCAGTTGGTACGTTTGATGGCGCCCATTTCACCGCTGGATACGATCTCCCGCATCTTGCGGTAGATGTGGTCGGTGCGCTGGTTGAACATCATCCCGAAGACGACGTTTGCCTTGTCGGCGGCGGCATTCATCTCCCGGACCTGTTTGGTGTAGACACCGGCGGGCTTTTCACACATGACATGGAGGCCGCGTTTGAAGGCCTCGATGGCATAGACGGGGTGGAAGTAGTGGGGGACGGCGATGAGGACGGCGTCGATGAGGCCGGAGTCCATCATTTTTTCCGCATTATCAAAAAGCGCGACCTGGGTGCCGATGTTATCCTTCACCCAATCGAGCCGCTCGGGCTTGAGGTCCGCCACGGCAGTGACGGTGATCTCCGGGCAGCGCTTGTGGAGCTCGATGTTGCTGATATGGCCGGTGCCCATGTTGCCGACGCCGATGATGCCAAGCCTTACTTTATCCATAATTTGCATCCTCTCTTTCTCAGTCAAGACCCTTTGCGGTCAGATATTCGTAGCTCTTTTTCAGGCACCAGAAGGGATCACGGCCCTGGCAGTCGTCCTGTTCGACCAGAACGTATTTGGTGCCGGCTGCCTCGCAGGCGGCCAGGTAACGGTCAAAGTTGATGTTGCCTTCCCCGATATAAGCCATAGCCTGCTTGTCGCCAGCGAATTTCATATCCTTGACATGGACGCAGTCCACGCGGCCGGAGAGTTTTTCCACCCACGCGGCCGGATCGCCGCCGCCGTACTGGACCCAGTAGCTGTCAAGGGTAAAGCCCAGCTCATCCGCCGGGAAGGCATTGGCGAGGCGCTCCAGGAAAGTGACACCGTTGGCCTTGGTGAATTCAAAGCCATGGTTGTGGTACATGAGCTTTAATCCCGCGGCGTGGATTTTTTTCGCAGCTTCAGCGTACATTTCGACAAAAGCGGCCAGCCCGGCGGGATTATTATGAAGTTCCCACGGGATGGAGCCTATGCCGATGTAATCGCAGCCGAAAATCTTGTGTTCCTCAATAACGGCTTCGGTCTCTTCTGCCACGCGCATCTGATTGGTGTGGGTGATGGCGCAGGTGAGGCCGTTTTTGGAAAGCTGCTCTTTGAGCCATTCGGCCTCGAAAGCGCAGGTGCCGGATACCTGCACCGTGGTGTAGCCGATATCTGCAACTTTTTTCAAGGTTTCTGCAAAGTCTTCCAAATTTTTGGCGTAGTCTCGGACGGTAAAAAGCTGAGCACCGATTTTCATGTATAATTCCTCCCCGAATTTATTATGAATTTGCGCAAACACCGTCGACATCGGTTTTATCTTCATCATACCACAATCGTTTTTACGATACCATAGCATATTCAGGCAGAAAACATTGCAAAAATGAGCAAATCCTTAAAAGGATTTGTCAAATTGCTTTCCTTAATTAATGAGGTGAACTTTTTAAGGAAAGAATAGGGCGTTCCTTGCATTTTTGAAGAGCGCTCTTTTATAAAAATACAAGTTTTGTCACTTGGCATAAATTTGTAGAAAGCGTTTATGACTTTAAATCCCAAAAAGGCAAAATCAAATGTACGCGATAGAAATACAAATAAATGCTTCCGCAGGGGTGAATCTTTCTGTATAATAAAAAACTGGACAAAAGCAGTGCTTTTTTAAAAGGAAAACTTAAAAAAGGCAGAATTTTTTGAAAAAGCAGAAACAATCCCTTAAAATCTGTTTTTATATTGAAAACAGAAAATTGCATATTTTGTGTGGGCTTACAGCATGATAAAGCGGTTTTTTATGCAGATGCAAAATTTCCTGAAAATTTAAAATGAAATATTTTATTTTAATTCCTGCATTTTTGTAAAAGAATAAGGCTTTGAATTCAGAAATCAGCCAAAAAATGCCGCAAAAGAATATAACAGGGCAAAGAAAAATTCCTGCAGGGAAATTTGGAATATTTGTAAGAAATAAATCCAAAATTTCGGATAATTTTGCGCTTACTTACAGAAAATAGCGCATTTTTTGACGAATGCATTAAAAAATTGCACGTACAATTCACGGGTTTTGCAATTCTGTACTTGACTTTTATTCATATAGAATATATAATATTTACGACACTTATTGTGGCTACAGACATGTGCTGTGGTTCCCCGCGGATCAATAATTGCAAAAATGGTTCACGGAGGCAAATAAAGGAGGAGTTATTTATGAAGCGCATATTAGCAGTCCTGCTTGCTGCGTCTATGACAGTTGGCCTGACCGCCTGCGGCGGAAATGGTTCCAGTACGCCGTCCGGCAACAATAGCAGCAGCCCGGCCTCTCAGGGCGAAGAGGTAAAGGAACCTGCCCAGAAGGATAAGACCTTGGTAGTGGGCGTTCCCGCGAACTTTGAGGAGAAATGGAATCCTTTCATGGCGGAAAGCGCCTATGACCAGCAGGTCATCGAGCAGATCTTCACCGCTCCCCAGCGGATTAACGCCAATAATGAAATGACCGATTGGGCCGGCAGCATTTCCTATGAAGAACAGGCAGACGGCTCCGTCATCTACACCGTTAAGGTGAAAGAGGGCATGGTTTTCTCCGACGGCGAACCCATCACCATTGACGATTACATCTACTCGCTGTATGTGCTGTCCGACCCCTCTTATACCGGACCGGCTGCGCTGATCACCGAGGACATTGAGGGCATTAAGGAATATTATTACGACGATCCCAATTACACCTCCACTATCGAGAACATCGCTGCGGAAGTCGCTGAGAAATATTCCCCCGACACCATTTCTGAGGAGGACTTCCTCACCTACCTGAAGGAAACGGACCTTGAGGGCTGGTGGGACGGCGATCCCAACGGCCAGGTTGCCAAGGACTATACCTGGTCCGATTACATCACGGATGAAGGCTTTGGCGACGAACTGGCCAAGATTGACGCGACGGATCCCGACGCGATGCTGGATCTGCTTGCCAAAGTCGAGTACACCAACTATGCGGACGGCTACGATCCGGCAAGCTGGTGGCAGAACAAGCTGGAGCAGGAATACATCGCCGGCAACCTGGAAGACGGCATCGACGTTGCGGAGATCACTGGCATTACCCGTGTTGACGATTACACCGCCACCGTCAAATACAACAGCGTCAACATCTACGGCGACCGCGCCATCAACGCAAGCCTTGCGCCGGAGCACTATTACGGCGAACTGGTCAAGGGCGATGTTGCCAGCATCATCTCCAACATGGTGCCTCTGGGCAGCGGACCCTATGTTTGGGGCGGCTTCTCGGATAATATCGCCACCTGCACCGCTAACGTCAACTATTTTGAAGGCGTTCCGAATATCGGGACCGTGAAGTGGCAGTACGTTCCGGAAGCGGACACCATTTCCGCTCTGGCCAGCGGCGAGATTGATATCGCCAATCCCTCCGGCAGCAAGGAAAACGTGGAGGAATTGGAGTCTCAGGGCATCACCTTTGACCTGACCGACAACGCTGGTTACGGCTATATGGGCATTAACTGCAACAACCTTTCGCAGAATGTCCGGAAAGGCATGTTCAGCCTGATGAACCGCCGTCCTTCTGTGGAAGGCTACTACGGCACGGAGATCGCCCAGGTGATCGAACGCCCGATGACCACCGTCCTTTCCGAGTATCCCCAGGACGCGGCTCTTTACTATGAATACAGCCCGGAAAAAGCGCTGGAATACTTTGAAGCTGCGGGCTACAGCAAAGACGCCAGCGGCAATCTTGTTGACAAGAGCGGCAACAAGCTGGTTGTTAACGTGTACATCGGCGGCAGCGGCGTGGGCAACCATCCCGGCTACGCCATGCTGACTCAGGCCGCCAACGATATGGCCGCCATGGGCGCAGAGCTCCAGATTCAGGACGTGGACTTCAACGTTCTCCAGGGCGCGATGAACGACGGCACCGCTGACATGTGGGTCATGGCTTGGGGCGCTGTCAACAGCTGCGACAAGTCCACTCAGTTTAAATCCACCGGCGGCCAGAACCGTTATCACATTGCCGATGCGGAGCTGGATAAAATGCTGGACGAGATCATTGTCACCATTGATCTGGATGCCCGTAAAGAACTGGTTTCCAAGATGCTGGACAAAGCAATGGATCTTGCCATTGAGCTTCCGCTTTATCAGCGCAAGAACATCATTGCCTATAACGAGCAGAACGTCGATATGAGCAGTATTCCGGAAGACACCTCTGCTTTCTGGGATTATAGTGACGTGCTGT
Organism: uncultured bacterium; assembly: GCA_905214265.1. Lineage (GTDB taxonomy): Bacteria > Bacillota > Clostridia > Oscillospirales > Ruminococcaceae > Merdivicinus. Next base: position 22,703 of record CAJMLQ010000032.1, read on the forward strand.
GGACCGTGAAGATGAACTAAGCGGCTCCAAACGGGCTGTTTTATGAGGCAACTGCTATCCCGCCTGTGGGAACAGGCGGGATGGCAATTTTTAAAATAGCAATCATTCGTTTGCCCGTGCGTGAACTGCCATTTTAGGAAAATACGCACGGGCATGCGTTTTATATAGTAATGCTGTAAAGTGTTAACGAAAATTATGCCGGGTGAGCGCCCGGTTGGAAAGCAGGTGGCATTTTGAGACAATATATCATCCGGCGCGTTCTGATCAGCTTGATTGTGCTGTTCGGCGTTTCGGTCATGCTTTACACGCTGGTACGCTGTATGCCGTCGGACTATGTAGCCTTGTCTACCGCCAATTCGCAGAAGGTGACGGAGGAGATGAAAGCGAATCTCCGCGCTATTTATGGATTGGACAAGCCCATTTGGGCCGGATATCTAGATTGGCTGTGGAATGCGGTCCGCGGGAATCTGGGAACCTCGCTGATGTTTAAGCGGCCGGTTTCGGAGATCATCGCAGAGTATGCGCCGGTCACGTTTTCGGTTGCGGCAATCGCGCTGGTGCTGGAGCTGCTGGTTGCGATTCCGCTGGGGGTGCTGGCTGCGCGGAAGCAGTACAGTAAGACCGACTACATCATTACAACTTGTGTTTTCATCGGAATTTCGCTGCCGATTTTCTTTTTCGCTGCGATCCTGAAGCGAATATTTGGTTTCTACGGGTTAAACTGGCTGCCGGTTTCCGGTATGCTCACAGCCCGTGTGACTTATGACGGCTTTACATTTGCAAAATTCGTGGATTATGCCAAGCATCTGGTGCTGCCGATCACCTGTTTTGTCATCACCGGCTGCGGCGGCATGCTGCGGTATACCCGGACCAACATGCTGGAAGCGCTGAGCTCGGACTATGTGCGGACCGCCCGGGCAAAGGGCGTGCCAGAGCATACAGTGGTGTATTCCCATGCCTTTCGGAACACGTTGATCCCGATTGTAACCCTGCTGGGCGCATCGCTGCCGAGCCTGTTCAGCGGCGCTGCGGTCACGGAGGGGATTTTTGCGCTGGAGGGACTGGGCAATATCGCCCTGCGTGCGTCCAGTATGGCGGACGTTCCGTATCTGATGGGGTTCAATATGTTTCTGGCAGTGCTGACGGTTTTGGGATACCTGATTTCTGATATCTTGTACGCTGTGGTTGACCCCCGCGTCAGATTGAGTTAGGAAGGAGGCTGTCACTATGAGTGAAAAACACACGGTAATAGATGAAGAAAGAGCAGTTTTGACAGCCGAAGACGCCGCTGCTCCCAATGCGGCGATCGAGTTGGACGAGCTGGACGAAAAGCGCGTTTTCCTTACGCCCGGCCAGATGGTGATGAAGCGGTTTTTCCGCAACCGTTTGGCGGTGGTCGGTCTGATCATTTTGGTACTGATGGCACTGTTCTGTTTTGTCGGGCCGCTGTTTTCCCCGTATTCGGAAACGGAGATATTCTACTTGGATAAGACCACGGGAGAGGAAATCCGTATGACCGATTCTGCGCGGATCGTCGATGCGGTTCTGAACACCAAAGCGCTGCCTTCTTCCGCCCATTGGCTCGGTACCAACGAGATGGGTCAGGACATGTTTACCCGGCTGATGTACGGCGGGCGAATCTCACTGCTGGTAGGATTCGTCGTTGTGGCGGTAGAGATGCTGGTCGGTGTGACGCTTGGTGGTGTAGCAGGCTACTATGGCGGCAAGGTGGACATGGTGATCATGCGGTTGGTGGAGATCTTTGTTTCCATTCCGTTTATCCCTTTGATGCTGATCCTTTCCTCTTTGTTGATCTCACTGAAAATATCCCCGGAGTATAAGATTTACTACACGATGTTTGTCATGGGTGTGATTTACTGGGCGGGCGTTGCACGGATGATCCGCGGCAACATTCTGTCCTTGCGGGAGATGGAGTATATGCAGGCGGCGGAGGCCACCGGCATCCGGACCTCCCGGAAGATTTTCAAGCACCTGATCCCCAACGTCATGCCGATCATTATCGTCATGGCGACCATGGATCTGGGCGGTGTCATTTTGATGGAGTCGACCATGAGCTTTTTGGGGATCGGCGTGGGACAGCCCTACGCTTCCTGGGGCAATATGGTCAGCTCGGTCAATGACAGCGTTGTGATGCGCAGCTTCATGAATATCTGGCTGCCGCCCGGAATCTGCATCCTGCTGACGGTTTTGGCGTTTAACTTTGTCGGCGACGGTCTGCGGGACGCCTTCGATCCCAAAATGAAAAGGTAGGTGAGATTGGTGGAGGATGCAAAAAAAGCCCGCAGAAAAAAGCTGCGGGATATCAAGAAATATAACAGCAAGATGTATAAAGCGCTGGCTAAGCGTAAAAAGCAGCGTATTCCGGAATCCGCCTATCTGACCCAGATGCGCGACCCGGCCAATCTGTTGGAGATCGACGATCTTCACACCTTTTTCTACACGGATACCGGTACGGTGAAGGCCATCGACGGCGTGTCCTTCGACATTCCCCGAGGGAAGGTCGTGGGCGTCGTCGGGGAATCCGGCTGTGGAAAATCGGTGACCAGTTTGTCCATCATGCGGATTTTGCAGGAGCCCCAGGGGCAGATCGCCGGGGGCCAAATCCGTTACAACCAGCTCTCCAAAAACCGGACGTTGGATTTGACCAAAGTTCCGCTGAAAATGATGGAAAAGCTGCGCGGCGGCGATATTTCTATGATTTTTCAGGAACCGATGACTACCCTGAATCCGGTGTTCACTATCGGCAAACAGCTGGACGAGGCCATTAAGTACCATACGTCCAAACTCTCCAAAAAAGAAATCACGTCCCGAAGCATTGAGATGCTGAAAACCGTCGGCATCGCCAATGCAGAGGGTGTCTACAAAATGTACCCCCATGAGTTATCCGGCGGTATGCGGCAGCGGGTGGTCATCGCCATGGCGCTGGCCTGCCAGCCCCAGCTCATCATCGCCGACGAGC
>CAJMLQ010000033.1 GCA_905214265.1 uncultured bacterium
ACCCCATTCATTAGATAGTATATCATACTGTCTAACAAATGGGGTGCAGTTCAATTACATCCAGGGGCGTTCTTGCATTTTGAAGGTGGTTCGCCGCAGGATTTTGGGGAAAGCCTGCAACCTGTTACGCGTCTGGCAGGAACTTCCTCCTGCCGGATGTCGGAACCGATTGTTATTATAATACGCGATGGTCACACACGAGTCACAAAAGTTGCACGATCCTAATTTTTTATAAAATAAAACGGGATGGGTGATCGAAGGTTGGAGCGCTCACATAAGGTGCGGGGGACCAGTTTCAGTCGGTTGTTGACGTGGAAGGGAAAGAGGCTGTTCCCCAGTCGCGGCTGACGGCCATTGTAGTTGAGCCTCTGGAATACAGCTCGCTGGTATCCGGAGGAAAAAACCTGTTCAGGGGCATAGGGCGGCTTTTTTAGCAGCTTAATGTGCCATTTTGCCTGTTTAACAGCAAACGTTTTCATTCCCCCTGCGCTATTATAAAGAAAATGCCGGTTTTTACAAGGAGAATCGGCAGATGGAGATTCTTTCAATGGCGGCTTTCTTCCCCTTGCCCGGATGCGTTTTTTTTGGTATAATAAAAAATATGGTTTAGGCACGATACGTTTGATTTTGCCGGAAACGGAAAGAAGGAGTGACTGTTTATGATGGATAGACTGTTGGAACTGCTCAACGCGGACGCGCGCACGGATGCGCGGGATCTGGCCGTAATGCTTGGGACGACGGAGGAAGAGGTGCGCCGGAAAATCGCCGATTACGAGGCGCAGGGAGTTATCCGGGGCTACAAGCCGCTGCTGGATTACGAAAAAATCGACACCCAGTACGTTGAGGCGGTGATCGAGATCCGGGTAACGCCCAAAAAAGACTTTGGATTTGAGGAGATCGCCCAAAAGATCAGCGGGTACCACGAGGTCGACAGCGTCTATCTCATGAGCGGCGGATATGACCTTCACGTCCAGGTGGTAGGCAAGACCTTTAAGGATGTGGCGCTGTTTGTTTCCCACCGACTGGCACCCTTGGACGGCGTGGTTTCCACCGCCACCCATTTTGTGCTGTCCCGCTACAAGGACCGAGGTGTGATTATCTGCGGGCTCCCCGAGGATGACAGGGGGAACGTGTCGCTGTGATGGATATCGAAAACAAGCTCTCCAGCCGGGCTGTGGCGCTGAAGCCCTCCGGCATCCGGCGTTTTTTTGACATTGCCAACGAGATGGAGGGGGTCATCTCCTTGGGCGTGGGCGAGCCAGATTTCAAGACCCCCTATTCCGTCCGCCGGGCTGGCATAGAAAACCTCCAGGTCGGAAAAACCGGCTACTCCGCCAACGCAGGGCTGCTGGAACTGCGCCAGGCCATCTGCCGGTATTTGGAGCGGAAATTTTCCCTGGGCTACGATCCGAAAAAAGAGGTGATCGTCACCGTCGGCGGCTCCGAGGCCATCGATCTGGCCATCCGGGCCTTTCTGAACCCCGGCGATGAGGTACTGATCCCCGAGCCGTGTTTTGTCTGCTACGATCCCATCGTCCGGCTCACCGACGGGATTCCGGTGGCGCTGCCCACCTGTGCGGAGGATCACTTCCGCCTGACACCGGATAAGCTGGAGGCGGCCATTACCCCCAAAACCAAGCTGCTCATCCTTCCGTACCCCAACAATCCCACCGGCGGCGTCATGCGGCGGGAGCATCTGGAGGCCATTGCAGAAGTCGTCCGCCGCCACGACCTCATCGTCCTCTCCGACGAGATCTACGCAGAACTGACCTACAACGGTGAGCACGTCTCCATTGCCGGGCTTCCGGGGATGAAGGAGCGGACCATCGTCATCAACGGCTTTTCCAAAACCTTTGCCATGACCGGTTGGCGTCTGGGTTATGCCGCCGGACCTGCCGCGGCCATCAAGCAGATGACCAAGATCCACCAATACGCCATCATGTGCGCCCCCACTACCTCCCAGTACGCCGCTATTGAGGCCCTGGATCACTGCGAGGAAAACATCTGCCAGATGCGGGAAGAGTATAACAGCCGGCGGCGGTACATCGTCGACGCCTTCAACCGCATCGGCCTGCCGACCTTTGAGCCGGAGGGGGCGTTTTATATCTTTCCCTGCATCCAGTCCACCGGCCTGACGTCGGAGGATTTCTGCGAACAGCTGCTGTACAGCAAGCGGGTTGCCGTGGTTCCCGGCGACGCTTTCGGCGCCAGCGGGGAGGGCTTTGTTCGGGTATCGTATTCGTATTCGGTGAAGCACATCACCGAGGCGGTGCACCGGATCGAGGAATTTTTGCAGGAACTGAAGGAGAAGGGCAAATGATTTCCGTGCAGCACACACCCTCCTACGATTTGGAGACCGTCCAGGCGGCGGTGGACCGCCATTTTTTTCTGCTGGGGCTGGACGCCCTCGTCCCCCGGGAGGGGAAAATCACCATCAAGCCGAACCTCCTCATGAAACGCCGCCCAGAGGACGGGACCACCACCCATCCCGCCCTGGTGGAGGCGGTGATCCGCCATATCCAGGGGATCAGCAGGGCGAAAATTACGATTGCCGACAGTCCCGGCGGGCCCTATACCCGCCAGGCCCTGGAGGGCATCTACCGGGCGTCCGGCATGGAAGAGACAGCCCGTAGGACGGGTGTTTCCCTGAATCTGGACACCGGAAACGTCCACGTCCCCCAGCCGGAAGGGCGGGTCTGCAAAGGGTTTGACCTGATCGTCCCCATTGCGGAGGCGGACTTTGTCATATCCGTCTGCAAGCTGAAAAGCCACTGCATGACCGGGTTGTCCGGCGGGGTGAAAAACCTTTTCGGCTGCATACCGGGGCTGACCAAGCCGGAGTTCCATTGGCGCTATCCGGAGGAGCGGGATTTCTGCGGAATGCTGCTGGATCTCTGTGAGACGGTAAAGCCGGGCATTACCTTTGTGGACGCGGTGGTTTCCATGGAGGGGGACGGCCCCTCCTCCGGGGAGCTACGGGAGACGGGGATGACCCTCTGCGGGACCAGCGCCTATGAGCTGGACCTGGTGCTGACCAAAGTGATCGGCCGGAAGCCGGAGGACATCCCTCTGGTGGATTGCGCCCGGGAGAGGGGGCTCTGCCCGGCGTCGGCAGACGAGGTTCCGCTTTGCGGCGACGCACTGCGGACTTTCCCGGATTTCCGGATGCCACGGACCAAGACGGTGGATTTTATCTCCAGCATCCCGAGGCCCCTGCGGGGGATCTGTCAGCCCATCATCCGGCGGTACCTGACGCCCCGGCCTAAGGTTTTGCGGGACAAGTGCGTCGGCTGCGGCAAGTGCGCGGAGAGCTGTCCGGCTCACACCATTGCCATTGTGGAGAAAAAAGCCTGCATCGACCGGACCAAGTGTATCCAATGCTACTGCTGCCACGAGATGTGTCCGATCCACGCCATCCAGGTCAAGCGCAGCAGGCTCTTGAAGCTGTAAGGACGGAGGACGGCATGCTGACCCATGTGATCTGGGACTGGAACGGGACCCTTTTGAACGACGTGAACTTAAACTGCGCCCTGATGAACCGGATGCTTCGGCGGAGGGGGATGCCGGTAATTCCGAATCTATCCCGCTATCGGGAATTGTTTCGGTTCCCCATCCGGGAGTATTACCGGGCGGCGGGCTTTGACTTTGCCCGGGAGAGTTACGAGGAGCTGGCGGCGGAGTATCTGGCGGAATATCCGGAGGAAAGCCTCCGCTGTCCGCTGGCGGAGGGCGCAGAGGAGGCGCTGGAGGCGTTCTGCCAAGCCGGGCTCTCCCAGAACATCCTTTCCGCTGCGGAGACCGGCTGTTTGACCCGTCAGCTGGAGCATCTGGGGCTGGTCGGCCGCTTTGACCGGGTGCTGGCTCTGGACAACGGCTATGGCGGCGGGAAAATCGAGCTGGGCCGCCGGTGGCTTTCGGAATGCGGCGCCGATCCGGGACAGACGGTCCTGATCGGGGATACCGACCACGATTGGGAAACGGCCAGGGCACTGGGGTGCCGCTGCATCCTTACCGCCGCGGGACACCAGTCCCGGAAGGCGCTGGAGCGGCTGGGCGTCCCGGTGCTGGACAGCCTTTATGAAGTCCGGGAATGGGTCCTGGACGCGGGAACGGAGGATACGCGGTGAAGCGGATTGTGCTGCGGGCGGCGGCAAAGCTCAATTTTTCTCTGGACATTTTGGGAAAGCGAGCGGACGGATACCATTTGATGGATATGGTCATGCAGACAGTGAACCTGTACGATGAAGCAGAGATGGAGAAAGCCCCGGAGATCACTGTTTTTTCCGATGCGGCCGGAGTGCCGGACGGACCCTCCAATCTGGCTTGGAAGGCCGCCGCCGCCTTTTTTCGGGATACCGGGCTGCCCGACGGTGTGTCCATCCGTTTGAAAAAGCGGATCCCCAGCCAGGCGGGGATGGCCGGCGGCAGCGCCGACGCCGCGGCGGTACTGGCGGGGCTGAACGAGCTATATGGGGCGGGCCTTTCCATGGCCCAGCTTCAGAAAACCGGTCTTTCCGTAGGCGCGGACGTGCCCTACTGCCTGATAGGGGGAACGGCTAGGGTCCGGGGAATCGGTGAGCGGGTGGAGCCGATGCCCCAGATGCGGGAGGGCTTCCTTGTCATCGTAAAGCCCCCCGCTGGGATCTCCACGGCGGAGGCGTTCCGCCGGTTCGACGCGGCCAACGGTCTGTGTCGCCCCGACAATCCGCGGCTGCTGGAGGTCATGGCCGCCGGGCGGCTCCGGGAACTGGAACGGTACATGGAAAACGTTCTGGAACAGTCGGAGCAGAATCCGGACGTGGCCGATGCAGCGCGGGCTCTGCGGGAGAACGGTGCGCTGGCAGCTCAAATGACAGGAAGCGGATCGGCGGTCTTCGGCGTTTTTGCGGAAAAAGCCGCAGCGGAGGCCTGCGCTGAGAGACTCCGGGGGAAAGGCCGGCAGGCCTTTTTAACACAGCCGGTTTCTAAGGGTGTGGAAATCCTCCGTCTGGAATAAAAAGGGAAAAGCCGTCCATACTTTTGGTGCAAGACAGCAAAAGGAAGGACGGTTTTTATGGATGCTGCGAGAAGGCTGCCCCGCCGGGAGGACCGAGCGGCCCGCACAGTGATTTTAACGGTGACGCTGGCATTTCTGCTGGCGGTTTTTTTGGACAGCTTTTCGGTCTTTCATCAGGAGTGCGCCCAAATCCAGCAGGAGGTTTTGCGGCTGCACATCCTGGCTAACTCTGATCGGGTGGAGGACCAGGCCCTGAAGCTGGCGGTTCGGGATCGAATCCTCACGGATACTGGTGCGCTCTTTAACTGTGCAGAAAACCAGGCGGACGCCCGGGAGGCCGCGCTGAAAAACCTCGGCGCGGTGGAAGAAGCCGCCCGGGCGGCTCTGCGGGCAGAGGGATCAGACGCCCCGGTCCGGGCGGAAGTGGTCCGCATGTTCTTTGACACCCGGGTCTACAACGGGTTTACCATGCCGGCGGGGTGGTATGATGCTCTGCGGGTGGTCATCGGCGCAGGGGAGGGCCACAACTGGTGGTGCGTCCTTTACCCGCCCCTTTGCGTCTCCGCGGCGGAAAAGCTGCCAGAGGAGATGGAGCGGTTTTCGGAGGAAGAGCGCGCTCTGCTGGAATCGGAGCCCCGGTATGAGGTCCGTTTTTTCCTGGTGGAGCTGGCGGAAAAAATTGGGATGTGGTTCCGCTCTTGGTGGGCGGGTTGACGGAAAGGCGGGATTGCCATGCTGCGGTTCATATTGGGCGGGGCGAAGACGGGAAAATCCACCTGTGTGCGGGAGGAGCTACTCTCCCTGGCGGGGCGGGAGAAGACGGTTCCGGGAACTTTGATCCTTTTGGTGCCGGAGCAGTTCTCCTACGAGACGGAGCGGGAATACTTCGCCGCTTTGGGCATTCGGAAGGCGGATCGTGTTCAGGTGCTGAGCTTCCAGCGTCTGGCGGAGGAGATCTTTCGGGAATACGGCGGGCTGGCAGGAGACGCGGCCACGGATACCGCCCGGCTGCTGGCCATGAAGCTGGCCCTTCAGGAATGCCGCCCGGATCTGAAGCTCTACGGTTCCCTGACCCGGCGGCCGGATTTCCCCGGCGAGATGGTCCGTGCTATGGCGGAGCTGAAGCATGCCGCCCTCTCTCTCCAGGATCTGGAGCAGGCGGCTCAAAAGGCGGAGGGCTTTCTCCGGGACAAGTTGGCGGACCTTTCCATTATCCGCGGTACATATGAAGTCCTGCTGGGGGAGCGGTATACTGACGGCGAGGACGATCTGGAACGGGCAGCCCGACTGATCCGGGAAAACCGCTGGTTTGCGGGGAAGGCAGTCTGGCTGGACGGATTCAAGAGCTTTACCGCTGCCCAGGAGCGGCTTATCGGCCAGATGCTGGAGCAAAATGCGGAGGTGACGGCAGCCCTGTCCCTGGAGGAGGGCGACAGCCGGTTTTCCACCACGGAGACCACCGCCAGGCGTCTCCGCGCACTGGCCCACCGGGTGGGAGTGCGGGCTGTTTCCCCGGTGCGACTCACGGAGTCCCGGGGCTATTCCGATCGGGCCCTGAGCTGGTTTTCAGAGCAGGCGCTGAAAAATAACCCACGGCCCTTTCCGGGGGAAAACACCGGCGTCCGCTGCTGTGCGATGCTCAACGAATTCGATGAGGCCTCCTTCGCTGCGGCGGAGCTTCTGCGTATGGCCAAGGAGGAGGGATACGCCTTTGAAGAGATGGCGGTGCTGGTTCGGGATATGGCCCGATATGCGCCCCTGCTGGAGGCGGCTTTTGACCGGTATGGGGTGCCGTATTATATGGACCGTGTGGAGAGCATTGACTCCATGCCGCTGGTCCGTTTTCTTCAGCATGCTGCCGGGGTGTTGGCGGTTGGATTTGACCGGACGGAGTTGCTGGGCTTTCTCAAATGCGGGATGGTGGAGCTGAGTTTGGAGGAGCTGGAGGCCTTTGAGAGCTACACCTACGTTTGGAACATGGATCGCGACGGATTTTTTACGCCGTTTTGTCAGAATCCTGCTGGATACACGGATCGGAAGATGACGGAGCGGGAACAGGAGGAGCTGGCCCGGGCCGAAAAGGTTCGTGAACTTTGCTGCACCCTTTTGACCGGATTCCGGCAGGATGCGGAGGAGGGCTCCTGGCCCCGGGCGGCCTACCGCCTGCTGGAGCGGTTGGACTTGCCGGAGCGGATGTCCGGATGGGTCCTTTCCCGGCAAAAGCAGGGCGCGCAGAAGGAAGCCGACGACCTGGAGCGCACCTGGGAGGCGGTCATGGAGCTGCTGGATACCATGGAAATTATGCTCTCCGGGCAGACGCTGACGGCTCGGGAGTTTCGAGACCTGTTTTCCGTCTGTGCCGGGGGTTGCAGCTTAGGGCGGATCCCCCAGACCTTGGACAGCGTCCAGGTAGGCAGTGCTGAGCGGGTCCGGGTGACCGGGAAGAAGGCGGTGCTGCTTCTTGGCGCTAACGAGCGGGAATTCCCGCTGCTGCCGGCGTCGGAGGGGATTTTCACCGATCGGGAACGGGAGGAACTGGCAGCGCTGGGACTGGAACTGACAGGCAATCAGGAGGAGCGGATTCTGGAGGAGCGGTTTGTGGCCTGGCAGGCGCTGTCCTGTCCGTCGGAGCGGCTGACCATCGTGTACTCCCTGGGGGACATCGCCGGAAAGTCCCGCTATCCTTCGGCGTTGGCGGCATCCTTTCGGGAGATCTTTCCGAATACTCCTGTGAAGATGCCCGGGGACTTTCCGCTGGAATTTTTCTGCCGCAGCGAGCGCACCGCCTTTCTGCAGTATGTTCGCGCCTGCACTGGCAAAAGCGTTTTTTCCGTTTCTGTTCGGGAATTCCTGTTGGAGAGAGGCTGGGGAGACCGTCTGAAGCGGCTGGACGAGACCATGGAGCGGGGGCGCTTCCGTCTAAAGGATCCGGCCTTGGCTAGGAAGCTCTTCGGTGGGGCGCTGCGGGTGTCGCCGACCCAGATCGAGAATTTTTACACCTGCCGGTTTCAGTATTTTTGTCGATACGGCCTTCACCTTCGCGCCCGGACCCGGGCAGAGCTGAATCCTCTTTCCCGGGGAACGGTGATCCATTTTCTGCTGGAGCGGGTCCTCTCCGGGGAGTACGGAGACTTTCGGATTCTGTCCGACCGGGAGCTGCGGGAGCTTCTAGACCGGCTGCTGCTGGAATATCTGGAGCAGGCTATGGGCGGCGCGGCGGAAAAAAGCCGTCAGTTTCTCTACTACTACCGCCGGATGGGCGGCGCGGCCTTTCGGATCTTTCAGGCGCTGCGGGCGGAATTTGCCCAGACCCGATTCGTAGTGGCCGGGCTGGAGGAGCCGGTAGGCGAGGGCGGGAAGATTCCGCCGCTGACCATACGGGTAGATGAGGAGACCACCGTAACGGTAGTCGGGAAAATTGACCGGGTCGACTTGTTCCGGGACGGAGAGACCTGCTACGCCCGGATCGTGGATTACAAATCCGGGGGCAAGGAGTTCAAGCTGGATGCCATGGCAGAGGGCCTGAATCTCCAGATGCTGCTTTACCTCTTTGCCCTTTGGAAAAACGGACGGGAGGAGTACCGGGACGTCACTCCGGCGGGCATCCTCTATATGCCGGCGGGCACGGTGAAGCCCGCGCTCCCCCGAGATGCCGGAGAGGACCAGCAGCAGAAGGCCGTGGAGGAGAGCTTCTCGATGAACGGCCTGCTTCTGGATGACCGGACGGTGCTCTGCGCCATGGAACCGGACCTTTCCGGGCGGTTTTTGCCGGTCTCGCTGGGAAAAAGCGGCATGAAGGGCAAGTATCTGGCCTCTCGGAAGGACTTCGAGAACCTGGAAACCTATACGGAGGGGCTGATCCGCTCCATGACGGACCGCCTTTTCCGAGGGGAGATTGCGCCGGACCCCTATGCCGACGGTGTGTACCAGCCCTGCAGCTACTGTGATTACCGGGCGGTCTGCGGCCATGAGGCCCGGGACGGGTTCCGGAGCATCCGGAAGACGACTCTGGAGGACATCGCCGCGGCCTGTGAAAAGGAGGAAGGAGAAACGGAATGAAACGCTATCGGATTGTTGAGCGGGAATGCCGATCCGCCGGTTTCTGCGGAAAAGTCCGTCTTCTTCCCCGAGGACCAAAGCCGGGCCGGCGATGGACGCCGGAGCAGGAGGCTGCCATTTCCACCCGGGGCGGCGGGATCCTGGTGGCGGCTGCGGCAGGCAGCGGCAAGACCGCTGTTCTGGTGGAGCGGGTCATCCGCCGCCTCACCGACAGCCAAAATCCTGTCCCGGCGGACCGGTTTCTGGTGGTGACCTTTACCAACGCTGCGGCGGCGGAGATGCGGAACCGTATCGCCCTCCGCCTGCGGGAAAAGATCGCGGCGGAGCCGGAAAACGCCTTTCTGGAGCGGCAGCTCCTGCTCCTTTCCAAGGCCCGGATCTGCACCATGGACGCCTTTTTCGCCGCCATGGTCCGGGAGAACTTCGAACGGCTGGGGGTCCCTCCTACCCTGCGGATTGCAGACGAGCCGGAACTGGCCGCCATGCGGGCCGGGGCCATGGACGCGGTGCTGGAACGGCAATTTGCCGAACCGGACGGGGATTTTCTGGCGGCGGCGGAGTACTTTGGTGAAAGCGGCAGTGACCGCCTGGTCCAGGAAGTGCTGGATCTCTACCGGCGAACCCGTTCTCTTCCCTATCCGGACCGGTGGCTGGAGGAGCAGCAGGCCCGATATGAGACGGCTCTTTCGCCTCAGGATACCCTCTGGGGGAAAGAATTGCTGGCCCGGGCGGCTCGGGCCTTGCGCAGCGGCGCGGAGACCTCCCGGCGCATCCAGGAGCTGCTGGAATGGGACGAGGGCTTTCAAAAGGGATACGGCGCGGCCATCGGCGCTGACCGGGAGCTGCTTCTGGCCGGGCAGCGGCTGGCGGAGGCTGGAAACTGGGACGGGCTGACCGCCTTTCTTGACACGGCCTTTTTTGGCAAGGTGGGCCGCGCGCCTAAACATGCCGATCCGGCCTTTAAGGAGCGGATCTTGGGGATGCGGGAGCTCTGCAAGTCCGCTTTGACAGAGGCAAGGGACTGCATCCCCTGCGGCAGCGCGGGTTTTTGGGAGGACTTGAACCTCCTGCTGCCGGTGGTCCGGGGGCTGTTCCGGCTGGTGCGGGAGTTTGGGGAGGAGTTCGCCGCGGCCAAGGCGGAGCGCGGCGCGGCGGATTTCTCCGATTTCGCCTATCTGACCCTCCGGCTGACTACGGAGGAGGACGGGACTCCTACGGACTTTGCCCGGGAATTGTCCGGCCAGTTTGAGGAGATCCTCCTGGACGAGTACCAGGACACCAACCGGCTACAGGACTTGATCTTCCGCTCTATTTCCCGAAATGGGGAGAATCTTTTCATGGTGGGGGACATGAAACAGAGCATCTACCGTTTCCGCAGCGCGGATCCGGCGGTCTTTGCCGAAAAGCAGGAGGCTTTTTCCGAATCCGGGGAGTTCCCGGCGCTTTTGCGGCTTTCCCGAAATTTTCGCAGCCGGGAGGGCGTTCTGGACGCGGTGAACTGCGTCTTTTCCCAGGTGATGAGCCGGGAGGCGGGCGGCGTTTCCTACGGGCCCGGTGAGGCGGTCTACCCTGGGGCAGCCTATCCGGAGCGGGAGGGTGCCTGTCTGCGAGTCCAGCTCATCGACCTGAAGGAGAGCGGAACCGAAGATTCCCGGGTGACAGCTGAAGCCAAGCGGACGGCCCGGACCGTGGCCTCCATGCTCCGGGAGGGATACCCGGTGACGGAAAACGGGCGGATCCGCCCCTGCCGCGGCGGGGATTTCGCCATTCTGCTCCGCAGCGCCCGAGGCACGGACAGCATCTATTACGAGGCTCTTCGGGAGGAAGGAGTCGGCGCCTCGGTGGGGTCGTCGGAGGGATATTTTACCTCCCGGGAGGTCTCGGTGATGCTGAGCCTTCTGGAGGTGCTGGACAATCCCCTGCGGGACATTCCCATGGCGGCGTTGCTGCTGTCGCCCATGGGAAATTATACCTGTGACGCTCTGGCCGCCCTGCGGCTGCGCCATCCTGACGAGCCGCTCTATAACGCCCTCAGTGCAGACGCCCGGGAGGGGGACGGGGAGGCTGCCGCACTGCTGGAACTGCTCTCCTCCCTGCGGGAGAAGGCCGCCGTGAAGCGGGTCCGCGCCTTGATCCAGTACATTTACGACGCCACGGATTTCGTGGAGGTCATTTCCGGCCTTTCCGTCTCGGGAGAGCGGGAGGCCAACCTGAAGCTGCTGCTAAACTATGCCGGCGATTACGAAAAGCAGGGGAACAGCGAGCTCTCCGGCTTCGTCGCCTACATCCGGCGGCTCATGGAAGAGAAAAAGGATTTCGAGGTGGCCAATCCCCTGACGGAGGAGGCCAATTCGGTCCGTATCCTCACGGCCCACCGGTCCAAGGGGCTGGAATATCCCATTGTGATCCTGGCCAACTGCTCCAAGCAGTTCAATCTCCGGGATACGACCGGGGACACCTGCTACAACGCTGGGATCGGCTATGGGCTGCGGGTCATCCGCCGGGAGACCGCCCAGCGGTATGAAACAGTCCCGGCTGCGGCGGTCCGCCTTCGGGAGCAGGCGGACACAGTGGCGGAAGAGCAGAGGCTCCTGTACGTTGCCATGACCCGGGCTAGGGAGACGCTGATCCTCAATATCACCGAGCAGAACCTTGGCGGAAAGTTGACAAAGCTTGCCGGTTTGTTGGAGGACGGGGAGCCGCTGAGCCCCTATGCCTCTGGGCAGATGCGGAGCTGGTCGGACTGGCTCCTGGCGGCCCTGCTCCGCCATCCGGACTTTGGAGAAATCCGAAACCGATTCGGCCTGGATTTGACAGTCCGGGAAGAGAGGTTCCCGCTGGAGCCGGGGTGGACGGAAGCGCTGTCCGGCGAGGCGGTCCTTTTGGAGGAGGAAGAACCGCAGCCTGACCCTGCCCTGGTGCAAAAGCTGCGGGATACCGCCTGCTGGAAGTATCGGGATGAGGGCCGGACAAAAATCCCAGCCAAGCTGGCAGTGACAGATCTGGTCCGGCGGGAGGAAGCAGCGGAGAAATTGGAACTGCCGTCCCCGGCCTTCACCCAGGCGGCGGGGTTCACCGCGGCTCAGAAAGGGAGCATCTTTCATCGTGCGCTGCAGTTTGCTGACTACCGCGCCGGGCGGGAGGACCCGGACAGGGAGCTCCAGCGGCTGGTGGATCGGGGATTTCTGACCGGGGCGGAGGCCGCGGCCATTTCCCGGGCAAAGTTTGCCGCATTTTTTCGGTCATCGCTGATGGACCGCATCCTCCGAGCGGACCGGGTCCTGCGGGAATACCGGTTTTTCAGCACCATCCCGGCCGCCGAGGCGGGATACGAGGGGGAGGGGGAAATCCTGATCCAGGGCATCGCCGACTGCGTGCTGGAGGAGGACGGCGCGGGGGTCATTCTGGATTTCAAGACCGATGCGGCATCCCCGGAGGAACTTCGCCGCCGGTATGGGCTCCAGCTGGAGCTGTACCGACGGGCGCTGGTACAGTTATTCCCCAAGGGTATAAAAGAGTGCATTTTATACTCGGCGCATAATGGAAAATGCGTGATTCTGCCAAATGAAGAGGGCCGGCAGGAAAAAAGGCAATGATACGAAACGGACAGGAAGTTTTCAGCTTCCTGTCCATTCCAATCAATGGCGATCATGCATTGTTGGGCCCTCAAGGGAAGATTGCAGATAGCGTTGTTCCTGATTCCCATTTGGAAAACCGCCTGGAAAGAGATGTCCAACACCTGGGCGGGCCGGCTTTGCGTTACCTTGCGGCGTTCCCGCAGTTTTCGGATATTCGCTCCGATGATGTTTCTCAAATTGGCTATCCTTCCGTCTGATTTTGAGCGGCCCGGCGCCGGCTGCTGACGTTATTATGCGGGAAACGGCCGAGAAGCGCAATAACGCGTCCGGACAGGCGCGCTCAACTCGAAGTTGAGAATTCAACGCATCTGTGAGCCGGACCTTCCGGAGGTGGAAGAATTCTTTTTCCGGGTCTTTTAAAACAGTGGAAAATGTGTTATGATAAAGAAAATATGCGGAATTTTACGCGCTGTTACGGCGCCGATAGATGGCTTTAAGAAGGGCGGGACTGCCGTTATGAAACAAAATCTTCTGCTGGTGACGGAGCATTATCCCTGCGGCACACAGGAGGGGTTCCTCGAAAACGAAATTGAATATTTGAAAGAACTGTATCGGGTCCACGTGATCACCACGGACACCGACCGGCTGATGACCCGGGCGCTGCCCAAGGGGGTCGTGTTTTCCCGTCCGGCGGAGACAGTGAGCGGCCTGCGGCGGTTTTGGACCCGGGTGCGCTGTTTGTTCAGCCGCGGCTATCTGGAGGAGCGGCGGCTGGCCAAGAAGCAGGGGAAATTTACCCCGGCTTTCCGCAGGCACACCCTGGACATGCTGGTCAAAAGCCGGCTGCTCTACGACTACATCCGCGGGTTGGAATTCTTCCAGCGGGAGGAGCCGCTGCTGGTGTATTCCGCCAATCTCAACGCTTATCTGTACGGGCTCTGCTGTCTGAAGAATTATTCCGATGACATCCGGGTGGTAGCGCGCTGCCACAACGCCAATATGTTCAATCCCCGCAGCGGGAATCGTCGGGAGACCCTCAACGAGATCATCAACCAGTCCGTTGACGCCGTTTATTTTGCCAGCGAGCACTCGCGACAGCTGTATCTTGCGAATTTTGCCGGGGAGGAGACGGACCCGGAAAAATTCCGGGTGGCCCGGCTGGGGGTTCCCGGCCAGGAGCGAGAGCCGCTGGAACCACTGCCGGATTTTTATCTGCGCGTGGTCACCTGCTGCCCCATGGAGGCGGACAAGCGGCTGCCTTTCCTGATCGATGCGCTGAGCGGTATCCGCACGGGCTGCGTCGAGTGGGTCCACATCGGGACCGGCTCCAAGCGGCAGGAGATTCTGGATTACGCCGAAAAGAAGCTGGGGGACAAAAACGGTGTGCGGTACAAGTTCTTTGGGAAAATGTCCCGGGAGGAAATCTACCGATACTACCGAGAAAACTATATTGATCTCTTCCTCAGCGTTAGCGTTTCGGAAAGCGTTCCCACGGCGATGATGGAAGCCATGGCCAGCCACATTTTCGTGGCGGCAATCAATGTGGACGGGGTCTCCGACGTGGTTGACAACGAAAACGGGATGCTCTTTCCGGCCAACGCTACGACCGAACAGCTGAGCCGTGCCATTGAGGTATTCTGCCGCATCCCCAAGGAACAGATCGCCCAGAAGGGCGAGCGGGCCTTCCTGTGCTGGAAGGAAAAATTTGACGCGGAGCGCAATTGCGCTGATTTCGCCCAAGCGCTGGCGTTGCTTTCCGGCCAGACGGAGGAGGAGATCGCCGCTCAGCGGGAAGAAGCCCACAGTAAGGCGCTGGAGATGCAGCAGAGGCCTCGCAGCGTCTTTGACCCGCTTCAGACGCCCGCTGCCCACGCCGATGTCCGGGAAATGCCGGTGAGCTTCATCAAATCGTTAGAGGCGGACGGCCTGCTTTCCGTGGAGGAGTCCATCCCTTTGGATGAGGAGCCGTCCCTGGCAGAGGAAAAGGCGGATGTGCTCTTGGAAGAGGCATCGGAAGATCCGGAGGCAGCCCCGGAACCGGTGGAGATTGAGGAAAATTCGGAAGAAGAGGGCGGACAGCTGGAAAAATAATCCCGGGTACTGGAATTTTTTATCCGTGTATGGTATAATAAACGAACTGACAGATTTCGACGTCAGTTTTTATCTTGCGTTCTTTAAAGATTTTGCCGGATTTTCCTCCGGGATCTTTGGGATTCGATAAGGAAGGGGTACCCGGATTATGGTCAAACAGTTTGTTAAGAAACTGCAGAGGACGTTCCTTCTGGCTTTTAAGGGTTTGTTTTTTGTAGTCTTGTTCGCGATTTTTTTCGGGCTTTTTGGGCTTACGGAGCGGGAGCTTTGGAGGGCTTCCCGTACGGCGGCCATTTCTATGTCTACCTTTGCCATCGCCGGGATCTGTTTTATCAAGATCTACGGCGGGTTTGCCATCGGCAGCAAGAAGAGCCGGGAGATCGTCTATTCCGTGCTGATCGCCACGGTGATCACCGATGTGATCACGTATTTTCAGATCTCCATCATGCTGTACAACTATGAGAAACGCGCGACGCTGATGGAGGACTTTTTCACCTTCCTGGGCGTGGTGCTCCTGCAGATCATCGTGATCAACCTGGCGGCCTACCTGGGGAACTACCTCTACTTCCAGATTAACCCCCCGGAAAGCGTGGCCGTGATCTACGGCGACAAGGACGGCCTGGTCAGTTTCGTTTCCAAGATCAACAAGTATAAGAAGCAGTACGACATCCGCACGCTCTGCTCCATCACCGACGAGAACATTAAGCAGATCATCCGCGACCATCAGACCATCTTCATGTACGCGCTGAAGGAAGCGGATAAGGCACGGATTCTGGAATACTGCTACAAGCACAATAAAAATGTCTGCTTTACACCGGAGCTGGCCGACATCATCGTCAAGCACTCCCATCATGTGCTGGTGGATGATGTCACGGTTCTGTCCTCCCGGGTTACGGGGCTCACCTTTGAGCAGAGCGTTCTCAAGAGGGCCTGCGATATTCTGGTTTCCCTGGTGGCCCTGGTAGTCGCCAGCCCCATCATGCTCATCGAGGCGTTGTGCATCAAGCTGGAAGACGGCGGGCCGGTCTTTTTCCGGCAGCCCCGGGTCACCAAGGACGGTGCGATCTTCCAGGTGCTGAAATTTCGTACCATGATCGTCGACGCTGACAAAAACAAGAAGCGCCTGGCCTCTCAGGACGATGACCGCATCACCCGGGTCGGCAGGGTCCTTCGGAAGCTGCGCATCGACGAGCTGCCCCAGTTCATCAACATCCTGAAGGGCGAGATGAGCGTGGTAGGGCCTCGTCCGGAGCAGGCGGAGATCACGGAGAAGTACGTGGAAGTGCTGCCGGAGTTCCGGTACCGCCTGAAGGTCAAGGCCGGACTTACCGGTTTGGCGCAGATCCTTGGGAAATACAACACTACGCCCCGGGACAAGCTGATCTTGGACCTGATCTACATCGAACAATACAGTATCTGGGTGGATCTGAAGCTGATGCTCCAGACGGTCAAGGTGCTTTTCAAGTCGGACAGCACCGAGGGCGTGATCGGGGAGCTCCCCATCGATTTGGAAAAGCATCGGGAGGAACTGCTGGGAGAAGAGACCCCGGACAGCCGCCTGGATGCATGAGTGATGCCGGCCGCGGGACGTCTCGCGGCCGTTTTTTCGAAATTCTGCCGGAGTGGAAGTGCTGGATATGCTGAATTTTTACAAGACCATTGAAAACCGGATGGTGCAGCTGGCCAAGGAGGAGCCGGGGTGCTGGGCCATGGCGGTCCGTCCCACCGGCGAGGAACTGGCCTACCTGCGGGACGAAATGCACCTGGATCCCGGTTTTCTCAACGCCTCTTTGGACGAAGAAGAGACTTCCCGTACGGAAAAGGAAGAGGATCAGACCTTTGTCGTCGTTGACGTACCCTATCAGGTGGAGAAGGACGACGAAGAAGCAGCGGCGGATTCCTCGGTGGTTTTTACCACCATTCCGTTGGGTATCATCATTACGCCGGAGTATTTTGTCACCATCAGCACCAAACAGAGCGCCCTGCTGGACAGCCTGGCGGCCGGAACGGTCCGCGGCGTCCAGACCCGGATGCGCACCCGGTTCCTGCTGACCATTTTGTTCCGGATCGCCCAGCGGTTTCTGGTTCATCTGCGGATGATCGAGCGGATCTCCAGCAGCATGGAGAGCCAGATGCATGGATCCATGAAAAACGAGGCGCTGATCCAGCTGATGGGGTTGCAGAAGTCCCTGGTTTACATCTCCACCTCCCTGCGGTCCAATGAAGCCACCCTCAAGCGGATCTCCCGCGGCAACCTGGTGACTCTTTACGAAGAAGACGAGGACCTGATGCAGGATGTCCTCATTGAGATCCGCCAGGCTATGGAGATGGCGGAAATCTATACCAACATCCTGACCAGTACCATGGACGCCTACGCATCCATCATCTCCAACAACCTGAATATCGTGATGAAGGTGCTGACGTCGGTGACGGTCCTGATGACCATCCCCACCATGGTCTTCAGCTACTACGGCATGAACGTGGAGGGGCTGCAGGTGCCGGTCTGGTGGTTTCCAACCCTGGTTTCCGGGGTCTTGGCGCTGGTGGCGCTGGTGCTGCTGATCAAGTTTAAAATGTTCAAATAGCGGAAGGAGAAAACAGGATGCCGCCTTTGCATTTTTTGGTCAAGCCCGTTTCCGGCAGCTGCAATCTGCGCTGCCGGTATTGTTTTTACCACGATGTGGGGGAAAACCGGGCGGTGCAATCGTATGGAACGATGTCCGGAGAGACACTGGAGCTGCTGATCCGGAAGGCGCTGGAGGAAGCGGAGGGCAGCTGTGCTTTCGGCTTCCAGGGAGGAGAACCCACTCTGGCGGGGCTGGACTTCTTCCGGAAGGCCGTGGAGCTTCAGAAGCGGTACAACACCCGGGGGCTGGCCATCTCCAATGCCATCCAGACAAATGGACTGCTGCTGGACGCGGAATGGGCGGATTTTCTGGCGGAAAACCGGTTCCTTGTGGGGCTGTCACTGGACGGGACCAAGGAACTCCACGACCGCAACCGTCTGGACCCCGCCGGGAAGGGAACCTATGCACGGGTGCTGAAAACGGCCCAGCTGCTGAAGGCCCGGGGCGTAGAGTTCAACATTCTGACGGTGATTACCCGGGATTCCGCAAAAAAGGCGGACAGCCTCTATGGTTTCTTCCGGCGCTGCGGTTTTGACTGGCTCCAGTTTATCCCCTGCCTGGACCCCTTGGAGCATAGGCGGGGCGGCTGCTCCTATTCCCTGACGCCGGAGGACTACGGGCACTTTCTGAAGCGGCTGTTTGACTGCTGGTACCGAGATGTGAAGGCGGGGCGGTTTGTGTACATCCGCTATTTTGAGAATCTGGTGGGGATGCTTCTGGGGAATCCGCCGGAAAGCTGCGGGATGAGTGGACGGTGTGTCGTCCAAAACGTAGTGGAGGCGGATGGGTCGGTGTATCCCTGTGACTTTTACGCGCTGGACCAATGGAAACTGGGAAATATCCGCACGGATGGCATCCGGGAGATGATGGAGAGCAAGACAGCTAGGCGGTTCCTGGAGGCGGCCCGGGAGGTCCTGGAGAAATGCCGGAGCTGCCGGTATTATCCCCTCTGTCGGGGTGGGTGCCGCCGGGATCGGGAGGCCGCTGGGGGCGTCCTGGGACTCAACGATTTCTGCCCGGCCTTTGAGACGTTTTTTGATTATGCCTTGCCGCGCCTGGAGGAGGTAGCCGCTGATGCCGCAAGAAACCTGTGCCATTGAGACGCCGATCTGCGATTTCCTGAAGGAATACCGGCGGAGGGGGGGCGCCCGGCTGCACATGCCGGGCCACAAAGGCCGTCCGGCCCAGCCGGACGGCCTTTGGAAGGAACTGCCCTTTTCTCTGGACATCACCGAAGTCCGGGGGGCAGACGCCTTATATGAGGCCGACGGGATCATCGGGCGATCCGAGGAGATCGCGGCGGAGCTCTACGGCGTCCGGCACACCTGCTATTCCGCTGGGGGCTCTACCCTGTCGATCCTGGCTATGGTTGCGGCTGCAAAACGGCGTGGCGGGCGGCTGCTGGCCGTTCGGAACGCCCATATCGCGCTGATAAACGCCTGCATCCTGCTGGATTGGCAGCCGGTGTGGCTCTACCCGGCGTACGACGCTTCGGTGGGGATGGCCAGGCAGGCTACAGCGGGAGAAATTGCCGCTGCCATGGACGCGGACCCGTCCATCCGGTCGGTTTATCTGACCAGTCCGGACTATTATGGGCAGGAAGCCGGCGTCGCGGAAATCGCGGAGGCAGTGCATCGCCGGGGCGGAATTTTGCTGGTGGACAACGCGCATGGGGCCCATCTGCGGTTCCTTTCCCGGGACCGGCACCCTATGACGCTGGGAGCGGATCTCTGCTGCGACAGCGCCCATAAGACCCTGCCGGTGCTGACCGGCGGGGGATATCTGCACAGCAATCTTCCGGGGGAGAAGGAGGAACTGAAGGAGGACATGGCGCTTTTCGGCTCCACCAGCCCGTCCTATTTGATTCTGGCTTCGCTGGATCTCTGCAATTCGTATCTGGCAGGACCAGCGCGGAGGGAGTTCGCAAGGCTGGAGGAGCGGGTCCGGGCGGCGGAAAAAACCTTGAAAGAGCGGGGTGCGGCACTGCTCCCCGGCAAGAGCGATCCGTTTAAGATCACCTTGGACTGCCAGGCCATGGGGTACTCTCATGAGGAGCTGGCCGGGCGATTCCGGACAGTCGGAATCGAACCGGAATTCTCCGGCGGAGGAAAAATTGTGCTGATGGTCTCTCCCCAGACGCCGGAAGAGGACTTTCTCCGGCTGGAGGGCGCGTTTTCGGAAACACCGGCTCGGACGGCGATTCCCTGTTGGGACGAATGCCCCTCTCCCCAACCGGTGATGTCCCTCCGGGAGGCCGCGTTTGCCCCATGGGAACGGGTCCTGATCGCAGAATGCGAGGGGCGCATCGCCGCGGAAAGCCGGGTGACCTGTCCGCCAGCCATTCCGGTGGTGGCGGCTGGGGAGAGAATTGGGCGGATGGAAAAAAATCTTCTGCAAAACAGTGGTATTTTTTCGGTAAAAGTGGTAAAATGAAAACAGATAAACGATAAAAGGAACGGACGGGGAATCCCGCCGTACTGCCTGCAATCTTTCAAGGAGGTATCTTACATGAAATTGATTTACGCAATTGTCAGCAGCGACGACAGTTCCTCCGTCTCCGGTGCCCTGACCCAAAACGGCTTCTTCGCAACGAAGCTGGCCTCTACCGGCGGTTTTCTGATGGCGGGGAACACCACGTTCCTGATCTGTACGGACGATGAAAACGTCGATCGCATTATCAGCATCATTGCAGATCACTCCAAGAAGCGCAAGCAAATGGTTTCTTCCTCTGCGGGATACGGCCTCGGTTCATACACGCCTTTCCCAGTGGAAGTGACAGTGGGCGGCGCGACCATCATCGTAACAGACGTCCAGCGGTTTGAGAAACTCTGATGCGCTTTTCCGATTTTCAGTCCAATCAAACAGTGGTTCAGACGCTGAAAGCCGCATCCGGCGGACGGCGTTTGAGCCATGCTTATTTATTGTACGGCCCTGCGGGGACGGGAAAGCGATCGCTGGCGCGGGTCTTTGCCCAGGCGCTGCTCTGCACCGGCAGGGAAAAACCCTGCGGCTGCTGCGTCCACTGCCTGAAGTTTGAGCGTGGGGCGCATCCGGATTTTACCGTGGTGCAGAAGCCTGCGGACAAGAGCTTCCTGGTAGTCGACCAGATCCGCGCCCTCCGGGAGGAGATCTTCATCCGGCCCAACGAAGCGGAACGGCGGGTGGTCCTCATCGAAAACGCGGAGCAGATGAATCCGGCGGCTGCCAACGCTCTTTTGAAGGTTCTGGAGGAGCCGCCGTCCTACGCGGTGTTCCTGCTGACCGCCAACAATCGAGATCTGTTGCCGGAAACGATTGCTTCCCGGTGCGTCTGTCTGGAAATCCTGGAGGTTTCCTTGGTCGCGGCGGAAAAATGGCTGGCAGAGCAATTCCCCGGGACTGACCCGGCGGAGCTTCACCGCGCCGCAGTCTACGGAGGCGGGAATCTGGGCCGGAGCCGGGCGTATCTGGAGGAGGAACCGGTCCGCCGTCGGTATGGGCAGGCCCTTTCCTTGGTACAGGCGCTGGCGGAGGGGAAGGAATTCGACGTAGTCGCCGCCCTGGCTCCCTTTGAGGGGGATAAGGCGGGATTTCTCCAGCTTTTAAGCGATCTTGACAGCATTTTGGGCCGGGTGGCGGTACATCCCTTTGCGGGGGAGCCGGATCCGGAGCTTTCCGCCGCCGCAGGGCGGATCAGCCCGCTGCGGGCTGCGGAGATGCACGATCTCATCGATGGCGTCCGCAGGCGACTGTTTTACAATGCCAGCTGTGCCCTGACAGCGGCGCTGTTCGGCGCGCAGCTCAAAGAAATATGATTCAAGCCGCGCTGGCGGAACGCGGGAGGATCCTGCTAAGGAGTTCTCTCCAAGCCCAGCCAACCTATTCGCCTCCGGCGAAACATCGGGATTCCCAAAAATCGCACGATCGTATCATTCACCGCCGATAAGAATCCCTTTTATCGGCAGGTTGAGGCCGCCCACGGCGGCCGGAAAGGTATTAAATTCTATGACGGAAATTATCGGCGTACGCTTTAAAAATACAGGAAAAACCTACTACTTTTCCCCCGGCGATGAGCGCTTGACCATCGGGGAAAAGGTGATCGTGGAGACGGCCCGGGGCGTGGAGTGCGGCAGTGTGGTCATCGCCAACCGGGAGATCGAGGACAGCCGCATCGTTGCGCCTCTCAAGCCCATTATTCGCCGGGCCAACGAAAAGGATCTGGCCCAGCTGGAGGAGAACGCCCGGAAGGAAAAGGAAGCCTTCCAGGTCTGTCTGGAGAAAATCGCAAGGCACAAGCTGCAGATGAATCTGGTGGATGTGGAATACACCTTTGACAACAACAAGGTGCTCTTTTACTTTACCGCCGACGGGCGCATCGACTTCCGCGAACTGGTCAAGGACTTGGCGGGGGTCTTCCGCACCCGCATTGAGCTGCGGCAGATCGGCGTCCGGGACGAAGCGAAAATGCTGGGGGGCTTGGGCATCTGCGGCCGGCCCTTCTGCTGCGCCAGCTTTTTGGGGGATTTCCAGCCGGTGTCCATCAAAATGGCCAAGGAGCAGGGGCTTTCCCTGAATCCGACGAAAATTTCCGGCGCCTGCGGACGGCTGATGTGCTGCCTGAAGTACGAGCAGGACGCCTACGAGTCTCTGCTGCGGATTACGCCCAGAGTGGGAGCGGCGGTCCAAACCCCGGATGGAAGAGGCGTGGTAGTGGACGTGAATCTCCTCACCGGCGCGTTGAAGGTAGCGCTGGACGGAAAGGACGGCGCCGCACCCGGAGAGTATCATCGACGAGATGTAAAGCCGCTGCGCGGAGAATCCGCCCGTTCTGGCCGCCAGGAGAACGAGTCTCAGGAGCTTCCAGAGGACTGATGGCGGACAGACACGTAAAATTTTTTTGCAGATACTTGATTTTTGGCCGGAATATGTTACAATAGGTACAAGAAATCAAAGGAGGTGTATCCCCATGGCATATGTAATTAGTGATGAGTGCATCAGCTGCGGCGCCTGCGAAGCGGAGTGCCCCGTTTCCTGCATTTCCGCCGGTGATGGCAAATATGAGATCGATGCGTCTCAGTGCATCGAGTGCGGCTCCTGCGCGGGCGTCTGCCCTGTCGGCGCTCCCAAAGCGGAGTAAGTGCTGCACCGCTCAAAAGCCTGCGTCCGCTGGGATGGCAGGCTTTTTTCTTATACGATAGACCGAAAGGATGGCTGCATATGAAGAAAAATTTTGGACCGCTGCTGATCGGGATCGTGTTTCTGATTTTTGGCGGCGGATATGTGATTGCCCGCATCCTCGGATACGACCCGCCGTTCTTTTTTGACGGCTGGTGGACGCTTTTCCTGATGATCCCCGCCATTATTAGCATGGTGGAGACCGGTGTGCATCTGGGAAATACCATTGTGATGGTCGTCGGCCTGCTGCTGCTGGCCTGGGAGCAGGAATGGATTGAGAACCTGAACTTCACCTTAATCCTGGCCGTGGTGCTGGTGATCCTGGGTGTCTACTTCATCGTCCGGGCGGTTACCGGAAACCGGAAGCCAGCGCCGGGACACTCCTCCTGGAAGGGTGGGAACATTTCGTGGCGCATGGACGGAGTGGATATGCCGTCCTACTCCTCTTTCTTTTCGGGCACCAACGTGAAAAACAGCTCCCGAAATCTGATAGGCGGCACCTGCAGCGCGTCCTTTGGACGTCTTCGGGTGGATTTGTCGGAGGCTGCGGTGACCCACGACATTACGATCTTCTGCAATGCCATCCTGGGACAGGTGACGGTGTTCGCGCCCCGGAATGTGCGGATCGTCTGCAAGAATGTTCCGATTCTGGGCGGCGTGCAGCTCTGGGCGGACAGCCTTCCGTCGGATTCCGCCGCACCTACGGTGACATTTGACTGCACCTGCGTTCTTGGCGGGGTCGATATTCAATAAGGTTTTCCGGCTATTTGCAGACAGCCGCGCCGGGAGAGTGATTGCTGCTCTTCCGGCGCGGCTTTTTGCTGGGAAAGGGAAGTCCGCCCTTTTCCGGCAATGTTCGGACCCACGCGCTGTCTATGTAGTCCCGTGGGTCTCCGGATGGCGGCTGGGGCGCGGTCCGAGTCCGAAGCTGATGGACAGGGCGGAATCCACTGAATGCATGGCTCCTTCCGGCAGCTCGCCCATTTTTTCCTTAAGGCGGCGTTTGTCAAGAGTCCGCACCTGTTCCAGGAGCACGACGGAGTTTTTGGACAGGCCGCAGCTCTGGGCGTTCAATTCGATGTGAGTGGGGAGCTTTGCTTTTTCCCGCTGGCTGGTGATGGCGGCCGCGATGACGGTCGGACTGTATTTATTGCCGACGTCATTTTGAACGATGAGGACGGGCCTGATACCGCCCTGCTCCGAACCGACGACCGGACTGAGATCAGCATAATAAATTTCCCCGCGTTTGATTGACACGGCTAAGCACTCCTTTCCGGGGGTGCGTTTCCCCCGCAGATTTAGTATGGCCATTCCGGCGGCGCTTCATGCGGCTTCAATGCATTTTATCCCGGCGGCCTTCCTGCGGTGCAGCCCCTTCCATTCCGGAGGATTTTCCGGGATTTTGGGGCGGAAACGGCAGTTTCAGGCAAGGATGGAGGCCTGTCCGTCCCGGATAAGCACCCGCCGTCGGGCCATGGCGGCAATGCTGGAGTCGTGGGTGATCAAGATGATGGTTTTTCCCTCCCGGTTCAGGGAGAGGAGGGTGTCCATGACCTCACGGCCGGTGACGGAGTCCAGATTGCCCGTGGGCTCGTCGGCCAAGATCAGCGGCGGGCAGGCGGCGATGGCTCGGGCAATGGCCACCCGCTGCTGCTGCCCGCCAGAGAGCTGGGCCGGGCGGTGGCAGGCTCGTTTCTCCAGGCCCATCCGGCAGAGAGCCTCGGCGCAGAGCTTCCGCCGTTCTCCCCGAGGGATCCCCCGGTAAACTAAGGGGAGTTCCACGTTTTCAAAAGCAGTCAGGGTGGGAATCAAGTGGAAACCCTGGAAAATAAACCCGATCTCCCGGTTGCGGATGCGGCTCAGCTCCTGCTCCTCCCGGTCGAAGACGTCGGCGCCGTCCAAGCGGTATATGCCGGAGGTGGGCAGATCCAGGCAGCCCAGGATGTTCATCAGAGTGGATTTTCCGGAGCCGGAATTTCCGACAATGGAGAGGAAATCTCCGCTTTCCACCGTCAGATTCACGTCCCGCAGCGCTTCCACGGCATTTTCCCCGGAACGATAGGTCTTGCAGATATGCTCCATTTCAATGATTGCCGCCATAAATGCACCTCGCTTTCCGATAATAGTATAACCGCTTTGCGCAGAATGCTGCAAAACTTTTTGGATCGCCGGATATCCGATGAATTTGGCAAATTCCAGTTGTGTGTGGGGGAACCGAAGGAGTCTTTAAAGTTTTTGTGAATTTACCGGGCTTATCCCTTGTTATTGGGGAAAAAACGGGTATAATAAAAATGGTTCTCTTTGCGTCGCGCGGAGAATAGCATTTTGGAAAGGTCGGATCG
>CAJMLQ010000034.1 GCA_905214265.1 uncultured bacterium
ATGATGAAGGAACAGAGGGCCTCCCAGGGGTCCTGGCGGAGGATGCGGATGCCCCCGGCGTACCGGCAGGCCTCCCGCAGGGTGGGGTCGGCGCAGAAGGCGCAGTTCATGGCCGGGTAGTCCGTATCCAGGTCAAAGTAGGGAATCCAGAGGATCTGCAGCTCTTCCGGGGTAACGCGGCGGAAGCGGAGAAGATCTCCTTCCTGGGAAACCGTTAGGGGGCGGCCTAGGTGGACGCCGTGAAATGCGCCGTCCGCCGTGGGCTCCCAGCGGAAGCACTGGCCGCAGTCCAGAGTGTCGGCCAAGGAGAAGCCGGGGACCTTCAGCAGAAGGTCGAGGCCATCGGAGATGATTTTCATGGGATGCTCCTTTTTGTCAAAAACGGGGGTTTTGCTCATTATAGCAAATGCGGCGGGATTCTGCAAGGGAAATTTCCGGAAGCCGTGCCTTTTGGGGAAAACTATGGTATAATGATTCCAAACGACGATTTTGGAGGAGCGATTATGCGCGACAGTATTTACACTATCCCTATCAGCGAAGTCTTTGAGCCCCGGAAGGGCTGTCCAATCTGTGCCATGCGCGACACTCTGGAACAGCGCTGCGTCGAATATATCATGGGCGCGGCCATGATGGAGCCGGACGTTCGGATCGAGACCAACCGCCTAGGCTTCTGCGCCGGGCATTTCGAGCAAATGCTCCACCAGAAAAACCGGCTTTCCCTGGCGCTGATGCTGGAAAGCCATCTGAAGGAGCTGAAGGCCCAGAATTTTAAGCCGATTCTGGATAAGGCCCGGGCCAAGGCGAAAAAGCGGGATGGGATGAAAACGGTCAACGATACCTGTTTCGTCTGTGAAAAGATCGAGTGGGCCCTTTCCCGGATGTTGGATACGGTAGTGGAACTTTACGGCCGGGATGCTGGGTTCCGTCAGCTCTTTGCGGAGCAGGAGGAGCTTTGCCTGCCCCATCTGGAGAAGCTTTTGTGCGCCGGGGCAGACAAGCTGTCGAAAAAGGAGTATCCGGCCTTTGAGAAGGCGGCGCTGGCGCTGACGTCCAAAAAATTCGATGAGGTCAGCGGCGACGTCTCCCATTTCTGCCGAATGTTCGATTACCGCAACGCGGGCGGGGACTGGGGGAATTCCCGGGATTCCATCGAGAGGGCGATCCGGCTGCTGACGACCCGAGACTTCAGCGAATAAAGAAAAATGACCGGTGTATATACAAATTGTATCGATTGAGTAAACTTGGAATTGTGGAAAAGCAAATTCTCGGAAAAATCGGTGCTTTTCCACCTTTTCCCCAGAGTTTTCCACATTTTGAAAAAAAGATTCCAGGGATTTCCACCGTTGTTCCACTGTATATTCACAGGTTGCGGATAACAGGCGGTATAAATGCGAGAAAATCGAACAAATGATTGAATTTGTTTGACAAGCATTCGGAAAACGTATATAATAAAAGTTACGGCGCAAACTAATTCCGAATTTTTGGAAGCATCCAGAACGGAGGAATTGGGCGTGACTGATTACGAGACCGAGCGCGACGACGGACAGGAATCCCAGGAGGATTCCCCGGCGGAACAGGCCAAGGCCATTGAGGCCACCGGCTCCGTCACCACGGAAGGGCGGCATTTGATCCACTGCCTGACTATTATCGGACAGGTGGAGGGGCACTATATCCTGCCGCCCCAGAACAAAACCACCAAATATGAGCATGTGATCCCCCAGCTGGTGGCCATTGAGGAGAACCCGGAGATCCGGGGCCTGCTGGTCATCCTGAACACCGTGGGCGGAGACGTGGAAGCGGGGCTGGCCATTGCGGAGCTGGTCGCGGGGATGCGGACGCCGACGGTTTCCCTGGTGCTGGGAGGAGGGCATTCCATCGGAGTGCCGCTGGCCGTATCGGCGCGGCAGTCTTTTATCGTGCCGTCGGCAACGATGACCATCCATCCGGTGCGGATGAACGGGCTGGTTCTGGGGGTGCCCCAGAGCTTCTCTTATTTTCAGAAGATGCAGGACCGCATCGTCCGGTTTGTGACGGACAATTCCCGGATTACCGGGGAACGGTTCCGGGAGCTGATGATGACCACCGGAGAGCTGGCCATGGACGTGGGAACCTCCATCGACGGGGAGACCGCCGTTGCCGAGGGGCTCATCGACAACCTGGGCGGGCTATCCGACGCCATCGAATGCCTGTACCGCCTGATTGAAGAGGATAGTGGGAAGGCAGAAGGGGGGAACGACCGTGGAACTGGGGACGCTGTACACCATCCTTCCCGAGGAGATGGTGTTTCCGCCGGATGAGCCGGCGGAAACGGAGTTTCACACCATTCGAGGGCGGCTCTGCGAGTGTATGCGGACAGAAAACGGATATACGGTTCGGAGGATCCTTTCCACGGACCCGGCCGATTATCTGGACCCGGCCTTTGCGCCGGGCGCGGCGGTTTATCCGCCCTTTGAGGACTAAGAGTATTCCGGGGCTGCGGCCCCTTACATAAGACGCTGAAATCTGACAGGCAAAGGTGAGAAAATGGCATCAAAGAAAACAGGCACAGCAGCAAAAAGCGCGCCGTCAAGAAAGAAAAGCAGTTCTCCGGCCAAGGGGCGGAGCTCCGGAAAAAAGACGGCTCCGGCGCCCCGGCGGACCTCTGCGGAGCTGGCCCAGCGGGAACGGGAGCGCCGCAATCAAATGTGGGCGATCATCCTGTTCGCGCTGGGCATTCTGGTGACGGTTCTGGCGTTTTTTGAGGGGGCGTCAGGGTGGAAAATCTGCCACGACGTACTTCGGGGGCTTTTCGGCCCCGTCAGCTTTGGAGTAGGGCCGTGCATTATCTATCTTGCGGTGATCATCACCTTGGGAAAGGAAAATGTATCGGCAGAGGGCAAGGTCTGGCAGACGCTGGCGCTGCTGGTGCTGCTGTGCGGGATCTCCCAGCTCTTTTTCGGACTTCCGGAGGGGAATGGATTTTTCAAAAAGCTCCTGAGTTTCTACATCAACGGGACGCAACTGAAAAGTGGCGGCCTGCTGGCTGCGGTGCTGTCCTGGCCGCTGATGCGCTTCACGGGTGGGGTGGTCGGTGCGGCTGTTATTCAGGTGCTGCTGGTGTTCGTCTTCCTGATGCTGATTTCCGGGAGCACCCTGATCGGGCTGTTCCGCTCCTGCGCCAAGCCGGTGAAGCAGATCGGTGAGACCTACAACGCCCGGCGGGAGCGCAGGGAGGAAGAGGAGCGCGCCCGGATGACCGCCATCGACATCCCCATGGACGGCGGGGATCCACCGATGCCGGAGCACCCGGTCTTTTCTCCTAATCAGAACTTTGACAAAGCCCTGGAGAATTTCAAGGAGGATCCCAAGGAGTTGCGCCGCCGGAAAAAGGAGGCGCGGAAGCTGGGGGTGGATCCGGAAACCGGGGAGGTGCTGGAAAAAAATGCGGCGGTGGAAACACCGGCGCAGGTCCCGGCTGCAGAACCGGTTTCGCCGGCGAAACCGGTCAACCCGGACTCCCTGTGGAGCGCACCGCTGCCGCCCTCGGCGATCAACGCCATCGGTGGGGAAAAGAGGCCGGAGGAGCCTTTCCCCTTTGAGCCGGACGAGCCGGATACCGGGCATGTGGACGTGGACATTTTCGATGCTATCCACGATTCGGTGCTGGATGGAGCGGAGCAGAGCTCCGATGCCTTCGGTGCTGCGCCGCCTGTCGGACAGGCGGCGGGAGACACACCACCCATGGATAAACGCCTGGACAGCGCCATTCGGGAGATCGGCCGCAGCGCCTCTCAGCTGTCGGAAAAGCCCAAGGCCGAAGAGGTTCACATCGGCAGCCCTACGCCGGTGGAAGAAGAGGTTTATCATATCCCGCCGCTGTCGCTGCTCAAGCCCCCAAAGAACGAGGGGAACGTGGATGTTAGCGAGGAACTGAAGGCCAACGCCGCCAAGCTGGTCGACACCCTTAAGAGCTTCGGCGTACAGACTCGGGTCATCGCCTACAGTAGGGGGCCCACTGTTACCAGGTATGAGCTGCAGCCCCTGGCTGGGGTGAAAATTTCCAAAATCACCGGACTGGCCGACGACATTGCCCTGAACCTGGCGACGGCCGGGGTGCGCATCGAGGCGCCAATCCCCAACAAGCCTGCTGTGGGCATCGAGGTCCCCAATCGGAAGACCGACTCGGTCACCATTCGGGAGATCATCGATTCCGACGAGTTCCGGGCGGCGAAAAGTCCTTTGAGCATTGCGCTGGGGAAGGATATCGCAGGCAATGTGGCCATCGGCGACATCGCCTCCATGCCCCATCTGCTCATCGCGGGAACTACTGGCTCCGGCAAGTCGGTCTGCGTCAACTCCATGATCATTTCCATGCTTTATAAATCTGCGCCCAGAGATGTGCGGTTCATCATGATCGATCCCAAGGTTGTGGAAATGGGGATCTACAACGGCATCCCCCATCTGCTGATCCCGGTGGTCACGGACCCGAAAAAGGCCGCCGGAGCCCTGAACTGGGCGGTTACCGAGATGCTCAAGCGGTACGCGGCCTTTGCGGAGAACTCCGTCCGGGACATCAAGGGCTACAACCGGTTGGCAGAGGGGTCCGACACCCTCCAGCACATGCCCCATGTGGTCATTGTCATCGACGAGTTGGCCGACCTGATGATGGCCGCTCCCAATGAGGTGGAGGACGCCATTTGCCGTCTGGCTCAGATGGCCCGGGCGGCGGGAATGCATCTGATTATCGCCACCCAGCGGCCGTCCGTGGACGTGGTGACGGGACTTATCAAGGCCAACGTGCCCTCCCGGATCGCGCTGTCGGTGTCGTCCCAGGTGGATTCCCGGACGATCCTTGACTCCGGGGGAGCGGAGAAACTGTTGGGGCGGGGCGACATGCTCTATTACCCTATGGGTTTCCCGAAGCCTGTCCGGGTCCAGGGATGTTACGTCAGCGATGGTGAGATCGAGCAGGTCGTGGAATTTTTGAAGAGCGGCGGCGAACCGGTGGTCTACGACTCCGGCATCATGGATGAGATAGAGCGCCAGGCGGCTTCCGAAGGCAAGAAGAAGGGCGGTGCCGCGGATGCGGACGACGCCACAGACGAGCTCTTCGAGGACGCCGTCCAGTGCATCCTGGATGCAGGGCAGTGTTCCACGTCCTATCTCCAGCGCCGGTTGAAGGTGGGCTACGCCCGAGCCGCCCGGCTGGTTGACGAACTGGAGAACCGGGGCATCGTCGGCCCGCCCGACGGCTCCAAGCCACGGGAGGTCCTTATCACCAAGAATCAGTGGGCGGAGTTCCAGATGCGCAATCATATGGACGATTAGCCGCCTTTTTATTGAGGTATTTTCATGAACGATTTTTTACCCGTCAGCCGGGCGGATATGGACGCCCGGGGTATCGAACAGCTGGACTTCATCTGCGTCACCGGGGACAGCTATGTGGATCATCCCAGTTTTGGGGTGTCCATCATCTCCCGGGTGGTGGAGGACCAGGGGTTCACCGTGGGAATCATCGCCCAGCCCGACTGGCACAGCCATCGGGATTTTGAGAAGCTGGGACGGCCCCGGTATGGCTTCCTCGTGACCTCGGGGAACATCGATTCCATGGTCGCCCACTACACCGTGGCCAAAAACCGGCGCTCCGCGGACGCATACACCGCCGGAGGCGTCATGGGAAAACGGCCGGACCGGGCGGTCATCGTCTACTGTCAAAAAATACGGGAAATCTACGGGGAGATCCCCATTGTCATCGGCGGGCTGGAGGCGTCTCTGCGGCGGTTCGCTCACTACGACTACTGGGACGACGCCGTACGTCCTTCGATTCTGGTTGATTCCGGGGCGGACCTGCTCACCTATGGCATGGGGGAGCTGCAAACCATCGAGATCGTCCGCCGCCTGGGGGCAGGAGAGGGTGTGAAGAGCCTCACCGATATCCGAGGGACCTGCTACCTCTGCGCGCCGGCGGACACGCCCTTCGGCGGGGTGCAGTGCCCCGACTACAAACTGGTCTGCACGGATAAAAAAGTCTACTGCAAGGCCACAAAGATCCAGATGGATCAGCAGGACGAGGTCTACGGCAGGATGATCCTCCAGCGTCAGGGGGAGAAGATGCTGGTGCAGAATCCGCCCATGCGGGTGCTGACCACCGAGGAGCTGGACCACGTTTATGGGTTGCCCTATACCCGCCGGTGGCATCCCATGTACGACGCGGCAGGTGGGGTTCCGGGGCTTGCGGAGGTAGAATTTTCCGTTGCTCACAACCGGGGGTGCTTCGGCAACTGCAATTTCTGCTCTATCGCCTTCCACCAGGGGCGGAAGATCGCCGTGCGCAGCGAGGAATCTGTACTGCGGGAGGCGAAGCGCCTGACCACGCTACCGGGGTTTAAGGGATACATCCATGATGTGGGCGGGCCTACCGCCAATTTTCGGAAGCCCTCCTGCAAAAAGCAGCTGGAGTTGGGGCTCTGCAAGGGGAAAAAGTGTCTGGCACCCACCCCCTGTCCGGCGTTGGAGGCCGATCACCGGGAGTATCTGGAGATGCTGCGGAAGATCCGGGCGCTGCCGGGGGTCAAGCGGGTGTTCATCCGCTCGGGGATCCGGTACGATTACATGATGGAGGATCCGGACGACACTTTTTTCAACGAGCTGGTGGAATACCATGTTTCCGGGCAGCTCAAGGTGGCGCCGGAGCACTTCTCCAGCGATGTTCTGGACGCCATGGGCAAGCCTCATATCGACGTGTATAAAGCCTTTGCGGAGAAGTTTTACCGCATCACCAAAAAGCTGGGGAAGAAGCAGTTCCTGGTGCCCTACCTCATGTCCTCCCATCCGGGGAGCACCCTGAAGGACGCGGTGGAGCTGGCGCTGTTCCTCAAGGAGCAGCACATCCGCCCGGAGCAGGTCCAGGACTTCTATCCCACGCCGGGAACGGTGTCCACCTGCATGTTCTTTACGGGGATGAACCCCTACACACTGGAGCCGGTCTTTGTGCCGAAAACGCCGGAGGAGAAAGCTATGCAGCGGGCACTTTTGCAGTATTTCCTGCCCCAGAACCGTGCCTTGGTTCTGAAGGCCCTGCGGAAAGCCGGGCGGTCCGACCTCATCGGCAGCGGGCCGGAATGCCTGGTTCCGGCTCCGGCGGGAGAGGCGCAGCAGAGGCCGGTGGGGCGCGGTCCCGTTCGGAGCGCGCCTCCCCAAAAGGGGCGGCAGGACGGACGTGCGCCTTCCGGAAAAGGCCGGAAGCCCGGCGGAAAAAAGCGGGGATGACCCGGACGCTTAGGAGGAGTACCTTTGGCAAAACAAAAAACAAGGCGCGGAAAGCAAAAATATAACTGGCCAGCAATCGTTGCCGCCGCAGTACTCGTCAGCGCCTTTCTCATCATCTATCTGGCGACAGGAAACAATCTCCGGGATTTGCTCCCCGAGTGGGGCGACCTGACCTCGGCCATTGCGGAAACGGTGAATGGGACCGGATCCGGGGCGGATCTGGAGAATCCGCCGCTGTCCGGGGAGACGGCGGAAGTCCATTTTATTGATGTCGGCCAAGGAGACAGCATGCTGATCCAATGCGGCGGAAAGAATATCCTCATCGACGCGGGGGAAAATGACAAGGGGACGGTGGTCAACGCCTACCTGGACAAACTGGGGATCGAAACGCTGGATCTGGTCATCGGGACCCACCCACATTCTGACCACATCGGCGGACTGGACGTGGTGCTGGATGCCCATCCGGTGGAACGGGTCATCCTCCCGGTGCTCCCGGAGAGCATGACGCCTACCACCCGGACTTACGAGGACCTTTTGAAATCCATTCAGACCCAGGGGCTGAAAATCACGGCAGCCAAACCGGGGAAGAGCTATTCCTTCGGGACAGGAACGCTGGAAATTCTGGGGCCGGTGAAGGATTCTTACGAGGATCTCAACGATTTTTCCGTGGTTTGCCGATTTACCTTTGGAGAGTGGAGCTTTCTCTTCACCGGGGATATGGAAACTGATGCGGAGGCAGATCTGCTGGATGCCGGGACCGATGTTTCCGCCCGGGTGCTCAAACTGGGGCACCATGGCAGCTCGACCTCCACGAGTCAGGCGTTTTTGGACGCGGTGGATCCGGAGGTCTGCGTCATGGAGGTCGGAGAGGGGAATTCCTACAACCATCCCCATCGGGAAACGGTCCAGAAGATGGACGAGGGCGGATATGCGGTATACCGCACGGATCAAAACGGCAGCATCGTCTTTGTCACAGACGGAGAGGCTTGTAGCGTACGGACGGAAAAATAGCAAATTTTTGAAAGGGCTACCTGTTTTTATGAAAGAATGATATAATAAAAAAAGAAGAACAAGCGGAAGTATGTGTGCCTTTATGAAGTGGGAGGTGTCTGCATGCTTATCATTGACCGAATCGAAGGACAGTTTGCCGTCTGCGAGACCGACGGCGGAGAAATGACTGATCTGATGCTCACCGAATTGCCGCCGGGCGTGCGGGAAGGGGACGTTTTAATTTTGGGCCGGGAGGGATACGAAATCGACGCCGCGGAAACCCTCAGACGGCGGAGACGGAACACATCCCTTTTTGAAAGCCTGCTGGAAGACTGATTCGTGGAAAGTGACAAAATCTGGGGCGGACATTTTACGTCCGCCCCCTTCTTTTTTCCCGGACCCTCTGCGCTCTCTTGCCAAAGCCGGTCCGGATGTTGTATAATGGGAAAAACGGGCCCGTCCCGGAAATAAAGGAGGAAGCAGAACATGCCATCCAATTTCACCGTTTCCCTGGAACGGCTGATTAAGGATTTTTCGATGGAGAGCGTTTACCTTCCCGCGGAACCGGCCTCCATTCTGATTTCGTCCAGCGAGGTCAACCGACCCGGGCTGTTTATCACGGGGTTTTACGACTACTTTGATCCGGACCGCATCCAGATCCTCGGTCGGATGGAGACCGCCTTTTTGAGCGATTTGAGCCATGAGGTTCTGCTGGAGCGCATCAACCGAATGTTCAGTCTGAAGATTCCGGCGCTGGTCATCACCCGGGGACTTGAGGTGTTCCCGGAGATCATCGAGTCCGCCCGGGAAAACCAGGTCCCGGTCATCCGCACTCCGGAGGCGACCTCCAGCTTTATGGCGGCACTGATTGCTTACCTCAATGTGGAACTTGCCCCCCGCATCACGCGGCACGGCGTTCTCGTGGAGGTCTACGGCGAGGGGATGCTCATCCTGGGCGACTCCGGCGTGGGCAAGAGTGAGACAGCCATTGAGTTGGTCAAGCGGGGCCACCGGCTCATCGCCGACGACGCCGTGGAAATCCGCCGGGTGTCTAACAAGAGCCTGGTAGGGACGTCGCCGGAGAATATCCGCCACTTTGTGGAGCTGCGGGGCATCGGCATCATCAATGCCCGGCGGCTGTTTGGTATGGGTGCGGTCAAGACCACGGAAAAGATCGACATGATCGTCAA
Source organism: uncultured bacterium (assembly GCA_905214265.1). Lineage (GTDB taxonomy): Bacteria > Bacillota > Clostridia > Oscillospirales > Ruminococcaceae > Merdivicinus. Next base: position 9,429 of record CAJMLQ010000034.1, read on the forward strand.
GCTGGAGCACTGGGACGCCAACAAGACCTACGACCGGATGGGGATCGAGAACGAATACACCACGATTCTGGGGAACAAGGTGCCTTCGCTGACGATTCCGGTCAAGCCGGGACGCAATTTGGCCATTATCCTCGAAGTAGCGGCCATGAACAACCGGCAGAAAAAAATGGGCTACAACGCCGCCCAGGAGCTGCTCAAAAAGCTGGGTATGCCGGCGGAGGATGGCGGAGAAATCGTCAAGGAATGGGATTTCTGATTTTGCTTTCCCGCCCGGAGGATGGTCTTTTCCGGGCAAAATAAAAATACACTGAGAAGTGAGGAACCTGACATGAAGTATTACATTGGAATCGACCTAGGCGGCACCTTTGTCAAGGCGGGTGTAGTGGATGAGAACTATCAGATCGTCGCCAAGGCGACGGTGGCCACCTCCGATGCTACCGGAAATCCGGAGCTGGTCGCCGACCGGATGACGCAGTGCGCCAACGAAGCTTTGGAGAAGGCCGGATTGACTATGGCGGATGTGGAGAGCATCGGCGTCGGCACGCCTGGCTCGGTGGAGCCTGAGACTGGCACCATTGTATATGCCAACAACTTGCAGTTCCGGAACACGCCTCTCCGCAAATACATGGAGGAGCGCACTGGGAAAAAGATTTACGTGGAAAACGACGCCAATGTCGCCGCTTACGGCGAAGTCATCGCCGGTGCTGCCAAGGGCTATAAGGACGTGATCGTCGTGACGCTGGGGACCGGTGTCGGCGGCGGCATCATTATCGACGGCAAGATCTACGCCGGGTTCAACCACTTCGGCGGGGAGCTGGGGCATGAGGTCATCGTCTACAACGGCCGTCCCTGCACCTGCGGCCGGAAAGGCTGCCTGGAGGCGTACGCTTCCGCCACAGGCCTTATCAACATGACCAAGGAGGCCATGGAAGCCCACAAGGACTCCAAGCTGTGGGAGGTTGCTAAGACCCTGGACGAGGTCGACGGCAAGACCGCATTCGACGCCATGCGCCTGGGCGATGCAGTTGGCAAGGAAGTGGTGGACGCTTACATCGGCTATCTGGGCTGCGGGCTTTCCAATTTTGTGAACATCTTCCAGCCGGAGGTTATCCTCATCGGCGGCGGTATCTGCAAGGAGGGCGAAAATCTGCTGGCTCCTCTGCGCGAGGTCATCAAAAAGGAAAGCTACGGTATCAGCGGTTACGAATCCACCCAGCTGCGCACCTGTGCTCTGGGTAACGACGCCGGAACCATCGGCGCGGCCTTCCTTTGGAAAATGGCGGAATAAACGAAACGGCGGGGCTCCGCCCTGCCGCCCAAGCCTGCCGGGAAAGCCGGGCCGGTTTGGGCGGCAGAATTTTGAATTTGGGAGGTACCATGGAACACATGGAAAAAGTCCGGGCGCTTTGCGAAGGGGCGGGATGCGACTGCATCCCCGGCGCGCCGATGAAGGACTACACCAGCTTTCGTATCGGGGGCCCGGCAGCACTGCTCCTCAAGCCTAAAAGTGTGGAAGAGATCTGCTGGATCCGCCGGAATCTGACGGGGCGTGCGCCGGTTTGGTTCATTGGGAAGGGGTCAAATCTGCTGATTCCCGACGAGGGTCTGGACGGGATCGTCGTAGTGTTGGGACCGGAATTTTCCGCCGTGGACGTGCTGGAGGACGGGGAGACTCTGGCCTGCGAGGCTGGCGCGCCGTTGATGAAGGCCTGCCGGGAGGCATTGGACCGGGGGCTGACTGGGCTGGAATTCGCCTGGGGCATCCCGGGGAGCGTGGGCGGCGGCGTCTACATGAATGCCGGGGCCTATGGCGGCGAGATGAAGGACGTAGTTCTTTGGTGCGAGCACGTGGATGCTGAGGGGACCCTCCGCCGGATGGAGGCGGAGGAGCTGGAATACCGGTACCGCCACAGCTTTTACACGGGAAAGGATCTTTGCATCGTCCGGGCGGCCTTCCGTCTGAAGAAAGGGGATCCGGAAGCCATCCGGGCGCGGATGGACGAACTGATGGAGCGGCGGAAATCCAAGCAGCCCCTGGAATTTCCCAGTGCAGGAAGCACCTTCAAGCGGCCGGAGGGCGCATATGCGGCGGCGCTTATCGAGCAGTGCGGCCTCAAGGGGCTGCGGGTGGGCGGCGCCATGGTCAGCGAAAAGCACAGTGGATTTCTCATCAACTTTCAGGACGCAACCTGCGCCGACGTGCGGGAGCTGATCCGGCAGGTGCAGGAAGCGGTATTCCGGCAGACCGGGTACCGGCTGGAATGCGAGGTCGGTACGCTGAAATAGGGCTGGAATTTGGATATCTCCCAAAAAGGACGGAACAACATGGATTTTTTAATTGTAACCGGCTTGTCCGGCGCGGGAAAATCCCGGGCGGTGGACGCGCTGGAGGACATTGGCTTTTACTGCGTGGACAATATGCCGCCGCAGCTGATTTCCAAAGTGGCAGAGATCTGCCTGGCCGGGAACAGCAAGATCAGCCGGGTGGCAGTGGTCACCGACATGCGGGGCGGCGATATGTTTTACGGCCTGTTCGAGGAACTGGACGAGATGCGGGACAAGGGGCTGACCTACAAGCTGCTGTTTCTGGATGCTTCCGACGCGGAGTTGATCCGTCGGTACAAAGAGACCCGGAGACGGCATCCTCTGGCCGGTGTGGTCAGCGGCGGCATCGCTGAGGAAATCCGGAACGAGCGGGTACTTCTGCGACCGGCCCGGGAGCGGGCGGATTACGTCATCGATACCACCCATCTTTCCGCCAACGAATTAAAGCAGCGGATGAACAACATTTTCCTGGACAGCATCCAGAACAGCATGCTCATCAACGTCATGTCCTTTGGCTTCAAGTACGGCTCCCCCAGCGAGGCAGACCTGGTTTTCGACGTGCGCTGTCTGCCCAATCCGTTTTATGTGGATGAGCTGAAGAATAAGACCGGGCTGGAAGCGGAGGTTCGGGATTACGTGATGGATTCCCCCAACTCGGAGGAACTTCTTAACAAGCTCCGGGATCTGGTGGGGTTTCTGGTGCCTCTTTATCAGAAAGAGGGAAAGAGCCAGCTGATGATCGGCGTGGGCTGCACCGGCGGCAAGCACCGGAGCGTGACCTTTGCCGAACTGTTGTATCAATTTCTTTCGGAGCAGGGGTATAATGTTCGGGTGGTCCATCGGGATATCTCCAAGTAAAGGCGCGGTGACAAGGTGACATTTAATCAGGAAGTCAAAAGGGAGCTTTGCCGCCTGGAAAACCGGCGGCCCTGCTGCGAGTGGGCTCAGCTTTATGCCATGCTGGTCTTCAGTCGGGGCTTTCCGGAGGAGGAGGCGGTCTTTACCACAGAGAGCAAGGCAGTGGCGGATAGCTTCGCCCAGCGGTTGGCTGGGTTGGCCGGGACTTTTGCACTGGTTCGGATGGATCTTAGGCGGCTCAAGGAAGAGGCACCCCGCTACACGGTATGTGTGGAGGATCCGGCCCAACGGGAGCTGCTGGCGGATCGGTTTTCCCTGCGGTTTCCAGCGCTGGTGCCGGCGTATCTGGAAAAGGACTGCTGTGTCGGCGCGTTTTTCCGGGGGCTTTTTTTGCTTTACGGGTCTGTGACAAATCCGGAGAGGGAATATCATCTGGAATTGGGCGCGCCGGGCGAGGAATTGGCGGAGGAGGTCCTCCTGCTGGGACAGGCTCGGGGAATCCATTTTAAGCTTACCCATCGAAAGGGCGCGGCATTGCTCTATCTGAAGGAGAGCGAACAGATCGAGGATTTTCTGACGCTGACCGGTGCAACTAAGGCGACCCTCAAGCTGATGGATATCAAGATCGTTAAGGAGATGCGCAACAAGGTCAACCGGGCGACCAACTGCGAGACGGCCAATCTGGGGAAAACGGTGGAAGCCTCTCAGTCCCAGGTGGCGGATATCGCCTACATACAGGCCCGGCGGGGGCTGTCCTATCTGGACGAGGACCTGCGGGAGGTGGCGGCGCTGCGGCTGGAAAATCCGGAATGCTCTTTGCGGGAGCTGGCGGGGATGCTGGCGGTTCCCATCAGCCGGTCCGGAGTCAATCACCGACTGAAGCGGATATCTGAGGCGGCCCGGAAGCTGCGGGAGACACCGGAAATTTAGAAAAGCGGGGAATTTGGAATGGAATTGGAAGAAATTCAAAAAAAATTTGCCAACGACCGGTTTGCCACGGAAGCGGCCGGCGCTGTTGTTGAGGCGGCAGAGGATGACTTCGCCCGGTGCAGCCTGGTCATTCGGCCGGTTCATCGCAACGCCATGGGCGCGGTCATGGGAGGGGCGATTTTTACTCTGGCGGATTTTGCCTTTGCGGTGGCGTCAAACTGTGGAGGAACGTCGATGGTATCCCTGAACAGTCAAATCACTTATCTGAGCTCGGCCAAGGGGGAGACCCTTATCGCGGAAGCCCGGCGGGTCCGCCAGGGACGGAGCACCGGCTATTACCGGGTCACAGTCTCTGATGAGCTGGGGACACTGATAGCGGAGGTTGTGACCACGGGCTTCGTTGTGAAAAAGTGAGGGATTCCGACAGGTGAGAATGGACGGGGACTGCTGTGTGTTGGAATACCAGTGGTGAGGGTTAGGCGGCTGCGGGAATGCGGCCGCTTTTTGGTCAAGAGAGGGCAGGGATGGAACGGGATTGTGCGTTTTTATCGGACTGCACACTGACAGGCGAACCGGGACAGATTCATGTCAGTGCCTGGACCATTGGAAAATGAAGGCAGTTATGCGGATACGGAAGATGGTGTCCGGTGATTATAAAAAAGTTTAGCACTATGGCGGTGCATTACTGGTATGGGCTCGAATCAATTGGAAGGCGCGCGAAGGAGGGCTTTGAAAGAATGAAAATCATTTACGGGAAAGCTGTGGTTTTTCCAAAAGGCCTGATTTGATAGACAGAAATTGCTGGGAATAGACACTTGATTTTTATCCGCCTTCTTCGAAGGCACAGCGAGTCGTTGTGTGGGTATAGGATTTCTGATAGAAAAGCGCGGACTCGCAGAAAGGGAGGCACGTTATGGCCGGTTTTGTTCATCTTCATCTGCATACCGAATACAGCCTGCTGGACGGCGCCTGCCGCATCCGCGATCTGCCCAAAAAGGTGCGGGAGCTGGGCCAGGACGCCGTTGCGATCACCGACCACGGCTGTATGTACGGCGTGGTGGACTTCTATAAAGCCTGCAAAAAAGAGGGCGTGAAGCCCATTATCGGGTGTGAGGTCTATGTCGCGCCCCGGACCAGGTTCGACAAGGTCCATCAGGTGGATTCGAAGCCCTATCATCTGGTGCTGCTCTGCGAAAGCCAGGAGGGATACCAGAACCTGATCAAGCTGGTCAGCGCGGGGTATATCGAAGGCTTTTACAGCAAGCCCCGGGTGGACGAGGAACTGCTGCGGCGGTATCACGGGGGGCTGATCTGCCTGTCCGCTTGTCTGGCAGGGGAGATTCCCCGGAAGCTGACGGCAGGCGACTATGAGGAAGCGAAAAAGGCCGCCCTGCGGTACCGGGAAATCTTCGGAGCAGGGAACTATTTCCTGGAGGTGCAGAACCACGGCATCGAGGAGCAGAAGCACATCTTGCCCCTTCTGCGGAAGTTGTCCCGGGAGACGGGGATTCCTCTGGCGGCCACCAACGACTGTCACTATCTCCAGCGGGACGACGCGAAAATGCAGAACGTCCTGGTCTGCATCCAGACCAACCACGTGGTGGGGGATGGGTCGGTGCTGGAATTCCCCACCGACGAATTCTACGTGAAATCCCGGGAGGAGATGGAGGAGGCGCTGCCAGGCTTTTCCGACGCACTGGACAACACGGGGATGATTGCGGAGCGCTGCCGGGTGGAGTTTTCCTTCGGGGAGACCAAGCTTCCCCGGTTCACCCCTCCGGATGGCCGGGATGCCATCGAATATTTCACCGACCTTTGCACCAGGGGCCTCAAAAAGCGCTACGGGATCGTGACACCGGAGCTTCAGGAGCGGTTTGATTACGAAATGGGCGTGGTCAAGGGGATGGGGTATGTGGACTACTACCTCATCGTTTACGATTTCGTCCGCTACGCTAAAAGCGTAGGGATACCCGTTGGACCGGGACGCGGCTCCGGCGCGGGGAGCCTCCTGGCCTACTGCATGGGCATTACCGGAGTGGACCCGATGAAGTATCAGCTGATTTTCGAACGGTTTCTCAATCCCGAACGCATCAGTATGCCGGATTTTGACATCGATTTCAGCGACGAGCGCCGCCAGGAGGTCATTGATTACGTCGTCCGGCGGTACGGGGCCGATCATGTGGCTCAGATCACCACTTTCGGCACCATGGCCGCCAAGGCGGCGGTCCGGGACGTGGGGCGGGCTATGGGGATGAGCTACCAGGCGGTGGACCGGGTGGCCAAGCTGATCCCCTACCAGCTGAAGATCACGTTGGATCGGGCACTGGCAGAGGTCAAGGATCTAAAGCTCCTCTATGAGAACGACCCGCAGATCCGCGAGCTTCTGGACATGGCCCGGAAGGTGGAGGGAATGCCCCGCCACGCCTCGACCCACGCGGCGGGGGTGGTCATCACCGCCGACCCGGTGGACGAATATGTTCCCCTGGCCAAAAGCGATGAGTCCATCGTCACCCAGTTCCCCATGACGACCCTGGAGGAGCTGGGGCTTTTGAAGATGGACTTTCTGGGGCTGCGGAACCTGTCGGTTATCGACCACTGCGCCGAAGAGATCCGGAAGGAGAAGCCGGATTTTTCTATCAACAAGATCTCCCTGGAGGATCCGGCGGTGTACGAGATGTTCTCCCGGGGGGAGACAGAGGGGGTCTTCCAATTCGAGTCGGCGGGGATGCGGCAGTTGCTTATCTCCATGAAACCGCAGTCTATCGAGGACCTGACCGCCGCCACCTCCCTTTACCGGCCGGGACCCAGCGCGTCCATCCCCATTTATCTGAAAAACCGCGCCAATCCTGGGGGTATCCGGTATGAGGTTCCGGCTTTGGAGCCGATTTTACGGGTGACCTCCGGTTGCCTGCTCTATCAGGAACAGGTGATGCAGGTGTTCCGGACGCTGGCAGGGTACTCCTACGGCCGGGCGGACCTGGTCCGCAAGGCCATGGGCAAAAAGAAGATGGACGTCATGGAGGCAGAACGGCAGAACTTCATTTACGGCAAGCGCAGGGAGGATGGGACATTGGAATGTCCCGGCGCAGTGGCAAACGGGGTCCCGGCGGAGGTGGCTAACCGCATTTTCGACGAAATGGCGGCCTTTGCCGAGTATGCCTTCAACAAGGCCCACGCCACCGCCTATTCGGTGGTTAGTTATCAGACCGCATACCTTAAGTGCCACTATCCCCGGCAGTATCTGGCGGCACTACTGACCTCCGTTTTGGAAAGCACGGGCAAGCTTATCGAGTATCTGGACGAGTGCAAAGCCCAGAAGATCGCCATTCTGCCGCCCAGCGTCAACGCCAGCGATTTGGCCTTCCGGTCCGAAGGAGATGGCATCCGCTTCGGGCTGCTGGCCGTCAAAGGGCTGGGACGGGCGGTCATCGTCAACCTGGTCCGGGAACGGGAGGAAAACGGGCCGTTTCAGAGCATCTCCGACTTCTGCAGGCGGATGGTAGGAAAGGATCTGAACAAGCAGGCCCTGAAAAACCTCATCCGCTGCGGAGCCTTGGATGGGCTCGGGTATACCCGTAAGGAGATGATCGTCGCACACGAGCGGGTGCTGGACGCCGCCGTCAGCTACGCCCGCGTCCATGAGGGCGGGCAGATGAACCTCTTTTCCGCCGCCTCTCTGGAGGAACCGGAGGTGGAGATTGACCGCCTTGGGGAGTACCCCTTTTCGGAAAAGCTCCGGGACGAATACGAGGCCCTGGGTTTTTACGTCAGCGGCCATCCGCTGGATCAGTATCAGAGCCTGGCGGAGCGGCTCCGCATGGATCGCGCCGCCGATATCACGGCGGAGGACTCCCGTTATGGGGACCGGCGGCGGGTCCGGCTGCTGGGCCAGGCGGTTTCCAAAAAGCTCACAGCGACCAAGGGAGGGCAGACTATGTGCTTTTTGGAGTTTGAGGACCGCAGTGGATCGCTGGAAGCCCTGGTGTTTCCCACAGTGTATCAGGAGTCCGCAAAGGTCCTGCAGTCCGGAGAGCCCTTTGTCATTGAGGGGAGCGTTTCTCAGAAGGAGGACGAGACCTCCAAGGTGCTGGTCAACCGGATTTACGGGTTGGGGGAGCTTTCCGTTGAAGACGCGGAAAAATGCCTGTACCTGAAGCTGAATTCCGCCAGCGACCGGCGGATCCCGGAGACGCTGCGGCTGCTGCGGGAATCTCCGGGGACGGCGGAGGTCAAGCTCTATTTTGCAGGGGACGGGAAGTACCACTATCCGCCCGGCCGCCTCCGTGTTCAGGCGAACGGGAAGCTGCTGGACGAATTGCAGGAGCTGCTGGGTGCAGAAAATGTCGCATTAAAGTGAGAAATACTTCCCTGTGGCACAGTTATATAGCGCTGCGGCATATCGCCACCTGAAAATTCGGCTAAGGCCCCTTTTTGGCAGAAAAAGCGGAAAATCGCGAAAATTCCGCCAAATCCGGCTGAAAACCGTTTTCTGCCCTTGCCAAAGAGAGGGAATGAGTGCTATAATAAGACGGAACATATGCCTGTGAAGAATGCGGGATGATCTCGTTTATCCGGTTTGATGGATGACCCGCGAGGCTTGACGAAAGGATGTATTCGGATGGAATATGGAGATAAATTCAAAAAGTCTGTTTTCGGGGGATTTGACCGTCGGAATGTTCTGCAGTGCATCGAGGAGCTCAACGCCCGTAACGCAGAAGAGCTGGAAACGGAGAGGGCGGAAAAGGAGGAGCTCCAGCGGCAGCTGGAAGAGCTGCGCGCCCAGTTGGAGACTCAGCAGAAGGCCAACGTGGAGTTGGCCGCTCAAAACGAGGCGCGGACCCGGGATTTTGCAGAGTGCCAGGAAAAAATCGAGCGGGCTATCACGTCCAGCAACGAACTGAAAGAGCAGCTGGAGGCACAGCAGAAGGAGCTGCAGGCGCTGAAGGCTGCCAATTCCGAACTCGCCGTCAAGCGGAGTCTTTTGGAGGAGAATAACCGGGCATTGAAGGCGCGGGTTGAGGAACTGGAAGAGGAACAGGAAGGCCGCAAGGTCAGCTTCGAGATCGGTGAAATGATGGTGGAAGCGAAGAAAACCGCCGACAGCATCGTCAGCCGGGCCAGCGAAAAGGCCGACGCGGCCCATACCGCGCTGGAAGCGGAGACCGTGGGGATTTCCGCGCGGCTGGCAGAGATCCGGACCCAGCTTTCAGCGGCTGCCGACGATTTCAAAGCCTACTCCGGAAACATCATTCGCAGCCTGGAGGAGATGCAGCGTACCATTGAGGAGTCACGCAACCGGCTGACTCAGCCGGTCCAGACGGCTGTTTCCGGCGAGCGCGGGCCCCAGAAGAGCCCGGCTTCTTCTGCTCCTGCTCCCCGGCAGCAGCTCCAGAAGCCGCGGACCGAAACCAAGGATCCCAAAAGTCCTTACGGCTTTTTATTCCGGAAGTAAGGGGCCAGGAGCCCCTGCTTCCCTGATTATGTGAAAACAGGAGAACTGCCCTTATATGAAAAAAATGCTCAAGGATAAGGAGTTTCTGCGCCTTTTGGCGGTCATTGCTCTGCCGATTGCGGCGCAGAACCTCATCACGTTTGCCATCCAGATGATGGACACCATTATGCTGGGCGCGGTGGGACAGACGCAGCTTACCGCCGCTTCTCTGGCCAATCAGCCCTTTTTTGTGTTTACCATTCTGACCTTTGGGCTGGCCAGCGGCGCCAGTGTCCTCAACGCCCAATATTGGGGCAAGGGCGAGGTGGAGCCCATCCGTCTGGTAACGGCGCTGGTTTTGAAGGTCGCCTTTGCCTTTTCGGTGGTGCTGTCAGTCCTCATTCTTCTCTTCCCGGAGCAGGTCATGCGGATCTATACCCCGGAAGAAGCGGTTATTCGGGAAGGCGTGAAGTACCTGCGAATCATTGTCTTTACCTATGTGATTTACGGCGTCACGGCGACGTACATCTCCACTCTCCGCAGCATTGCCTCCATCCGCATTGCGGTGGTCGTCTACCTGACGTCACTGTGCGTCAACGTCTTCCTGAACTGGGTGTTGATCTTCGGCAACTTGGGCGCGCCGGCCATGGGAATTGAAGGAGCGGCCCTTGCGACGCTGATCGCCCGGTTGACGGAATTCGTGATCACACTCACTTACGCTTTCTTTATCGATAAAAAGCTGAAAATCCGGCCCCGTCACTTCCTGAAAAACGACTGGGCGCTGACCCGGGATTATTTCCGTCATGGACTGCCGGTGGTGTTCAACGAGCTCCTCTGGTCTGTGGGCGTTTCCGTGCAGTCGATGATCCTGGGACGGCTGGGGGAAGCGGTGGTTTCTGCCAGCCAGATCGCCTCGGTGGTGCAGCAGTTTGCAACGGTGTTCGTCTTCGGCATCGCCAATGCCGCGGCGGTCATCATCGGCAATGCCGTAGGCGAGGGAAACATCGAAAAGGCTGGGCAGCGCGCCGACTGGCTGAAGGTGGTGTCCCTGGTGGTCGGGGTATTCTCCGCCGGAATGATCCTGCTGATTCGGCCGCTGGCGGTGAGCTTTTACAATGTTCCGGATACCACCAAGGAACTGGCCGGCGGAATGGTGGCAATCCAAGCAGTGATCGTCTTTTTTGTTTCAATCACAGCGGTGGGGATCGTCGGGATTCTGCGTGGCGGCGGAGACCCCCGGTTCGCTCTCTGTACGGATTTGTGCACCCTCTGGCTGGTAGCCCTGCCGGCGGGACTGCTGACGGCCTTCGTGTTCCGTCTGCCGGTGCTGCTGGTCTATGCGGCTATCAAGCTGGATGAGCCGGTGAAGGTCGCGGTGATCTTTTGGCGGCTGCGCAATCGGAATTGGATTAAAAACGTCACAAGAAGTCAGGAGACGCCTTTGATTCTCGAGGAGGAATGTTCATGACGCGGAAAGAACGTGCTCTGGCGGCGGTGGAAGCGCTGGAACAGGTGTACCCGGACGCTGTCTGCTCCCTGACCTACGCGCACCCTTACGAGCTGCTCATCGCGACCCGGCTGTCCGCCCAGTGTACCGATGCACGGGTCAACATCGTCACCAAGGAGCTGTTTGCGAAATACACGACGCTCCGGTCCTTGGCGGAGGCGGATGTGGCGGATATCGAAGCCATTGTCAAGCCCTGCGGGCTGTTCCATACCAAGGCACGGGATATTGTGAACCTTTCCCGGATGCTCATTGAGGACTACGGCGGAGAGCTTCCGGACAGCCTGGACGAGCTGACTAAGCTTCCCGGCGTGGGGCGGAAGACCGCCAATCTGGTCATGGGGGACATCTTCGGTAAACCCGCCGTCGTCACGGACACCCACTGCATCCGGATCTGCGGCCGATTGGGGCTGACCAAGGAGACAGAGCCTTATAAGGTGGAGATGGACTTGAAAAAAATCCTGCCGCCGGAAAAAAGCAATGATTTCTGCCACCGGCTGGTGCATTTCGGGCGGGAATTCTGCAAGGCGCGGGGTCCCCAGTGCACGGCCTGTCCGCTGCGCGGGATCTGCCGCCAGGCGGAGTTGGATGGAAAGGCAGCCCGAAAAAAAGCTTGACAGCAAAGTGGCCTTGTGATACAATAAATGTCGAATCAGGGGTGCTGGCATCTGCAGAGCGGACAGCCGGCTGAGAGAAACGGACGTTTCAACCCTTCAAACCTGAAATGGGTAATTCCATCGTAGGGAGATTTGATACCGAATGTCAAATTTCAGCCGCGAGGGAGTGCCTTGCGGCTGTTTTGTTGTCCGCAGGTCTCTGGAACGGATAGGCTTGGAGCGGGTCCGCCCCCTGAAAATTTTCATCAAAGGACGGGTCTTTCATGCAAAACAACCAAAATAAGACGGTGCTGCGTTTGACCGAAAGCGGCATTCTTCTGGCCATCGGCATCCTGATCGACACTTTTTTAAAGTTCGACGCTACCTGGGCTTATGGCGGCTCCATCACACTGTGCTCTATGCTGCCGCTGGTCATCATCGCCTACAAATATGGGGTCGGCTGGGGATGCCTGGCCGGACTTGCTCACGGCGTGATTACCATGATGATCTCCGGAGGGCGCGCAGGCGGCCTGGCTGCCATGATCGAGGACAACGGGGGCATCAAGTTGTTTCTGTTGATCATGCTGTTCGATTATATTCTGGCTTTCGCGGCGATTGGACTGGCTGGACTGGCGCCGCGGTTCTGCAAAACTGCGCCTGGGGCGATCGTGGTTGGTTCGCTGATCGGCCTGTTCGGCCGGTATATCTGCCACACCATTTCGGGATTTCTCTTCTTCGGCGAATGGGCCGAGTGGTTTTTCACCGATCAGGTGCCGTGGGGCGGCTGGTTTTTGGAAACCTTCCACGGAAAAGCGTTGAGCCTGGTTTATTCCATTGTTTATAACGGACTTTACATGATTCCGGAGATGATTCTCACCGCAGTGGTGGGCGGCATCCTGGCTAAGGCGCTTTCCAAACAGCTGGCTATGAACCGTACCAATATCCCGGTGAAAAAGGAAGCTTAACCTCTCTTTTATATCAATTTTCCCACAGCTGCGCAGGCAGGTGGAATGCAATGGCGTTCCGTCTGCCTGCGCAGCTGTTTTGGTGGGATCTCTTGAAGGACAGAAAAGTTCGTGTTATAATAACGTCATATAAAATTATTGACGAAAGCGGGGGCCTGTCGTGCGATTTCTTCATTTATCCGATCTGCATATCGGAAAACGGGTCAATGAATTCTCCATGTTGGAGGACCAGGCAGACATTCTCGCCCAGATTCTAGAGATTGCGGATGAGCGGCAGGCCGACGGAGTCTGGATCGCCGGGGATGTTTACGACAAATCGGCGCCGTCCGCAGAGGCGGTCCAGCTTTTTGACTGGTTCCTGACCCAGCTGGCCGGGAAGGACCTCTCAGTGTTCGTTGTCAGCGGCAACCACGATTCCGCCGAGCGGATCGCCTTCGGCGCCCATCTGCTGGATAAGTGCCGGGTGTATCTGTCCCCAGTGTTCAGTGGGAAAGCAGAACCAGTGCTCCTTCGGGACGCATACGGGGAGGCTGCCGTCTACCTGCTGCCCTTTCTGAAACCGGCTTACGCAAAGCGGATCTGGCCGGAGTCGGAGATCGACTCCTACAGCGACGCGGTTCGGGCTGCGGTAGAGTCCATGGATATCCGTCCCGAACGACGCAATATTCTGATCGCCCATCAGTTTGTCACAGGCGCGGCGCGGTGCGAATCGGAGGAGGTTTCCGTGGGGGGAGTTGACAACGTGGATGCAGCAGTGTTCGACCCCTTCGATTATGTGGCGCTGGGCCACATCCATAGCCCCCAATGGGTGGGGCGGGAGACGGTGCGCTACTGCGGGACACCGCTGAAATACTCTTTTTCCGAGGCCCGGCAGCAAAAATCGGTAACGGTGGTCACGCTGCTGGAAAAGGGGCGTGTGGAGATCGATACGGCGCCGCTGATCCCCAGACGGGACATGCGGGAGATCCGGGGAACCTACCTGGAGCTGACCGCCCGGAGCTTTTACCAGGACTTCAGCACCCAGGATTACATCCATGCTACGCTGACCGATGAGGAGGATGTTCTCAATGCCGTCGAGCGGCTTCGGACAGTCTACCCCAATCTCATGAAGCTGGATTACGATAACCGACGGACCCGGGAGAGCCGGACAGTGGGCTGTGCGGAAAATGTGGAGGAAAAAACGCCGATGCAGCTGCTGGAGGAGTTTTACCGGCTTCAGAACAACCAGCCGATGAATCCGGAGCAGGAAGCTTTCGCGGCCGGGCTGATGGAAAAAATCTGGGAGGGGCAGGAATGAAACCGCTGAAACTGACGCTCTCCGCCTTCGGACCCTACGCGGGACAGGTGGACATCGAACTGGAACGATTGGGCGACCGGGGACTGTATCTGATCACCGGCGACACCGGGGCTGGAAAGACCACCATCTTTGATGCCATCACCTTCGCTCTCTACGGCGAGCCAAGCGGCAGCAGCCGGGAGGCAGGAATGCTCCGCAGCAAATACGCGGATCCTGCCACGCCGACCTTTGTGGAGATGGAGTTTTTCTGCCGGGGAAAGCGGTACACCGTCCGGCGGAATCCGGAGTATGAGCGGCCCAAAGGCCGGGGAGAGGGCTTTACCGTCCAAAAGGCCGACGCGATCCTGAACTATCCGGACGGGAGATCACCGGTCACCAAATCCCGGGAGGTGACCCAAGCGGTGAAAGAGCTGATCGGCCTGGACCGCAGTCAGTTTTGCCAAATCGCCATGATTGCCCAGGGGGATTTCCTTAAGCTTTTGCTGGCAAAGACAGAGGAGCGGAGCCGGATCTTTCGGGAAATTTTTAACACCCGGCCCTATCAGGCGTTTCAGGACCAGGTCCGGGCGGAAGCCGCGGCCCTCAAGCAGCAGGCGGAAGAGGCCCAGCGCAGCGTAGCGCAGTATCTGCGGGGTGTTTCCTGGGATGGGGACAGCGCAGCGGGCATGGAGCTTCAACGGATGCAGGAAGGGCCTGGTCCGATCTCTGCAGAGGAGGCCGTCGTACTGATCGGCCGGCTTTTGCAGCGGGACGGAGAGGTCCGTGAGAAGGAGCAGAAGCGGCTAACCGGTGTCGAGGTGCGTTTAGAGGTCGTTAGCAAGCGGCTGGGGCAGGCAGAGGCCAAGGCAAAAGCCCAGGCGGAAATGGCCCGGCTCAGGGCTATACTGGCGGAGAAGGAGCCGCTTTTGGAGACGCTCCGCGCGGCCTGTGAACAAGCGCAGCGGCAGGCCCCAGAACGGGATACGCTGGCGGTGCGGATCGGGACAGAATCCCAGAAACTGGCTGCCTACGACGAACGGGACAGCCTGCTGAAGCGGAAGAAAGCCTTTGAGGAGGAATCGGCGGCGCAGAAGGAAGGCCTAGAGCGGCTGCGAGCGCAGTTGGAGGACCGCACCCGGCGTCTCGCCAACGGAAAGGCGGAGCTGACATCTTTGGCGGATGCCGGAACTCAGTTGGCAGTGCTGGAGAGTCAAAAAAAGGAGCTTCTCGCCAGTCAGGAGGCTCTTTTTGCCCTGCTGAGCAGCCTGAAAACTGCCGTGGAGCTGGCTGCAGCACAGAAGGAAGCCCAGGAATGCTATCGGGCTGCGGCGGACCGCTGCCAGCAGGTCAAGACGCAGTTTTCCCGGATGGAGCGGGCCTTTTATGACGAGCAGGCGGGGCTTCTGGCCGCAGAACGGGGACGAGATGACCCGCATCCTCTGGAAACTCATCAAGGA
>CAJMLQ010000035.1 GCA_905214265.1 uncultured bacterium
GATGACCTCGCCCATCCCCACTGCCAAGGCGGTGTTCGGATAAGCCAGGGGACGGGTACAGACGACGCCGCCAATAAGGTAGACATCCGGATTGCCCTCCCGTACCGCCTTGGCTGTATCCACGGTGAAGCGGCCCAGCTCATCCGCGCTGGCACCGTGCTTCCAACACCACTTGCTGTCGGGCTCGTTCCAGACCTCGAAGTGATCCACCCGGCCCCTATAACGGGCGGCGATGGCCCGGCAGTAGTTGGCCCAGGCTGTTTTTTGCTCCTCTGTGTGAATGGGTGGGCATCCCACCGCGCCGAAAACTTTGGCGGCGGATTCATCGTACAGGCCGTTACCGTAGCAAAGGCAGATCCAGGGCTGCATCCCCCGGCGGAGCAGGTTGTCGACGATGGAGTCGATCCATTCGAAGGAGTAAACCCCCTTTTCCTTTTCAGTGCGGGCCCAGCCAGACTGGATGCGCACCCACTTGACGCCGATGGCTGCCACTTTGTCGTAGGCTTTTTCCGGGTCGAATACATTCCGGTCCAGCTTTTCAAAGCCAATGCCGATTTTCGATTTCTGGATGTCCTTGGATGCCTTGGGGACCAGCGCCCCGATTTTTTTGAGCCGTTCCATAGTGATTCCTCCTGTATTGGTAAGATTATTCAACGAATGATAGGGTAAAGCTGGATCATATTGCCGCCGTCCACGGTCAGTTCCGCGCCGGTGGTGTTCCGAGATTGGCTGCTTCCCAAGTACCAGGCGGCGTTGGCGATATCATCGAATTCCGCGACGTCACCCAGCGGCGTATAGGCTGAGGGGAGGGTCTGGATCCCATTGAGGTTTTTCTGGAAGCGCTCCGTTTTGATCATACCGGGAAGCACCGAGTTGACCCGGATGCCGTATTTTCCCCAGTCCAGCGCCAGCGCGCGCATCATCCCAAGGATGCCGCTTTTGGAGGCGCCGTAGGCCGTACGGTCCGGGATGGCGCGATAGGCGGTGTTGGAGGTAATAAAGACGATGGCGCCGCCGCCGGCTTCCTTCATCTGAAGGGCGGCCTGCCGGGCGATGGCGAAGTTCCAGATCATGTTCGTTTCGATGACCGCGCGGAAATCCGCAAGCGGGACGGTGAGGGCGTCCTGCCCGATGCCCAGGTTGGCGGCGTTTAAGACCAGCGCGCTCAGCAGATATCCTTTCTGCCGGATCTCGTCAAACAGGCGGATGGCCGGTTCCTCCCCGTCCACGGGAAGGGCGCGCCCAAAGACCGAAACGCCGGTCTCCGCCGCCAGCTTTTCCGCGGCAGCCTGCGCACGCTGCTCCTCCCGGCTGGTGAGGAATACGTCGTATCCCTCCAGGGCAAAGCGCCGGGCAATGGCGTAGCCGGTGCCGCTGGCCGCGCCAGTAACTAGTACGGATGGTTTCATATCGTCATCTCCTAAAAATAAAATTCGGTTTTCGCGGGGCGGATATCGGTGAGGGCACCGGTGTAGTGCCGCAGGGTATGAGGCTGATAGGGGTGGGCCAGGCAGGCCTCCTCATTGATCTCGATGCCCAGGCCGGGGCGGTCGGGAATCTTTAGATAGCCGTCCGCGTATTCCAGTGCTTCGTTTGTGATGTCCTTGCGCCATTCCACGTCGCTGTACATGATCTCCAGAATGGAGAAATTGGGACAACAGGCGGCCAACTGCAGGGTGGCAGCGTTGGCCACAGGACCGCTGGGATTGTGGGGGGCGAAGGGGATGTAGTAGGCTTCCGCCGCCGCGGCAATCTTTTTCAGCTCCATGATGCCCCCTGCGTGGCTGACGTCTGGTTGGATGTAGTCCGCCGCCCGCATCTCGAAGAGATCCTTGTAGGACCGGAGGGTGTAGAGCCGCTCACCGGCGGAGATGGCTACCGGGGATTTATCCCGGACAGCCTTAAGGGCCTCCAGATTGTCCGGAGGAACCGGCTCCTCAAAGAACATGGGCTTGAACGGCTCCAGCTCTTTGGCGATTTTGATGCCGGTGGGAACGTTGAAGCGTCCGTGGCCCTCGATGAGCAGGTCCACCTCCGGCCCCACCGCGGAACGGACTGCGTCCACGCAGTGCAGGGCGGTATCCAGATCCTTGTTGGAGATCTCCAGATAGTTTTTTCCAAAGGGATCCCATTTCATAGCGGTGACGCCTCTTTGGACGGCGATTTTCGCCTTTTCCCCGAACTCCTCCGGCGTTTTCGCCCCGGCGAACCAGCCGTTGACGTAGATGCGAACCCGGTCGTTGACCCGGCCGCCCAGCAGCTGCCAGACCGGCACGCCCAGATGCTTGCCCAGAATGTCCCACAGGGCGCATTCTACGGCGGAAAGGGCGCTCATCAGCACTGCGCCGCCCCGCCAGTAAGCGTCTCGGTAAATGTCGTGGTAGTGCTTCTCCACGTCCAGGGGATTCTTTCCGATGAGGTAGTCCCGGATGTGATCCACCGCCCCAAGCAGAGCGTGCTCCTTATATTCCAGGGTGGCCTCGCCAACGCCGGTGACGCCCTCGTCCGTGTAAATTTTGACAAAGACCCAGTTGGTGCGAAAGCAGTCCACCACAAAGGTCTTCACGTCGGTGACTTTCATTGGATTTCCTCCTCTGGGAAGCAGATTTCCCGGTAAATTTCCGGTAGGACCCGGTTGGGAGAGGGAAAGTCTTCGCCCTTCAAGCCGTCAAAGAGGCCGATGTGAACGGGAACAATGTATTTTGCGTCCAACTGGGCGGCAAACCGGGCGGCATCGGCCATGTTCATGTTGTTGCCCACTCCGTTGACCGGCAGAAAGACCGCCTCAAAGGACCCGGACAGGTCCTCCAGCAGTTCCCGGCTGTAGAGGGTATCGCCGGAGATGTACCAGCGTTTTCCTTCGACGGAAATAATGACGCCGATGGCACCAGGGTCGGAGTGGACGGCCCGGACAGCGGTGAAGCGGACGCTGCCCTCCGTCCATTCGGTGTGCCGGTTAAAGAGGACATAGTTATTGTCTCCGCTGTAGGCGCGGAGCTTCTCCCAGCTTCCAGATGGGGCGAGAACGGTCATCCGGACGTCCGGCGTGAAATAGTGGGAAAGGGTCTCCGGATCCAGGTGGTCCAGATGGTTGTGGGTACAGAGGAGCACATCCGGACGCAGCTTCAAAAAGGACGGATCTACCGGTGTCCGCCGCCGGTTTTTGGGATTGACCTTTTCCACACTGTCGGACAGGTAGGGGTCCACGAGGATGGCGAGGCCGCCGGTCTCCAGCAAAAGGCCAGCCTGCCCCAAATAGGTGATTTTCATGGCGTTTCTCCTTTTTGGACTTTACATTTTTGATTTTTTATTATAAGATGGTCCTGAAAGGATTTTTCCTTTCCTCCCAAATTATAAGGAAAATTTGCGGAATTTCCTAGCAAAATTTTATTCTATCATATCGAAATCTTATTTTTGAGGTGATCGTTATGAGCCTGCTTCTACCGGAAATCACTGCTCTGGGACGGTTTGACAGCCGCCAGTGCTTCCCCGGCATGACGGAAACCATGCCGCGCCATGTCACATCCTATGAAATTGAGCTGCCCATCGAGTCCGGCGGCGTTTCCTGGCTTGACGGAAAGCCCCATCCCATTGCCTCCGGACAGATCCTCTGCGCTAAGCCCGGCCAGGAGCGCTGGAGCACCCTGCATTACAAATGCCGCTACTTGAAGTTCCAGACCGAGGATCCTGTCATCCGAAGCCTCGTCGACCCCATTCCGGGCGTTTTTAAAACGGAACGTTCCGCGGAGTATGCCGCATTGCTGGATACCCTGTGGGAGGCCGACATGTCTGGGGAAAACGGACAGGAGGTTTGGATGGGTGCCAAGCTCCTGGAGCTCATCCATCTGCTGCACAGCGACGCCAGCCGCTTCGCGAGGCAGCAGACCCTCCTTTCCGGGCGGATCAATGACCGGAAGATCCGGTTCATCCTGGAATATATCGACGCTAACTACCGGTATCCGCTGTCCCTGGAGACGCTGGCCGCCCAGGTCAACTACAGCCCCATCTATTTTCACAAACTCTTCTGCGCGGCTATAGGCAAGACGCCTCGCCGCTACGTCCTGGAAAAACGTATCCAGACCGCCCGGGAGATGCTGGCCCTGGGCGACATCCCTCTTTCCAGCGTGGCGATGGAGTGTGGCTTTTCCTCCCAATCCTATTTCGATTTTATTTTTAAGAAAGAGACGGGGATGACCCCGTCCGCGTACATCCAGGCTAACAACGAGCGGTATCGGGACCGATAAAAGCGGTTTTTGGACAATAGACCTTGCATTTTCCAGAAAACTAGAACATCATTATGATAAAAGCCGGAGCGATTTCGTGCGCTCCGGCGGAAAGCGGTAAATGGAGGAAGAAAACATGGCAAAATACACTTGTACGCTCCACGGGGACTTTGACGACTTTTTGCGTTATTTTGAGGAGGAGCTTCTCCGGAGCAGCTCCTCCGCCAGTGTTGAGGACGGCAGCAGCTACCGCAGCGGGGATTTCCGCTGTGTTTCCCGGGTTTACGAACGTTACAGCTTTTTGGGCGGAAACCGGGTCAGCCTTACCCTGCTCCTGGTAGGGAGCCAGAACGAGTTTTTCTTTTCCGCCATCACGGCCGGCGGGAGCCAGGCAGTTTTCTTTAAGCTGAACACCCTGGGGGAGGAGTCCTTCCTTGACCAGGCAGTGCGGATCGTCGGGCAGTACCGTTCCCGTTGAAGGAACTCCCCGTCCAGCGTCGTTTTCTCCCCGAAAGGGCCTGTGCAAAGACAGGCTGCTGATTGCGGGAGGGGATTACCATGAAGGACTGGCTGGAGCAAATTCGAAGGGCCGGAAAGGCTCCGTTGGGACAGACGGCAGGATTCCTCCTGCTTTTCCTGGCGTTTGGCGCCGGGATGGGGGCGGCGGCAAAGCTGCTGGATCTGTACACCGGATATCTTGGCGAGGTTTTCTCACAGCTGTCGGTGTGGATTTTACTGGGGACAGCTATCGCGGTGCGAAGCGGCTCTCCAAAGCGGGCGGCCGGATACGTTCTGGTCTTCTGTTTGGGGATGCTCGCCGCCTATTATACGACGGCGCACCTGACGTCCAGCCCGTATTCCATGGCGTTTGTGTGGGGATGGACGGCATTTTCCCTGCTGTCTCCGCTTTTTGCGGCTTTGGCCTGGTACGCCGGAGGACGCGGCTGGCCTGCGGCAGTTTTATCTGCTGGAATCCTGCTGTTTACCGCCGCGGCCGCAGTACTGCTCTTTGGCAAGCTCCGTTTTTCCGACGCGGCCGTCCTGCTGTTCCTGGGAATCCTGCTTTTTGGAAGGCGGCCCCGGGAGGCTGGTCCAGGCGCCGACCGGTAAATCTGTTGGACCTGAAAAGGGCCGCTGCAGAACGCATGCTGCAGCGGCCCTTTATAGAAATTCCACTAACGTGCAGCGTGGCACAAATCATGGTTTTTCTCAAGGGGAAGAGCAATTTGGTGATTTTCGATCGGCATGCAAATTTGAAGTATAAATACGGCACTCGTCATTTCTGGGCAAGAAGATTTATTTAAGAATCCATAGACCCGTTTGCAGCAGCAAGGCAAAGCAGGCGAAATAAAACACCCCTTTAGGGGTTGCCCGAAAAAGAAATGCGGTTGCAGATCTTTTCGGTGCCCCTTTAGGGGTGTGACCTGTAAAATGCCCTTTTAGGCTTTTGCAGCTGCAGATGGCTCAGTCGTTTTCGTCTTTCTCAATGGTGGCGGTCATCTGATTGGTCTCCCGGATCCGCCGGTAGGTTTCCTCTGAGAATTTCGGGCTGCGGTCATACCGGAACAGTCCGTTCTGTTCCTGCTCCACATCGTAGGGCTGGGTATAGCAGAAGGCGCAGATGCGGGAATTTTCCAGGAGGACCTTGGTCACGCCGCAGTACCGGTCACAGACCTCTTCTTCAGATTTGGGCTGCTTGCCGTAGCCCCATCCGTCAGGAGCGTCCGGGTTCCACCAGGTTCCACCGTATTCGCTGATGAAGAGCGGGAGCTCGCCATCCCACACATCCAGCTTGGGGTAATGCTGGTAGCAGATACCCTCTTCCGTATGGGCATAATGTTCCGCATATACGGCGGGGTCCTGCTCGTAATCGTGAATGTCGTAAAGGTCGGTTTTCCCACAGTGGATGTACCCGCTGGTGTCGATGACCGGCCGGGTGGGATCGGCGCGCTTTGTCATTTCATAGAGGATGCGGGTGGTGTCCAACAGGTGGTTAACATGGGTTTCGTTGAGCGGACACCAGCCCACGATGGCAGGGTGGTTGAAGTCCCGATCCACCGATTCCAGCCACTCGGGCAGATAAACGCCAAGGGCCTCCGGTTTGCTGAGATCAATACCCCAGCTTGGATATTCGCCCCAGCAGAGATAGCCGAGGTGATCGGCCCAGTAGAGGAAGCGGGGCTCAAAGACCTTTTGATGCAGCCGGGCACCGTTGAAGCCCAGGGCCTGGCAGCGGGTGATATCCTCCTTCAGAGCCTCGTCGCTGGGAGCAGTGTAAATGCCGTCGGGATAGAAGCCCTGGTCTAGGACCAGCCGCTGATACACCGGCTTGCCGTTTAGGTAGACGCCCTTCCGGCGGACTTCCACATCCCGAAGGCCAAAATAGCCGGAAATGGCGTCCTGATACCCCGGTCCGGACAGAGTCAGCTTCAGATCGTAGAGAACGGGGCTGCCCGGCTCCCACAGCTCGACCTTGGAGAGCGGAAGCTCCAAAAGCGTGCAGGGGCCGGCGGATGCGGAAACGGCCCCTGCTTCCTGCCCGCGCAGAGCGGCGGAGGCAGTCACCACCGCGTCACGGGTGCAGCCTTCGACGGAAACTTTCAACGTGATTTTTCCGTTGCGGCGGTCGGGAATGACCCGATAGGAGGACAGGTAGGTGGCGGGGGTCCATTCTACCCAGACTGTCTGCCAGATGCCGGTGGTCCGGGTATAGTCGCAGCCGTGAGAACGGAGCAGGCTGCTCTGCTTGCCCCGAGGCTGCTTCCAGCTCCGCACATCGTCTTCCGCCCAGAGGACGACCTTGTTTTCGCCGGCCCGGGCGGCTTTGGTGATATCCAGGGTGAAGGGTGTGTAGCCGCCCTGATGTCCGCCGCAGTCGGCATCATTGATCCAGACCCTGCATCGGTAATCCACTGCGCCGAAATGCAGTAGGACCCGTCCGTTCAAGGCCTCTTCCGGGAGGGTAAAGGTGCGTTTGTACCAGACCGCCGGGATGAAATCGGTGAATCCGATGCCCGAGAGGGTGCTTTCCGGGCAGAAGGGGACCAGAATCGTCCGGTCAAAGTGTTCCTCCAGCTGGTAGTTTCGCTCAAGTCCACTGTTGGAGAAGTCAAAGGAAAACTCCCACTCGCCGTTGAGATTCAGGAGCGCGTCCCGAACCATCTGGGGGCGGGGATATTCCGGCCGTGGAATGGGGGCGGTCATTTTCTGTTGATTCATTGCTGTCACTCCTTAAGTAAATATAAAAGTTTAATAAAAAGAAAATGGATTATCTGCATTATATCTCCGATATTTCATTTTGTCAATTACTTTTTTGAATTTTTATGACTTGACTGATGAACTAAAATGTTGTATTATTAAACATGGAGGTGTATGACGGATGAATGATCATATGGAGATCCGGACCGTACCAGAGAATGCCGCATTTTTCGAAGCGCTAGGGTCGGGCACCCGGCTGCAGATATTGGCCATGCTGGCGGACGGACCGCGCAGCGTTAGCGAGCTGGCGGATGCGATAAAACTATCCGTGACTATTACGGCGCGCCACATTCGCCAGCTGGAGGAGGTGGGGATCGTCCGGACCATTCGCGTTCCCGGAAAGCGGGGAATGCAGCGGCGGTGCGAACTGGCGATTTCCCGGTGTACGGCGGTCTTTGGGGACCCGCGTCCGGAGCCAGGCGTCCAGCGCCTGTCTATTCCGGTAGGGCAATATTGCGACTATGACGTCGCCCCGACCTGTGGCCTTGCTTCGGTGAAAAAGCAGATCGGCATCACCGACGATCCTCAGTATTTCAGCAGTCCGGAGCGGCTGGAAGCAGGTATCCTCTGGTTCGGCTCCGGATATGTCCGCTACCCGATTCCGGGGTACCTCTTCCGGAATCAGCCAGTCAAGGAGTTGCGCATCACGCTGGAGCTTTGCTCGGAGTACCCGGGATTTCGGAAGGAATGGCCATCGGATATCACCTTTTCTCTGAATGGACGGGAAATCGGAACTTTTACCTCCCCTGGGGATTTTGGCCTTCCCCATGGCGTGTATACTCCGTCTTGGTGGCGGATGGGGACTCAGTACGGCCTTTTGAAGACCATCTCCCTGAACAACACTGACTCACGGATCGACGGAATCACCCAGCCCGGCATTTTCCTGCGGGACTTTTTAGATTTCAGTCAGAACAGTCTTCTTTTTACAGTCGCCTGTTCTAGAGAAGCGCGAAACTGCGGAGGAGTTACGCTTTTCGGCCGGGGCTTCGGAAATTATGACACCGATATTGAGGTGGAAGTAGTCTATGGAGAATAGTGGATTTTTGCTAGAAATTTGTGGACAAATCAGACTGTTTTAGCCAAGTTCGTTGACAAATCTGCCGGATTTTTCTATAATAAAAAAGTTCATACAAAGCATAAAAATTCCATAATAATATCAATTTTCGTTGCTTTTATTGAAGTGGAATGTTTCGTGTGCTAAGATCATTTTGCAGGAATCTATACGTATCGTGAAGATGGAAGAATATGAGCTTTTGTAATTGCCGCTAATTATACGGCTTGGCGCTGCCGGCTGCTATTTTTAAAAGGCCGGATCATTTTTGTTCAGGATGAAGGAGGAAAATGTATGTCTTTTCCGAAACGGAGGGAACAACTGCTAGAGAAGGTGCATCAGGCTGGATGCCAGTGGTTTGTCGCGGCTTCTCCGGCAGCGATCGGGTACCTGACGGGAGTTTTTCCCGCCGCGCCCAGCCTGCTGTTCCTTTCGGAAGAGTCCCGGCTGCTGCTGGCGCCGGAGGGTACGGTCTTCCCGGAAGGAGAGGTCTGCGGCTACGCTTACTACAGCGGGGAATATCCGAGCAGGCCCTTGGAAGACTGTCTGAATTTGCTGAAGGGGCGCTCCTTTTCCGGGAGAGCGGCGGTGGAACGCTTTGTCTGTCCCGGCTGGGTTGAAGAGCTTTTTGAGGGCATCGTTGCAGCGGACAGCATTCTGCGGGATCAAATGGCCCGCAAAGATGAGGAGGGGGTGTTGGGCATCCGGAAGTGCCTGGCGCTGAACGCGGCGGTGTTCCGAAACCTATCTAGAAGCATCCGTCCCGGCATGACGGAGCTGGATGTGTACCACCGCATCCTCACCGTCTTGGCGGAGGAGACTGGTGAACCGGCGGAGATCCGATACGACATTCTCAGTGGGGAGCGCACCGCCGGGGTCGCCGGCGGCCCAACCCGGCGGGTCCTGCGGGAGGGAGAGCCTCTGATCGTGGACCTCTTGGTCCGCTACGGCGGCTATTGGAGCGATACAACCAGGACCTTTTTTGCAGGGGATCCCACCCCGGAACAGCTGGCGGTTCATACCGCCGTCCGCCGCGCCCTTCGCGCAGGCGAGGAGGCGCTCCGCTGCTGCCGCACCGCCGGAGAAGTGGACCGTGCGGTCAAGGAGAGCCTGGCAGTAGACGGGTACCCTGGCCGGATGGAGCATCATTCCGGTCATGGCCTGGGGTACGAGCCCTATGGCGCGCCCTACTTTGTTCGGACCTCTTCGGAGGCGCTGGAACCTGGCATGGTTGTCACCTTGGAGCCTGGCGCTTATTTTTCCGGACGGTTCGGAATCCGACTGGAAAACGCCTACTTATTGGAAAAAGAAGGCGTGAGGCCGCTTTTTGATTTTCCGGAGGAACCGGAAGCGTTTATCCTTAAATAAGAAAGGAAATCCTTATGGAAACCCTATTTATTAAGGTTTCTATGGCATTATTCTGATGGACTTCGGCTGCGAATAATTCCGGCGTTTCCCATCGTCGCCTACCACATCCCTCAGTTTTCCAGCGGAGTTTCCATGGCGGTTTACTGGGAGTTTTTAGGCATGGAGAAGATTCGCAGCATCAAAAACAGCGGCAGAACCAATTATCAGATGCAGATCGGGCCTGTGAAACCGGCGGAGCAGTGGATTCCTTCGTCCCCGGCGACCGGATGGTGGTGGAGACCTCCATCGGCTGCGGTCATTGCAGAGCCTGCCGCACCGGAAACCGCCACTTCTGCGCCGAAATGACGGAAATCGGATTTACCCCCAACGCGGGCGGCTACGCCCAGTATGTGAAGGCCCCCGCCGCCAATCTCTTCCGCATCCCGGACAACGTGAGCTACGAGGAAGCCGGGATCGTGGAAAGCGTGGTCTGTCCGGCCGGTGCGCTGATGCGCTGGGGCGTCCGCTTCGGTGAGACAGTGGCAGTGTACGGCGTTGGCCCGGCGGGGCTGTCGCTCATCCAGATGGCGGATTTCCACCACGTGACCATCGTCCCCCACGCCTTCAAGACGAATATCCTGATGGCGGCGACCCTCCAATATATCGCGGCCCTTCCCAACGCCTGGCTGCTGGAATTCTGCGAACAGGACACCATCCTTCGCCAGACTCTGACCAATCCGGTATTCCACGTGGAAGAGGACGGCAGCGTTCGGATTTCCAGCCGTCCCGGTATTGGCGTGGAACTGAACTGGGATGTGGTAGAGCGGTACCTCGTCAACTAATATGGAAAGGGAAATTACTGTGAATTATACCTATATCCTCAATCTGGACGGATTTGAACTGACCAACGAGTGCACCTATTACACCCGGGAGGTCCTGGACAACGGCCTGGAGCGGCTGGTTTATCCTCGCTTCCACAATTCCGATGGAATCCTGACTATCAACCTCATCGTGGAGCGGGACCCGGAGCTAGGGGTATCCTGTTGTCGACTGGAGGTGGAGAATGGCTCCGACCATCCGGTGCGGATCAATCGGGCCGACGTGGGCGTTTCCATGGAGACAACCCGGATGGCCCTAGACTATTTTTCCTCGGACTGGGGTTCTGAGTATGTGCCGCGCCGGCAGGAAATCAACCGAGAATTCTCCTTCGGCGTCATTTCCGGCCGTTCCTGCAAGGGCTTCATTCCCTTCGCCCTCTGTGAAGGCGACAGCAGCGCTACGGCGATGGCCCTAGCCTGGTCCGGGAACTGGACCTGCACCGCCTTCCGCTGGACGGAGGAGTACTGCTGCTATAAGCCCTGGACCTACTGCTGTGTGATGGGCCTCACCGACGGCGCATTTTATACAGATCTTCCCGCCGGAGAGACCTTCCACGCGCCTGCGGTCTACGTTTCTTCCGCCGCGGATGGGGAATCGGCCAGCCTGGCTCTCCGCCGGTATTTCCGCCGGCACATCAGCCTTTTGGATGACGAAAGGTTCTCCCCACTGCCCTTGGAGTACAATACTTGGTGGGCCTACGAGGACAAGCTCATCACCGAAGACATCTTCCAGCAGAATGCGGAGATCGCTAAGAGCCTGGGTTGTTCCTACGCCATGATGGACGCAGGCTGGTTCGGTGACGAGACCGACGGCATCGGCTGGTACGAAAAGCGGGGAGACTGGGACCGGGTCAATCCAGAGCGGTTCCCCTCCGGGATGAAGGCCATGTGCGATAAAGCCAAGGCCGTGGAGATCCTACCGGGCATCTGGTGTGAGATTGAGGCGGTGGGTAAGGACGCCCTCCTGAACAAGACCCACCAAAAGCTTTTGGCCAAGCGGGAGGGGCGCTCTTTGGGCTACGTCTGCTTTGGCTGCCGGGAGACTCGGGAGTGGGCCATGGAGGTCATGGACCGGATCGCCGGGGAATACGGTGCCAAATGGGTCAAGTTTGATTTCAACCTGGACCCCGGCATGGGCTGTGACCGGACCGATCACGATCACGGGGCAGGGGACGGCCTGATGGCCCACTACCTGGGCTATTACGCTTTTCTGGAGAAGCTGCGGGCCAAATATCCGGACTTGGTTATCGAAAACTGTTCCTCCGGCGGTCTGCGCGGGGATCTGGGGATGCTCTCCCACTGCCACCTGACCTTCTTAAGCGATCCGGACCAGACCGATTTCCATCTTCAGCTTTACTGGGGCGCACTGTCCTTCCTGCACCAGTCGGCGCTGCTTCATTTCACCTGGTCGGAGGTCACCTTCTGCGACCACAACAGCGGCATCCACAACCCCATTTCCGAGGATATGCCACGGCATAAATTCGACTACATCATGCGGGCCGCCATGATGGGGGTTCCGGGGTTCTCCTACAAGCTTCCTGAAATGCCGTCCTGGTGCCTGGAGCGGATAAAGGAGCTGGGCACCTATTATACCGCACATTCTTCAGACTTCATCCTTCATGGCGACGCCTACCGGCTGACCCCTCAGCCTCTGACTCACGGCCGCGGGGAGCGGTTCCCTGTGTTTGAGTTCGTCAGCGAAGCAGGCGACGCCCAGGTTCACGCTTTCCGTTTGAGCGGCGCGCCGGAGAGTCGGACTGTTTGCTTGAAAGGGCTGATCCCGGAGGCATGTTATGAGGTGGCCTTCATTGATTCCGGCAGACAGCTGCGGATGTCCGGCCGGGAATTGATGGATACAGGAATTTCCTTTGACGGACTGCCGGAGGAGGCGTCCGAGATCGCAGAAATCAATAAATTTGCAGAGTAACAGGAAAAGAAAGTTTTGTTCTGCCGGAAGAGAAGCCCGCAATTGTCGTGTCTGTTTTTCTCTAGAAGTAGAAACCGGAATTTTGAAATCTCCCGCTTTTGTGGGAGATTTCGTTTTTAAAGAAATATTTTCAACTTTTTTAGTAAAAATGTTGGTTTTTAAAATAAAATTGTAAAAATCTTGTTTTGTGACCGGCGTGTGACTCGTTTTCGATATACTTAATACATCAAAAGCAAGCCCGACCGGCTGGCGTGGGGAAAAGCCAGCTGAGAAAGTGCTTGCAAGATGGAAAAGGAGAATTGCTATGGGAAAGAAAACCTCCATGCTTCGAAAGGCGTTGGCAGGAGTCCTGGGTGCGGCAGTCTTTGCCGGCAGCGTATTCACCGGCACAGTCTTTGCCGTGAATCTGCCTGATCCTGCCTCCAGTGTCCAAATTACGAATCCGGGCGGACAAAAAGAGAATTCTGCCGATCATGTCACTACTCAAAAGACGATTTCTGGGACAGATAACGAAAACGAGTTCAATATAACTCTTACCGTTACCACCCAGGAAGAACTGAAAGAAGTCCCTGTTTCTGCGGATACCGCCGTCGTCTTGGTGATGGATTCCTCTGGTAGTATGGAAGGCGGGCGTTTGACTTCGGCCAAAAAAGCTGCCAAAAACTTTGTAGACAAATATATCAAAGACACCACCTCTGCGGATAACCGCTACGCTGCGCTGGTGGAATTTGCTAGCGATGCATGGACCCTGAACAATTGGACAAACCTTGCGCAGGGCACAAGGACGTTTAAGGCCTCCATCGACAGCCTTAGGGCTGGCGGCGGTACGAATATCGAAGCGGGCCTTCAGCTTGCCTACAACCTGATTCAGGAAGGCAAAAAGAATGTGCTCAAAAATTGCACAAACATCAACGTCATTCTTCTCAGCGACGGCTGCCCGACCTTCCATGTGAACGAAAAAACCCGCACCAGCACCACCAAAGTAGAGGGCGTTCGCGGCGGCGGAGATTGTGCGGAGCTTGAAGACTGGCAGCAGGCCGAGACGGTTGCCTCGACTATCCGGAATTCCGGCATCAGCCTTTACTCCATCGCGTTTGCGACTGGCACTGCTCAGTTTGAGTCTACAGAAACTAAGCAAGAATGGGTATGGGATATCTTTCTCATTTCGGGTCATTATGAAACCGTTAACCTGTGGAAGGAACAATCCGTCTACGACTGGATGAACGGCTTTTCCGACAAAGCCTTCTCCGCGAAGGACGCCGACAAACTTGCCCTGAAGTTTGAGAATATCCTCAACCTGATCACTCTGGGTGCTAAGGCCTGGAATGTCACCGATCCCATGGGCGCAAACATCCTGTATACCGGCGAGGCCTCTGACACCGAAGAAAATGATACCAACAAGTTCGCCTACAAAAACGGCGTCCTTACTTGGGATCTGAAGAACAGCATCCCTCAGGTTTCCGGCAGCAACCCCAAGACCTATACCTATACACTGACTTACCCGATTACGCTGGATACCACGGCTGAAGGGTTTGTGTCTGAGAAATCGTACCCCACCAATGGGGAAACTGTCCTGACCTATTACCTGTTCTCTAAGGTAAACGACGACACGACGATTCCGGAAGAGCCGAACAAGATGAACTTTGAAATTCCGGAAGTAAAAGGCTATCTCGGCGAACTGTCCTTCACCAAAAACGGTGCGGACGGCGCTCTCTCCGGCGCGGACTTCACCCTCTCCATGAACGGCGGTTCTTGGGAAAAGGAAGCGACTTCCGCAGCAGACGGCACCGTAACGATTAGCGGGATTCCCTCTGGCTTTACCTACACTCTGACCGAGGAGCCAATGGCTGGCTATGAAGATCTCGATCCGATCGACGTGAAGGTTTCCTATGGCTCTGTAACCGATGCGAATAACAAGGCGATTACCACCATTACGAACACGCCTGTTGCGACTCCGAAGATCATCGTGGTTCACGATTATGGCCTGGACGGTACGTTCACCGAAGATCCCATTGATTACGTTGCGGACTTCCAGCCCACTGCGCGTCTCGTGCATGACGGTGAGAATTATACGCTGACCAGTCAGGACGATCCTTATGAAGATGCAGCCGGAAACATCGTGTATGTCCTGTACTACGAAAAGGCTCTGACCCCGCCCCAATACTCCAAGATCCGTGTAATTCATGAGTATTACACAGACGACACAGAAGACGGTTTCCTTGAAGAAGAATTTGACTACAGCGAGGACTTTGTGCCGGTTCAGAAGCCGGAATACGAGGAGACGGTTTATACTTTCGACAGCCAGACTGGCCCGTCGGATGTCGGTGACGGCTGGGTAGAATATACCCTTACCTATAAGCGGACGACCGTACCTCCTCAGCCACCTGAACCTTCTGTGTTGTACACGATGATCGAAATCAAGAAGACATGGGATGATGCGGAGCCTTATGATGGCAACATCACCTTCACTGCCACCAACGAGAATACCGGCAACAGCTACACCGGCACTCTGCGCGCCGGCCGCACCACAGCTTATATCCGGGTTCCCTCCGGCGGCACCTACGTCATCAGCGAGGATGTTCCCTCCGGTTACACGGCCAGCTATCCGGACGGCGATACCGTAAGGGTAGCCACCGGTGCAACTGCTTCGATCAACGTTGTGAACAACCTTGTGGAAGAGCCCATCGTAGAGCCGGAACCTCCGTTGGTCCCTCCAACCGATCCGGAACAGCCCGGAGAAGAGAGCGGAGAGGAAATTCTGGATGAAGAAATTCCTCTGGTCAATCCTCCACAGACTGGCTCTGTAGCCAGCGGCATTTCAGTCCTCTTCGGCTTTGCAGCTGCCGCGCTGGTAAGTTCTGCAGTGCTTCGGAAGAAAAAATAAAAAATCAAAAAGTTGTTTAATAAAACGGCAGGTCTCCGCTGAATAGCGGGGCCTGCCGTTTTGCCGTCAGATCGGCCCCAGTGCCCATACCCGATCCGTAGCAGCAGGAACGCCTTGAGGTCATAGCAACTTGCTGAAGTATTCGCTGATCGTCGTCGCCACTGTTTCGATCATTAGAAACGCGCGGCGAAGGGTAAATCCCCTTCGCCGCGCGGCTTTTATAGGATGATGCAGACCAGTCCATTGCAGCCCTCGTTGATAATGCGCTCGATTGTTTCCTGCAATTTCAGCCGGGCGTCAGAGGGCATCCGGTAGAGCTTGTTGTGAAGTCCTTCGTTAACCAGCTCGTGGAGGGATTTGCCGAAAATATTGGACTCCCAAATCTTTTTGGGACTTTCCTCGAACTCTTTGAGCAGATACATTACCAGTTCCTCCGACTGCTTCTCCGATCCAACGATGGGGTTCACCTCGGTGGTGATATCGGCCCGCATCATGTGGATGGACGGGGCCGACGCACGCAGCCGGACACCGTATTTTCCGCCTTGCCGGACGATTTCCGGCTCCTCCAGGCTCAGCTGTTCCATGGTGGGCA
Source organism: uncultured bacterium (assembly GCA_905214265.1). Lineage (GTDB taxonomy): Bacteria > Bacillota > Clostridia > Oscillospirales > Ruminococcaceae > Merdivicinus. The sequence continues at coordinate 16,161 of CAJMLQ010000035.1, forward strand.
TCACGATGCCGTAGCCAGTTGCCTCTACCTCGTCCAGCGCACCCTTGAGCTTTAGATACTCCCGCTGGCAGGTAGCTAGTTCCTTGATGCAGGGCATTAGATCGGCCTCATCGGTAATGGAAAGCCCGGTTGCCTCCCCAAGGATCTGATAGAAGAGTTGAGGCTTCAGGGTGATGGCGATTCGGGCGCTACCCTTGCCCAGATCGATCTTCCGCACCGTGGTGGACGCGATGTGCTCGCAGGACTCCAGCGCCTTCCCAATGCTGCTGACCTGGTGCAGGACCCGGATCTCCTGCGCGGCGTTTCGGATCGCGCCGAACACTGCGGATTTCAGCCAGTGATTGGTTTCCAGGGAGACGATCCACCGCGGTAGCTCTACGGCGATCTCCCGCACCGGAAACTCGAACAACATCTGGGAGAGAAGCGCCTTGATGTCCTCTTCCGTCAGTTCCAGACAGTTTACTGCGACCACGGGCTTGCGGTATTTCTCCTCCAGGTGCTCCCGCAGCTGCCGCGTGGAGGCCGCGCTTGGATACTCGCTGTTGAGCAGGATGACAAAGGGTTTATCCAAATCAGAGAGTTCCCGTATGACCCGCTCCTCCGCTTCCTCGTATTCCTCCCGGGGAATGTCACTGAAGCTGCCGTCTGTGGTGACCACAAGCCCCAGCGTGGAGTGATCGGTGATCACCTTGCGGGTACCGACTTCCGCCGCCATGTTGAAGGGGACCTCATCCTCAAACCAAGGCGTCCGCACCATCCGGGGAGCCTCGTTCTCAAAATACCCCAGGGAGCTGGGGACGATGTATCCGACGCAGTCGATGAGCCGAACCTTGGCAGCAGCGCTGTCCTCCAACTCGACCGAAACGGCCTCCTCCGGAATAAATTTCGGTTCCGTGGTCATAATGGTCTTGCCGGCGGCCGACTGAGGCAGCTCGTCGGTGGCGCGTTCCCGCATAAATTCACTTTTGATATGGGGAATGACCAGCGTCTCCATGAATTTTTTGATGAAGGTGCTCTTGCCCGTCCGGACCGGCCCGACTACGCCGATGTAGATGTCGCCGCCAGTTCGGAGGGCGATATCCCGGTAAATATTTTTGTAGTCCATTCCAATACCTCCGCTTTCTCGCGTTTAACCGTCAATCAGGGGAATCAGCAGCATGGTGTGATCGGAAAGCACCTCGTCCTCCAGACCGTTTTCCTCCATGACAGCACCCATAGACGTAGAGTAGGTCTTCGCGATGTCCCAAATTCGGTCACCCGGGTCGGCGTAGCAGATGCGCAAAGCACAGAGCGCGTCGCGGACCTTGGCGGCGTCTTCCTGTATGGTGATGTCTGAGATGGCCTGGAACCGGTTCCGCTCATAGATCATTCCACTGATTCGCAGTTCTGTTCGCAGCTCTAGCTGATTTTCGGAAAGGATCGAAAAGCCGGTGGAAAGGACATCGACCGAAGGAAGAAATCCGATTTCCGGCGACCCCAATCCTCCTAAGACCTTGAGTTCCACCGGAATCGTCTTTTCGATGAGGAATGGAATGCCGTCTCCGCCATGGCAGAAGGCGGAGACCTCCAGATTGCCGCAGACAAAGAGTTCGCCGTTTTCCTGCTTTACCACTGCGTCGCCGAAGACCGCCGCCGCGTCGTATACTGCGGAAATGGCCGTCCCGCCGGAATCAACGGTATACTTGGTGGTCATCACCAGGTCGGTGGCCTGCAGCACCCGTTCCGCTGCCGCCGGACGAGAAACCACCGTTGATTCATAGGCTGTGGAGTAGGCGTCGTCCACAATCTGGTACTCCCTGTTTCGATCCGCTGTGCAGAAAAGATTGGCGGTAAATTCACAGCTGAGAATTCGGTTCAGTCCGGATTCGTCCGCCTTTGGCTCCAGACTGACACCTGTTACCTCAAAGCGGGTGTCGCAGAGAAAATCCTCTTCCACTCCCGGCAAATCCACGATTTGGCTGATTGGAATAGAGAAATCCATCGTCTCTGGCGCAGCCGTTTCTTCCTCTGGCTGGTAAAAGAGATGAAGGTTCAAGTCTCCTTTGCAGATCACCTTGTTGGCTATGAGTCTGCATTCGGTTGGTACTGCCGTGCTGCGAAGTCCAAGCGCTGCTCCGAAGGCGGGCTTCGCAGAGCCGAGCTCCAGATCCTCGGTTACTACAAAGGATTTGCACGCATTTTTACGGACGCAGCAGGCCTGCAGACTTCGGCAATGGCACTGCAGTCCTTGCCCGCTGCCCCCGGAGACCACGCTCTCCTCCCGCTGCTCCAAAACCCGGATCTTGCAGCTGATACCCCCGCGGATATCCAGACGGCGCTGATTGACCGCCCTTCCGTTGGCAAAATAGCAGCGCGGAACAATCTGGATGATAGGATTTCGGCATTCCGACGGAAGGTCAATGGCTTTGGAGAAGGGGGCCTTCTGTTCCACACAGCAAATACGGTTGGTATTTTCTGCTAAATAATGAATCCGAATGCAGGCGATCCCGTCCATCGTCAGTTTGTTCCCTGCGATTTTTTGGGACTGAATAGAGGGCGTGATGGAGGTTTTTAGAATTTTGAAGATATTGGGATAGTAGTCTGGGAGGAAATAGTCCAGTTCCACCGACTGTTCTGTTGAGGAATCTAAGATCATCTCACTGACGCAGATGGTATCCCGGGTGAGGTCGGGCTGTGCCATGGTATCATCCTTTCTTTTTCAGGCTTTACCTCATCCATATGCGCCGGGCGGACAAAATATGCCGCTGGAAAAGCCAAAGCACATATTTCCAATTTTTCGGGAAACCCTACTTTCGGAGGGCATCGCCCACCGGATTTTGAAAGGAGTGTACACATATGACCGAATTTGTGCAGAACATCCAGTCTAACGCCTATTTCCAGTCCCTTCCCAACTGGGTCCAGGAAAGCGTTTTTCAGACCGACGTTCCTCTTGCTTCCGAAGCGGATCTTCGTGCTTTTGCCGAAAACCTTCTCGGAAAAGGCGGCCAGTCCAACAGTTAAAAAAGCAACCGGCAAGCGGAGCCGCCTGCCGGTTGCTTTTTACATAATGCGTACTGAACAAAGCCGCAGGCCTTGAATTCCAAGGCCTTCAAGGCTCATTGGCTTTGTTCAAGTGCAAGGTTTTTGAACTAAATTGTCCAAAAACCTTGCACCTTTCATTGGAGCGCCGCAGTGCTCCAATGAAAATACGCATTGTAACAATGGCTGAATTCCATAAAAACGGCTCAAAGTAACCGTTTTTATGGAATTGCGCGGCCGCCACCGCGCGAATAAACCGCAAAGCGGTTTATTCAGCAGACATTACATAGAAAAGGTTTATTTGTACCAGATGTTTCGGATATAATCATTGACTGCGCGGTCAGCGGAGAAAACGCCGGTCTTTGCAATGTTCATGAGGGACATCCGGTTCCAGGCGGCGGGATCCTGGTAGACGCTTCCCACCTGGAATTGGCACTGGCGGTAGCTCTCGAAATCCGCCAGAGACATATAGGTATCGTTGTTCAGCAGATAGCCGATGATGGAATCAAAATTCTTTCCGTCTATGCCGCCCTGTTGGATGAAGTCCAGAACCTCCCGGATCTGGGGGCTGGATTCATAGATGGTGCGGGGATGATAGCCGTTGCGGTACAGGGTGTTGACTTCCTCGGTGTTCATGCCGAAAATAAAGATATTCTCCTTGCCCACCGCGTCAAAAATTTCGATGTTGGCGCCGTCCATAGTGCCTAAGGTCAGCGCTCCGTTGAGCATCATTTTCATGTTGCCGGTGCCAGAGGCCTCTTTCCCGGCCTGAGAGATCTGTTCGCTGATCTCCGCGGCAGGATAGATGATCTCCGCCAGAGACACCTTGTAATCCGCCAGGAAAATGACCTTGATCATGTCCTTAACCTGCGGATCGCGGTTGATCAGGTCACCCAGCGAGCAGATGAAGCGGATGATCTCCTTAGCCATGTAATATCCCGGAGAAGCCTTTGCGCCGAAAAGGAAGGTCCGCGGCTGGATGGAGGCCCCCATTTTCTTGACCTGGAGATAGAGCCAGCAGATATGCAGGGCGTTCATCAGCTGCCGTTTATATTCGTGGAGCCGCTTGACCTGAACGTCGAAGAGGGAAGAAGGATCCACGTTGATGCCGTTGGCACCGGAGATGTAGCGCGCCAGCCGCTTTTTGTTGGCCAGCTTGATCTCCGCCAGCCGCCGGAGGACTTCCTGGTCGCCGGCAAAGTCCGTTAGCCTTTCCAGCTGGTCCAAATCATGGACAAATCCGTCCCCAATGAGCTCCATGATAAAGTCTGTGAGCAGAGGGTTCCCCTGACAGAGCCAGCGCCGTGCCGCGATGCCATTGGTGACGTTCGTCAGCTTTCCAGGGAAAATCTCGTTGTAATCCCGGAACAGGTCATTTTTGAGAATCTCTGAATGGAGTTTGGAAACGCCGTTGACCGAGAAGCAGGCGATGAGGCAGAGATTCGCCATCCGCACTTGGCCATTACCGATGACCGCCATATCCGAGATCTGTCCGCGTTTGGATGGGAACTTTTCAAAGGTCTCCTTGCAAAACCGGCGGTCGATCTCCTCAATGATGCTGGTGATGCGGGGAAGATGCTGGCGGAACAGATTCAGATCCCATTTTTCCAGGGCTTCGCTCATCACCGTGTGATTGGTATAGGCCAGCGTCCGGCAGACGATGCTCCACGCCTTATCCCACTCGTAGCCACAGTCATCCAACAGGATCCGCATCAGTTCTGGAACACAGAGGGCGGGATGGGTATCATTGATGTGGATAACCGCCTTGTCCGGTAGGTTGTCTAATGTGGGGTTCTGGCGCAGATGAGTTTCGATGATGGTTTGAAGAGAGGCGCTGACGAAGAAATACTGCTGCTTCAGCCGCAGCCGCTTGCCCTCGATGTGGTTGTCGGCTGGATAGAGGACTTTGGAGATCGCCTCGGCTTTCGCGTCCTCTTCCATGGATTTGACGTATTCTCCCCGAGAAAAGACGCTCATATCAAAGCTGTTGGGGGATTCGGCCCGCCAGAGCCGCAGGCAGTTGACCGCTTCCGAATCTTTGCCCGAGATCATCATGTCATAGGGGACAGCGCGGACGGTATAATAGTCCTTGTGAATGGTCCGCAGCCCCTTTTCGTCCCACTGCTCGATGATGTGGCCGTCGAAGTGAACCTCCATCGCTTCGTCGGGCCGGGGCGTGAGCCAGTATTTGCCCAGTTCCAGCCAATTGTCCGGATATTCGACCTGCCAGCCGTCCACGATCTGCTGCCGGAAAATTCCAAACTCGTAGCGGATGGAGAAACCGGTGACCGGATACCCTAGCGTGGCCGCGGCGTCCATGTAGCAGCTTGCCAACCTGCCTAAGCCCCCGTTTCCGAGACCCGCATCCGGCTCCATTTCATAGATCCGTTCCAGATCAAAGCCCAGCTCTTTCACCGCCTGCTTCATGGCACCTTCCAGATTTAGGTTGTAGAGGTTGTTTTTGAGGGATCGTCCGACCAGAAATTCCATGGACATATAATAGATGCGTTTCTGGCCTTCCTTCCGCACCTTTTCCAGATAGTCGGCGCGTCGACGCATTAATTTGTTCTGGATCACCGTGAGAATCGTTCCGTAAATCTGACGATCAGTCGCTTCTTCCGGGAGGTAACCATAGTCGTTCTTGAGAGTCGTAACCAGTTCCTCTTTGAGCTGGGAGACCGTTGTTTCCATAGAGGAAACCTCCTTTTGTATCAAATAAAGAAAAAGGGGACGGCGGGGTGAAGCATCCGCAGTCTCCTCTAGCTGAGTTCCCTTTTATTATACACAGTTTCCATCCAGATTGCAATCGGTGGAACCAATGAGATTTTTAACGGAAATCCTTGATTTTTATCCAGTATGTTGCGGCGGGACGCCGCCAAACAGCGTCTCGCCGCGCCAAAAACTTACAGGCTTTCGTAGATCTTGATATATTTTCCAGCCGATGCGGTCCAGGAGTAATCGCCGCTCATGGCGTTTTTCATAATTGCCTTGCGCTGCTCCGGGTTCCGCCAAATGGCCAGACCGCGGCGGATAGCGCCCAGCATATCCAGGGCATTGAAGGACTGGAAGGTGACGCCGCTCCCTTCCAGTGTCTCCGGATTGAAGGGACGCACTGTATCGCGGAGACCGCCCACGGCGTGCACCACTGGGATGGTGCCGTACCGCATGGCGATCATCTGCGCCAGCCCGCAAGGTTCCGACTTGGAGGGCATGAGAAACAGATCCGCCCCGGCGTAGATCCGCTGCGCCAGCGGTGCGGAGAACTGGATCACTGCCCGGAATTTGTCGTGGTAAGCATAATCGCAGTATTTAAAGTAATTTTCATATTCTGCATACCCGTTTCCCAAGACGACCATTTGAACATTTTCCTTCATCAGCGCTTCCATGACCGGCTCAAAGAGATCGATGCCCTTCTGCGGCGTCAACCGAGTGACCAACCCCAGCAGCGGCGCGTTCGGATCCTCCGGAAGTCCCAGCTCCTGCTGAAGCGCCTGCTTGTCGAAGCGTTTGTTGCCCCGGGTCTTTACGGAATAATTGGTTTTGATGTTTGGGTCCGTCTCTGGATTGAAAACCTCCGTATCAATTCCGTTGACGATGCCGTGGATCTTGTACTGCCGCGCCTCTAGAATCGGGTGAAGCCCAAAGGAGAAATAGGGATTAAGAATCTCCCTGGCATAACTCTCCGATACGGTGGTCACGATGTTCGCGCATTCGATAGCCCCCTTCATCAGATTCAGGCAGCCATCAAATTCCAGCAGGGATTCCTGAGAGGGATAGATGCCGAATACCGATTCCAACAGGCTGCGGTCATATTTTCCCTGAAATTCGATGTTGTGGATGGAGAACACCGTCTTGATCCCGCCGTAGCCGGGAACCGCCCGGTACTGGGTGTCCAGATACACCGGGACCAGGGCTGTGTGCCAGTCGTTGGCGTGGATAATGTCCGGGAAAAAGCCGATCTGCGGCAGAATCTCCAACACAGCCTTGGAGAAATAGGCGAACCGCTCCGCATCGTCGTATTCACCGTAGGTCCCGCCGCGCTTAAAGTACTGTTCATTGTCGATGAGATAATAGGTCACTCCATCGGACTCCGCCGTAAAAATGCCGCAGTAGCAGCTGCGCCACCCCAGAGAGAAATAGAAAAACTTTTCAAAATGGCATTTGTCCCGCATTTTCTGCGCCATGACGGAGTACATCGGAATGACGACCCGGGCGTCGATACCGCGCTTTACCAGCTCCTTGGGAAGCGCGCCCATGACGTCCCCCAGCCCGCCGACCTTGATAAAAGGAAGCGCCTCGCTGGCGGCAAAGAGAATTTTCATATAGCACCTCGATTCAAAAAGTCACACGCGCTGGCCCTTGGAGATCACGAACGGATAGGTCTGATAGCCGGAAAGAACGTGATTTTCCGCGATCACAACGTCCTTGTCCGAAATCACGCAGTTGAGCCGCGCTCCGCTGTGGATGGTGGTATTCTGCATGATGATGCAGTTGTTGAGTACCGCGCCCTTTTCAATCTCCACGTCGCGGAAAACAATGCAGTTGTGCAGCTCGCCGTTAATGACGCAGCCGTCGGCAATCAGAGAGTTCTGGACCTTCCCGTCAAACCCATACACCGTGGGAACCGAGTTTTTGACCCGGGTGAGGATCGGCGTATCCGAATAGAATAGCTCGCGCCGCACCTCTGGATGCAGGATCGCCATACTGGCATTGTAGTAGTCGGAAACGCTGTTGATAACAGCGGAAAAGCCTGTGTGCTCAAAGCCGTATACCTTCAATTTATTCAGGTTTTTCGTGATGAAATCCCGTTCAAAATCCACCCACCCACAGGTTTATGCTCGGTCCAGG
>CAJMLQ010000036.1 GCA_905214265.1 uncultured bacterium
GCTCCACTGCCCGTTCCAGGACAGGGTACCAGATGAGAATGTCGCCGTTGAGAGCCCAGTCGTCATAGTCCGGGGCGCGGCCGTCGTGGGGTTTTCCGTCAGAGAGGGCTCCGCCGATGCCCATGACGAAGATGGTGCCGAACTCTTTGGCGGCGGCGTTTTCCCGTTCCTTGGGGGAGAGGCCGGGGTAGCGATCCAGCAGCTCCTGGGCGGTGAGGAAAGTGACCTGCTCTTTGATGAAAGGTTCGATCTCAGGGTTGGCCAGGTGGAGGGCCTCTTCGGTCTCCTTCAGGGCCCGCATGATCCGGCGGACGGTGTGGCGGAGGGTTTCCGGAGTGCGGGTCTCCCGGGTGATGATTTTTTCCCAGTCCCACTGGTCCACGTAGACCGAGTGGAGGTTATCCAGCTCCTCGTCCCGGCGGATGGCGTTCATGTCGGTATAGAGGCCGGTGTTGGGGCCGAAGCCGTAGCGCTTCAGGGCCAGGCGTTTCCACTTCGCCAGAGAGTGGACGATTTCGACCTCCTCGCCGATATCAGAGATATCGAAGGAAACGGGGCGCTCGACGCCGTTCAGGTCATCGTTGATGCCGCTATGCTTCCGGACGAACAGCGGGGCGGAGACGCGGGTCAGGTGGAGCTTCAGGGCGAGCTCGCGTTCGAAGGTATCCTTGACCAGCTTGATGGCAATTTCGGTTTGCAGGATATCCAGAGCCGGGCGGTAGTCCGCGGGGAGCTGGAGTTTCGATAATGACATATGGTGTCCTCCTCTTTACGACATAAAAATCCTATCTAAGCATAGCATAAAAGCGGAAAAATGGCAATAAAAAGCCAAAAGAAAAGGGAAGGCGGCTGCCTTCCCGGTTATTCATCATCATTTTCGTCGAGGCTGATGAGGCCGTGGTCCTGTTCAAATTTATGAACTTTCCGTTTGATATATTGTTCCAGGTCGCGGTTAGCGGAGCGGCCTTCGTAGTCGACGACGTAGCGGAATTTCTGGAAGAGCTCGCGGTCGATGCGCAGGGTGAACTGCTGCATATCAGAACTTTTCACCTTTAGACCCTCCTTCATCACTTTTGTTATTATTATGGCACAAAGTATTGAAAAAGAATCGAAATAAGACTATAATAATTTCATAATGATGCCATTTGAGGTGATGAAAATAAACGAGAAAGAGGCGTACTACCGGGCTTTTAACCGTATCAGTGAAATCATCGAGGAATTGCAGAAGCTGCAGGAGGAAATGGAAGAACTGGTGATCGGCGCTCCCGATGAATCCGAAGTGGATCCGCAGTAACAATCGGGTTTTCGGTCAAGCCTTTTTTAAAAGGCTTGCAGGGGTGTGGGGGCGGAGCCCTCACAGCTCTGCCGCCGCAGCGGCTTTTACGCCGTAGGCATGGGCGTCCGCAGACGCCCCGCGGATGTTACCGCGGCGGCATTTCGCCAGAAATGTCGCGATAACGGATTTTTTTGATTCCGCAGCACGAAACACCGCGGCAGCGAGTCGAAGCGTTTTACACGTTTCTCCTCACTGCCGCGGTGTTTTATGCCGTTTCACCTGGCCGTTCTCCGCCCTATGCGGGTTCGTGCGTTCTATGAATACCGATACGTCCATTCCCTGCACCCTCTCTTTTTCCGCGTGGAAAAAGAGAGGGGAGAAAAAGACGCCTGAGGGGCTCACCCCCCTCAGGACTCCCCTGAAGCCGCGTCCCGCGTTTTTTCCTTGCCGCTCCGTGCTTCCTCGCGGATATCGGCGGCCGCCGCCTGAAATTGGCTCCACCACAGGCCATCTGCGTCCGCTTTTGGGACACGTGTCTTGGTGGGATGGATTTTGGAGAGACACGGCGGCCTTACGATCTTTTTTGGAGGAGAAAAGCGGCTTTTTGAGGGTTAATACTGAATAACGACCATTTGATGGATTTCTAGCTTCGGGATGGTGTAGGAAATGATTCCGTTTTCGTAGGTATAGGGCAGAGGGTCTTTACTGGGGGCCAAGTAGACTTCTTTCGGGGCTTTTGATGACTTTATGGAGGCGTGAATGTTATACAGAGGGATGGTGTCCTGGATGACCTCTGTTTTTTGGCCGCGGTTCGTGGTATAGGCGAAGAGCAGGTGGTGAATTAGGCGGTTTTCTGCTTCCTGCTTCATCAAGGTGGTTACACCGCGGTCTGGCAGGTCGGTGGTCAAGGTCTTTTCTTTGTCCAACAAAGCGTCGATGGCGTAGCAGAGCAGTTCCTTTATGTGGAAGGAACCCATTTCCGCGTACTCACTGAACAGCTTCCAGTTCAGGTAGGCGGTATTTTTGGTGAGGACTGCGGCGGGTGCGGAGGTATCGGGATTATTGGGAGTATGCTGGTGAGAGGAGAAGTGTTCAGGAGTGCGGTTGAAGTAGGAGTCCTGCTCTAGGGCAAAGCAGGTGGCGCTGCTTTCGGGCCGAATGCGGTAACCCTGCTGGTACATGACGTAGGCGGTTTCGCCGTTGACGGTTTCAAATTTGGGAATATAATAGTTGGGCCGGAACGGGTTTTCGCCCAGAAATTCTGCGCCGAAGGGAAGGGCAAATTCGTCGGCGTTTACCTTCAAGCCGGAAACGCCGGTGGCCAGGATCTTACCACCTGCCGCCAGATAATCGCTGAGCCGCTCTGTCAGGGCTGCGTTCAGGCGAATCTCGTCGGGGAGGATCAGGAGCTTATATTTGGAGAAATCGCTTTCCAAGTCCAGAATATCGTAGAGGTATTTTCCTTCCAGGAGGATGCGGTTGGCGCCGATATCGCTGTGGCAGTCCCGGCCGGCAAAGCCGTTGACTGCTTCGGTGGAGAGGACGCCGATATCCGCGACACTTTCCACGTGATCACACCAGGGCTCCTTGGCCTCGATCTCCGCATAGGCTGCGCCGATGAGCCGGTAGGTTGAGAGGTTCATCTCGCCGTCAGGGTGGAGTTGGTCGCCGACGGAGCATTTTGCGCCGCAGGCGATGGAGAGGGCCGCTTCATACCGCAGGGCGTTGGGGTGTTTGAATCCGCCGAATTCCCCCCAGGTGGTATGGAATTTGCCAGTCATGCCCAGAAAATCCATTCCAAGGCCCCGGACGTAAGCTGCGGACATGGGAAAGTGGTCGTAGCCCCAGCCACCGGTGGGCAGGCTTTCCAGCTCAAGGTGAGTATCTCGGTGGGCAAGGTCCCGCCGGCCTCGGATGATGTTGCCCGCGTTGTGGAAAATAGCGGTGTCTGGGTTGTAACGGTGGACGGCTTGGGCCATGCGTTCGCAGTAACGGGCGTAGACCCGTTCGCCCTGCCGGCGGAGGTCGGCGGGATTTTCAGGGTCCTCGCCGCGCTCCAGCATCTCTTTGCGGCAGTTCGGGCAGTGGCAGACGCGAACGGCGGAGATGTCCAGGAAGATTTCGCAGGGATTATACAGGCGCATGACCTCCTCGACCTGGGCGGCCAGAAGATCCAGGTAGGGGGTGTTGTAGCACATCAAATGGTAGTGCGCCGCGCCCAGGTCTTCGGGGGTAGGGCCGCCGGGGGTGCTCCAGCAGAGCCAGTCCGGATGGGCGGCGACTTCCTTTTCGTCAAAACCGGCGGAAATGTAGACCGGGGCACGGACGCCGATTTCGGCGCAGGCTTCCAGCTGGGCCTTCAGCAGGTCAAAGGACAGGCCGGGGTGCATCCGATTGACGGCGGTAGGGTGGTAGGACCAGCCGTGATGGCATTTGGAAAAGACGGTAATCGAGTTGACGTGACCGGCTTTCAGAGCCTCCTGAAATTGCTCCTTGGAAAAACGAGAGCCGATGCCCTCAATGGCGCCGGAAGTGTGAAAATCCAGATGAATCTGGCGAAATGGCAGGCTGTTCATGTTTGGTCCTCCTTACAAAGTAAAACGTTTTCGTTTTTTATTATAAAGGGGTTTCATCAAAAAGTACATGGCGAAAATTCAGGTTGTTTGTGAGAAATTCGCACGATTCGGCGGATCGGGTAATTTTTATCTGGAAGGATCGCGCCTGATTTGAAAAGAGCAAAATTTGTCTGATTTCCGTGCCTTTCTGGCGGGACTTTTTGGAATCCTTATGGTATAATACAAACAAAATTGGCGATGGAGGGATTTGTGATGAGTCATACGTGGGCGTTGATTGGATTTGGAGGCATGGGCGGCTGGCACTTCCAGAATATTCGGGACCGCCTTCCCGAACTGCGGACAAAGGGCGCATATGATATCCGGCCTGAGGCACTGGAAAAAGCGGCGGAAAAGGGGCTGATCGCTTACCGTTCGGCTGAGGAGCTGCTGGCGGATCCGGAGGTGGACCTGGTTACCATTGCAGTGCCCAACAACTTTCATAAGGATTATGCCATCCGCTGCCTGGAGGCGGGGAAAAATGTCATCTGCGAAAAGCCGGTTACCATGAACGCTTCGGAACTGGAGGAGATCATCGCCGCCGCAGAGCGGGCAGGAAAGGTTTTTTCCATCCATCAGAACCGCCGGTGGGATCGGGACTACTGCATTATCAAGCAGATTTTGGCCGATGGCTCCATCGGAGAGCCTTACTTTATCGAGAGCCGCGTGCAGGGCTCCCGGGGTTCGATGTACGGCTGGCGCGGCCATAAGGTCAACGGCGGCGGCATGCTTTTTGATTGGGGTGTCCACCTGATCGACCAGATGCTGGATCTCATCGACAGCCCTGTGGTATCGGTATGTGCGCACCTGCAGAAGGTTTTCGGCAGCGAGGTCGACGACAATATCAAGGTGTTCCTGCGATTTGAAAGCGGCGTTTCCGCCACCTGTGAGATCTCTACCAACTGCTTTATCAACCTGCCGCGGTGGCACATGTCCTGCACCGATGGCACTGCCGTTGTAGAGGACTGGAGCTGCAAGGGGCGGATGGTCAAGCTGAACACCGATGCGGAGATGGCCTGGGACGACGAAATCGTGTACACCGAGGCCGGTCCTACCCGGACGATGGCTCCACGGCCCAAGCAGACCACCACAGAGCTGCCTCTCCCTGCGGTCCAGTCCGACTGGGCGGATTATTACCGCAATATTCTGGCTGTGCTGGACGGGAAGGCGGAGCTCATCGTCAAGCCGGAGCAGGCGCTGCGGGTCATGAAGGTCATCGATCTGCTGTTTGAATCGGAAGCGCGGGGAACCGGGCTTGCCTGTAACATTTAACCAGGAGGAGGATGCTGTATGAAAAAAGTGTGGATTTTCCAGGGCGGTTGGGACGGCCACGAGCCGAAGCTGACTAGCAAACGGTTTGCGGGACTATTGGAAAAGCACGGATATGCCTGTGAGATTTTTGATACTTTGGACCCGCTGGGGGATCTGGATGCGCTGATGGAATTGGATCTGATCGTGGCTTGCTGGACCATGGGCGAGATTAACAACGATTATGTGAAAAATATCGCCAAAGCGGTGGGTGCGGGCGTCGGTCTTGCCGGCTGCCATGGCGGCATGTGCGATTCCTTCCGGCAGAATACGGAATGGCAATTCATCACCGGCGGTCAGTGGGTCTCCCATCCCGGCGGCGACGGCATCGACTACATGGTCAACATCCGTCACGGCTCCAGTCCCATCGTTGAGGGCCTGGAGGATTTTCCGGTCTGCAGCGAGCATTACTACCTTCATGTGGATCCCGCCATTGAGGTTCTTGCAACGACCCGGTTCCCGTTGGTATCGTATTATCACATCTCCAACAAGCCGGTGGACATGCCGGTGGCCTGGACAAAGTTCTGGGGAAACGGCCGGGTGTTCTACACCTCTCTGGGGCACCATGATGATGTTTTTGACAAATCCCCCAGCGCAGAAGTCCTCATGGAACGGGGAATGCTCTGGGCAGCAGAAGGCAAGCCATACGCCGCAGAGCACGGCCTGACCACCGAACGGTTTGAGAACAGCGCAAAAATGTATTAAAAGAGCATCAAATGGACCGGCGTAAGCCCGTCGCCTGCCTCCAAAGTCTGTCCATAGAAACCGAAGTGCCGGAAAGCAGTGTGCGTATGCCATAGAGGCTTCCACCGATTGCGGCGGGAGCGGTGAGACTGTGGGCAAGCATAATCCGGACCCCACCCCTTTTTCCTCCCCCTCTTTTTCTGCGTAGAAAAAGAGGGGGGTGCAGGGCAGAACGTCGGATATCCCAAAGTGCCCGGTACCGCATAGGCGGTAAAAATCTTCCATCCCAAAAACATCCATAATGATTTAGGAGGTTTTACCATGTTGAAACCCGTAAAAATGGCCATGATCGGTGTGGGCGCCATCAGCGGCATCTACCTGGAAAATCTGACCAAGACCTTTCAGGAGGTCGAACTTATCGGCGTCTGCGACCTGATTCGCGAGCGCGCGGAAAAGGCGCAGGAGGCCTATCACATTCCTAAGATATATGACACCATGTACGATGCCTTCGCAGACCCGGAGGTGGAGGTCATCCTTAACCTGACCCGGCCCTATGAGCATTTCGCTGTCTCTAAGGCAGCGCTGGAAGCCGGTAAGCACGTCTATTCGGAAAAGCCCTTGGGAGCGGACTTCGAAGAGGGCCGGGAGCTGGTTGCCCTGGCCGAAAAGAAGGGCTTGCTGCTGGGCGGCGCACCGGATACCTTTCTCGGCGCCGGCATCCAGACCTGCCGCAGCCTTATCGACGGCGGCTTTATTGGTCAGCCTATCGGTGCAGCGGCGTTCATGATCTGCCATGGGCATGAGACCTGGCATCCGGATCCAGAATTTTACTACAAACGCGGCGGCGGCCCCATGATGGATATGGGCCCCTACTATGTGACCGCCCTGGTGAACCTTCTGGGCGGGGTGAAAAGCGTTACCGGCGTGACTAAGTCCTCCTTTGCCAAACGCGTCATCACCAGCGAACCTCACCGCGGCGAGATCATCGATGTGGAGGTCCCCACCTATGTGACCGGCACGCTCCAGTTTGACAGTGGAGCCGTGGGAACTCTGTTCACTACCTTTGACGTTTACTATCAGGGCCAGGCCCGCTTCGAAATCTACGGCGCTGAGGGTACCCTGCTGGTTCCGGACCCCAACTGCTTCGGTGGCCCCATCCGGCTGCTCCGCCCCGAAGACGGGGAGTACCGGGAAATGCCGCTGGCTTTCGACTACCGGGAGAACAGCCGGGGCCTGGGCTTGGCGGATATGGCCTGCGCCATCCGCACTGGCAGCCCTTTCCGCGCCTCCTATGAACAGACTTACCATGTTCTGGAGATCCTCACGGCCTTTGAAAAGAGCTCGAACGCCGGAAAGACTCTGGAACTGGAGACTCACTACGAGAGGAAAGCGCCCATCCGCCGCGGCAAGATCCATGGCGTTTTGGATGAGACCTTCACCCTGTAATCCGCATTTGTTCCAAACTGGAAAACCGCCTGCTTCCTCCGGATGTTCGGAAGACGCAGGCGGTTTTTCCATGTTTGACGGAGAAGAATCCTTAGCCGTTTTTCGCGCGGAAAGATTCGCAGTCAGTGCACTGAACCATGGTGGGGTTTGCCTCATGGGTGCCGACGGTGATGCAGTCGAGAGAACAGTAGTTATCCGTGTCACAGTGGTAGGAACACTGGGTAACGCTGCACTTGATGCTTTTGTTTGCTTTGCTATCAGCCATTGTATTTTCCTCCTTCCATTGGGATCTGGATTTAGTTTGTCCGCTGCGCTTTCGAATAAACGGCTTCCAAAAAATTTTCGGAAATTTACGAAAAGACGGTAGACAAGGACGTTCGGCGCGGTATAATAAAATAAGGAAGCTTCTGCGCTTTTTACGGCGTGGAACCGGAATTTTGCGTACAGGGGGGAAACCATATGCTGTATGGAATTGTGGACATGGGGTCCAACTCGATTCGCCTCTCCATTTTTCGGGAGGAAAACGGCGTGATCACCCAGATCATCAGCAAAAAAGTCATGGCCGGTCTGGCAGGCTATGTAAAAAAAGGAAAGCTGACTCAATCCGGCATCGAAAAGGCCTGCCTTGCTTTGGAGACGCTTCGGGAGGTCTTAGATAATTTCAACGTAGATGGCACTGGTATTTTTGCTACGGCGTCTTTGCGCAACATCTGCAATCAGGACGAGGTGCTCAACCGGATGCAGCGCGTCACCGGCATTGCGCCGGAAATCATCTCCGGCAAAGAAGAGGCGCGCCTCGATTTCGTGGGGGCCACTCGCTTTTATCCCATGGAGCGGGGACTGCTGGTGGATATCGGCGGCGGAAGCACCGAACTGGTCTGGTTCGGCGAAGAGGGCGCGAAAGAGCTGATCAGCATTCCAGTGGGTTCTCTGGCCCTCCATACGCAGTTCGTCTCCGGTCTCATCCCTGGTCCCAAGGAGCGGGAAAAGATGCGGAAGTCCATCCGGGAACAGCTGGACGCGGTGGACTGGCCCGTGGAAAGTGGGTGTACAGTCTGCGGTATCGGCGGCACCATGCGGATGGCCCTTCAGCTGAGCCAGGAGCTTTTGGGGGGTGCCAAGGCGGAGTCCCGTTTCTCCCTGGACGATCTGGAGCAGCTGCTGAAAATCGCCTGCAGTGACGATCCGGATGTTTCAAAACCCGCCTATAAGATCGTACCGGAGCGGATGTTCAGCATGGTTCCCGGTCTGTTGATTATCCGCGAAGTCGCCCGGAAATTCGGCTGCGCTGACTTTTTTGTCAGCCGCGCCGGAGTCCGGGAGGGTTATTTGATCACCCGCTTTTTGGAACCGGCTCTTGCCGGATCCGGACAGAAAAACTGAGAAAAGGATGGACAATCGAAATGAATCGCGATATGCAGGAATCGGTCAATTACCGCAGCTGTATGCAGAACCGGGAGCTATCCTGGCTGAAATTCAACCAGCGCGTGCTGGAAGAAGCCAACTGCCCGGATACGCCCTTGCTGGAACGGTTCCATTTCCTGTCGATTTTTACCAGCAATCTGGACGAGTTTTTTATGGTTCGAGTGGGGAGCCTCATCGACTACATGCTCTTTTCGCCGGACTATTTTGATAATAAGACCGGCATGACCGCAGCTGAGCAGCTTTCGGAGATCTACCGCGCCTGCATCCCGCTTTATGTTTTGCGGGACGACGCATTTTCCCGGATCAATCGGGAACTCTCCGGAGCCGGAATCACCTATGTCCGCATGGGTGAACTGCGCAAGCCGGAGGAAAAACTGGTGGAGGATTTCTTCGCCCGGGAGGTCATGCCGGTACTCTCGCCCCAGATCATCGACCAGAGCCATCCCTTTCCCCATATCGGCAACAAGCAGCTTAACATCGCCGTGTCCCTCCGGCAGCAGAATCACGGCGTGTTCGGCATCATCCCCGTTCCGGCGGCCGTCCGGCGGGTGTTTACGGTGGACCCGTCCGAGCGGCGGTTTGTCTTGGTAGAGGACGTCATCCTCTATTTTGCGGAAAAGGTCTTTGAAAAATACAAGGTCGCCGAAAAGGCGGTTATCTGCGTCACCCGCAACGCGGACATCGACACCGACGCCGGCTTGCTGGACGAGGATACAGACTACCGCCAGCATATGAAAAAGATCCTCAAAAAGCGGCTGCGCCTTTCTCCGGTGCGGCTGGAGATCCAGGGGGATATGAGTGACGAAGCCCAAAAATACCTCCGCTCCAAGCTGGACCTGGAACGGGCGCAGGTGTTCCGCTCCCACGCGCCTCTGGACCTTTCCTACTGTTTCGGTCTGGACGCCCGGCTGCCCTTCGACATGAAGCGCGCCCTGCTGCAAACGCCCTTCACCCCTCAGCCGTCGCCCATGGTGAATCCGGCCGCGCCGATCATCCAGCAGGTGCTCCGGCGGGATATCCTGCTCTCGTATCCCTACGAGGCTATGAAGCCCCTGCTCAATTTGCTGCGGGAGTCTGCGGAGGACCCAGACGTGGTTTCCATCAAGATCACCCTCTACCGCATCGCCCGGCAGTCCACCCTGGCGGAGGCGCTCATCGAGGCGGCGGAAAACGGCAAGGATGTCACGGTCCTGATGGAGCTTCGCGCCCGCTTCGATGAAGAAAACAACATCGAGTGGGCTCAGCGCCTGGAGGAGGCCGGCTGCCGGGTCATCTACGGCATGGACGGCTTTAAGGTCCACTCCAAAATCTGCCTGATCACCCGCCGCGCCAAGGGCGAGATCCAGTACATCACCCAGATCGGCACGGGAAATTACAATGAAAAGACCGCCAAGCTTTACACCGACCTCGCCATCCTCACGGCAAACCGCAACATCGGTGCCGACGCGGCTTCCTTCTTTATGAACCTGTCCCTTTCCAACCTGGATGGCTCCTACCACGACCTTTGGGTAGCGCCTGCCAACTTCAAGGAAAGCATCCTCCGTCTGACCGATGCGGAGATCGCCAAGGCCAGGGAGGGAAAAGACGCCCGGATCCTCGTCAAGTGCAATTCCTTCACCGATAAGGACATCATCGAACGGTTTGTGGATGCCTCCCGGGCCGGGGTGCAGATCCGGTTGGTCATCCGCGGGATCTGCTGTCTGACCCCACAGATTCCCGGTATGACCGAAAACATCCAGATTGTCAGCATTGTCGGACGTTTTTTGGAGCATTCCCGCATCTACGCCTTTGGGGCAGGGGCGGAGACCAGAGTCTTTATCGCTTCCGGCGACATGATGACCCGCAATACCGAGCGCCGGGTGGAGGTGGCCTGCCCCATTTACGATCCGCGCATCAAAACGCGGCTGCTGGAGATGATGGATATCATGCTCCGGGACAATGTCAAGGCCCGGGAGCAGTTCGCCGACGGCCGGTACATCCTGCGGTCTCCTCTGGATGCGCCGCCCCTGAACGCCCAGGAGTACTTTATGCAGCAGGCCAAGGAACCTCCGGCCCAGCCGGACTGGGAGGAGGATAAGCCTGTTCGAGAGGAGCGGCGCTTCCTCGGCTGGTTCCGCCGGAAGAAGTGACTGACATTCCGGGAGGAAAGCATGAGCGACTATAAAATTCTGATCGTGGAGGACGACGCCGCCATTGCCGGCGTTCTTTCCACTCACCTGTCCCGCTGGGGGATGGAGGCGCGCTGTGCCGCAGATCTTTCCAACGTCACCGGTGAGTTTGTCAAATTTGCGCCTCATCTGGTGCTGCTGGATATCTCGCTGCCCTTTTACAACGGTTACCACTGGTGCGCGGAGATCCGCCGCCTGTCCCGGGTCCCGCTGCTGTTTCTGTCCTCAGCCGGAGATAATCTGAACCAGGTCATGGCCATGGACCTGGGAGCCGACGGCTTTATCGTCAAGCCCTTTGACTTAGACGTGCTGACTGCCCGGGTTCGCGCCCTTCTCCGCCGGACCTATTCCTTCGGGGATTCCGCCGGGCTCCTGGAGTACGGCGGGGCGGTGCTGAATCTGGCCGGAGCCACCCTCTCCTGGAACGGCCGCCAGGCGGAACTGACCAAAAACGAATTCCGCATTTTGGAGGCGCTCATGGAAAATCCCGGCTGCACGGTTTCTCGGGACACCCTCATGAAGCACCTGTGGCAGAGTGACTGCTTTATCGATGACAACACGCTCACCGTCAACATCGCCCGCCTCCGCCGGAAGCTGGAGGAGCTTGGCCTTGTGGGTTTCGTGACGACGCGGAAGGGTCTGGGATACCAGGTCTGTCTCCCGGAGGGACACTCATGAAGCGTGAGGATCTGCACTGCTATCTGCGGGATCGCTGGAGGGCCGCCGTAGCGCTGGGCGTTTTCCTTCTGCTCTTCTGGATGGTCTATGCGGTGTACCAGCTTCCGTTCGGCGTCTTTGGCTACGGTGCGCTTCTGGTCCTGACCGCAGGACTGCTGCTGGGAATTTGGGATTTTTTCCGCTCTGTCCGGAAGCGTCGCGCCCTTTCCGCCCTGAAGGAGACCGTGGACGTCTGCTCCGGCCGCTTGCCGCCGCCGGAGACCTCCGCAGAAGGGGCGTATCAGGAGCTTCTGGAGCTGCTTTTGGAAGAAAACGCCGCTCTCCGCCGGCAGCGGGACGATGCCCGCACCGAGCAGGCGGATTACTATTCCCTCTGGGTTCATCAGATCAAAACGCCCATCGCTGCCATGCGGCTGCTGCTGCAGTCCGGGGCGGATTCTGCCGCCTTGGAACAAGAACTTTTCAAAACCGAACAGTACGCGGAGATGGCCCTGACCTACGCCCGGCTTCCCGGGATGTCCCAGGACCTGCTTTTTCGGGAGACAGAGCTCTCCGCCTTGGTGCGCCGGGCTGTCCGGAAGTACGCGGTGCTCTTCCTCCGGCGGGAGATTTCGCTGGAGCTTGCGGACTTTCGCTGTACCGTGGTGACGGACGAAAAATGGCTGGGCTTTGTGCTGGAGCAGCTCCTTTCCAATGCTCTGAAATACACACGGGAGGGCCGGATTACCATCCGTCTTTCTCCGGACGGTTCCCAGACCCTCCTCATTGAAGATACCGGCATCGGCATCCGTCCCGAGGACGTTCCCCGGGTCTTCGATCGGGGCTTTACTGGCTGCAATGGTCGGGCGGACCGGCGTTCCACCGGTCTTGGTCTGTATCTGTCTAAGCAGATACTGGACGCTCTGGGCCATGGTATCTGCATCGTCTCGCAGCCGGGAAAAGGAACCACCGTGGCTCTCTCCTTTTCCCAGGAGCGGCCCCGGGAATGAGAAACCCGCCGAAACCTTACCAAAATGTAAGGTTTCGGCGGGTTTTGTAAGCTTTCTGAATGGTAGACGCCCTTCTTTTTCGTTATAATAGAGGTATCCCAAAAGGAGGAATCATAATGCCCTTGCTTGAAGCAAAAAATCTTCAGAAAGTTTATGCTGTCCGCTCCGGCGGTGCCCGGGTCCAGGCCCTCTCCGGGGTCAGCTTTTCCGTGGAGGAGGGCGAATTCGTGGCCATCATGGGCGAGTCCGGCTCCGGAAAGACCACGCTGCTCAACATTCTCGCCTCTCTGGATAAGCCAACCGGCGGCCAGGTTCTGCTGGACGGCCGGGACATCACCCGCATCCCCGACCGGGAGCTTTCCGCTTTCCGCCGGGACAATCTGGGCTTCGTCTTTCAGGATTTCAACCTGCTGGACACCTTTTCCCTGAAGGACAACATCCTGCTCCCGCTGGTCCTCTCCGGTATGGAGGTCCCGGCCATGGAGCGACGTCTCCAGCCTTTAGCCAAGACCCTGCAGATCACGGATCTTCTGGAAAAATACCCCTATGAAGTGTCCGGCGGACAGAAGCAGCGGGCTGCCGCGGCCCGGGCCCTGATCACTTGCCCCAAGCTGCTGCTGGCGGACGAGCCCACCGGCGCTCTGGATTCCCATGCCGCCGCCCGGCTGCTCCGGCTCTTTTCTGACATCAACGCCGCCCAGGGCCAGACCATCCTCCTGGTGACCCACAGCATCCAGGCAGCCAGCCATGCAGGGCGGGTCCTCTTTATCAAGGACGGGACGGTTTTCCATCAGATTTACCGCGGCTCCGCCTCCGACGAAGAGATGTACCGCCGGATATCTGACGCCCTTACGGTGATCCGGTCAGGAGGCGGGGAAGATGCGTAGAGTTTTCTTTTTTCCCAGGCTGGCCTGGACGAACCTCCGGAAAAATCGGACAGTCTGCCTGCCGTATATCCTGACCTGCACTCTTTCGGTACTGCTCTTTTTCATCCTGCTTTCCATTACCTTTAATCCCTCGGTGAAGGAGATGAAGGGCGGCGGAAGCCTGACGATGATCCTCCTGTTCGGCGTGGTCATCATGGCAGTCCTCTGCACCCTGTTTCTGCTGTACACCAACAGTTTTTTGATGAAGCGCCGGAAGAAGGAACTGGCCCTTTACGGCGTGCTGGGCCTTGAGAAGCGGCACATCGGCCGGATCCTCTTTTATGAAGCCCTGGAGACCTTCGGCGTCAGTCTGACCGCCGGGATTCTTCTGGGGATGGTCTTTGGGAACTTGCTGTTCCGGCTGCTTCTGAACATTACCCGCCTTCCGATTACCATCGGATTTCCCCTTTCTCCCATAGCACTGGGTGGGACGGCGGCGGTTTTCGCCGTGCTGTTCCTGCTGATCTTTCTGCGGAGCCTCATGCAGCTCCGGACTGCGGATCCCATCCGTCTGCTGCGGGAAGAAAAGCAGGGCGAAACGGAGCCGAAAGCCCGGCCGATTCTCGCCGCCGCCGGCATCCTAGCTCTGGCCGGGGGCTACGGCCTGGCTATCAGCGTCCGGAAGGCCTCTGACGTTCTGGGAATTTTTCTGCTGGCAGTGCTTCTGGTCATCATCGGGACCTACTGTCTGTTTACTGCGGGAAGCATCGCCATGCTGAAGCTGCTGAAGCGGAACCATCGCTTCTACTACCGCGCGAAAAATTTTGTGGCGGTTTCTGGTCTGCTCTATCGGATGCGGCGCAATGCCTCCGGTCTGTCGGCCATCTGTATCCTCAGCACCATGGTCATGGTGACGGTCTCCTCCACCACCTCTCTGTATTTCGGCCAGCAGGACATCCTTGCCGAAAAATACCCCTTGGGGCTGACCGTTTCCTGCGAGGATACGCCCGAAAGCCGGGGCCGGGCGGAAGCAATCCTGACGGAGACCGCTGAGGCTTCCGGTGTGACCCTGGAGGCCCCCTTCTTCTACAGCCAGATGACCTACGGTATGGCGCGGGTGGAGGATGCCTTTACTCTGACTGGTGGGGGCCGGGCGGCCGTCTGCTCCTTTATGACCCGGAGCGATCTGGAAGAGCTGGCCGGTCCCCTGGATCTGCCGAGCCTGGAGGAAGGACAGCTGTACCTTCTTTATGCCCAAGGGGTGGAACCGCTGTCCGGCAGGACGGTCTCCGTGGAATTCGAAGAATTTCAGCTGGCCGGCCAGCAGGAATATCTGCTTCCACGTTTCACCCGGGGCGGCTACCTGTTCCTTGTGGAGGGCATTCCGGATTATACCCGCCTGATGTTTGCCCTGGGACAGCAAAACGATATCCGGACGGGCGTTTGGGCCTGTGAACCCACCGGCGGTGATGCGGATATTACCGCCTTTGCCGAAGCGGCGGCCCTCCGTCTGGAAAAAGAGGTGCCATCTGCTCGCATCACCAGCTGCCGGGCCCAGGTGGCGCAGGAGTTTTACAGTCTGTACGGCGGGCTGCTCTTTCTGGGCATCTTTTTCGGGGTGCTGTTTCTGGCAGCGACGGTGCTGATCCTGTATTACAAGCAGGTCACCGAAGGCTACGAAGACCGGGAGCGGTTTCTCATCATGCAGAAGGTGGGAATGGACGCCCGGATGGTCCGTGCCGCCATCCGCCGCCAGATCCTTTTGGTGTTTTTTCTCCCACTGGTTCTGGCCGTTGTGCACATGGGCTTCGCGTATACCATCATCCCCAAAATTCTTGTCCTCTTTGGCATGTCCAACCGGATGCTGATGTTCTTGTGCACGGTGGCCACGGTTTTGCTTTTTGCCGCGGTTTATACAGTATTTTACACGCTGACCGCCCGGACCTACTACCGCCTGGTGGAACGGCGGATTTGAATCGGCTTTTCCAATATTGCGGCCATGCGCCGGAACCCATACGGTTCCGGCGCGCGGCTATTTTTTGTTTCCAGAGGAAAAAGTGTTGACAAGTATATGTATTATTGATATAATACATATAAAGAGAGGAGGAGGACGTATGAACCCATGGCAGGACCTGACCCTGAACCGGCGGGAACCGGTCTGTCCGCAGTTGGTGCGCCAGGTCAAACGGATGCTCCTTCTTGGGCGTTTGGAAAATGGAGAGCGTCTGCCTTCCCGCCGCGAGACAGCCGCCGCCCTGGAGGTCAATCCCAACACCGTCCAAAAGGCTTATAAACAGCTGGAAGAGGAAGGGATTATCGCCACTGACGGCAACCAGGGCAGCGTTGTCCGCTGTTCCTCCGAAACCTTTTCCCGCATTGAAACAGAGCTGACCCAGGGTATGGCGGCGGAGTTTGTCGCCTCCGCCAAGGAGCTGCATTTGAGCTTTAAACAGACCATCGACCTGCTCAGCAGCCTGTGGGAAGATATTCGCTGATGCGAAAAAATTTTATTTGTCATGTACTATCTTATTGATACAGGAGGTTGCAGAACATGAGAAAGTTTCCACAGCTTTACCGGCGTGAATTTTCCCTCCGCGTCTGGCAGAGCTGGCTCTTAGTCTTGGCGGCGCTGAGTATTCAACCGCTTCTGACCGGTATCGCAGGCGTCCGGTACGGCGAACGGTTTGAGACGGTGTACGACCGCTCAGCGGCCCCTGCCGCCGTGACAATGCTGACGGCGCTGGCTGTGGGCTGGATGGTATATTCTGTCCTGCGGGACTTCCGCGGGGGGATGGATACGCTTCTCACGCTGCCGTGCCGCCGGGAATGGGTGTATTTGGCGAAAATGGCGGCGTTTTGTTCCTTGCTGCTGGTCCTGTTTGTTGGACTGTTGGGCGGCGTATTTGCCAGCTATGGGGTTTACCTTTACAAGGTAGCCGGATTCCCTTCAGGGCCTCCCTGGCCCATGGAAAATGGCCTGCTGCTGGCACTGTGCCGGAGCGACGCCCTGCGGCTGCTTTTCCCGCTGGAGCTTTGGGGACTTCTCTCGAATCTGCTGCTGCTGGCCGTGCTGGCGGCGGGAACCTGCTATGCGGGGTATCTTCTTCAGGCGAAGCGGGTTTGGGGACTTCTGCCGCTGGCAGCCGCAGGTCTTTGCTGGACCCAGGCGTTCCGGGCGCGGCTGGGCGATACTGGTGCGGCGCTTCCGGAGCCGCTCTGGCATGCCGGACTGCTAGCTGCGCTGGTCTTTCTGGTCCTGCACAGCCTGTGGATGATCCGCCGGGCGGATTTTTGAGAGGAGGAAAACGATGACGTTTCTTCGCAAACATGGCGGTTTTGTGACCGTTCTCGCAGCGGCTGCGGCGTTGGTTTTTATGGGCGGTGCGATCTGGAGCATGGCTGCGAAGCCGGTTCTGGGCCTTCAGAAAATGGGAGGAGGATCCTCCGCGCTGGACTCCGTTGTCGTGACCGGCTTGTTCGGAGATGGGACCAACCGCATGGAATTTACGATCCAAGACGGCGTGTTGACCCAGCGGTTTCATCCCTCCGGCATCGATTATTATGAGAATACCGTGAACCGTGAGGATAATATGGCCGATTATCAGCCGTCGGAAGGGGATGCCTGGTACCAGTCGAAATTAGAGCTCCTGCCGGAAAGCGGCGTGCAGAGCGTCTATGAGGAGACGCTGGAAACCTCGGAGGACGGCACCGCCTGGTATCACGTCCGGCGGATTACCACCTGCGAAAGCGTGCGGGTTTGGGCTGGAGTGACCCGCTGCCGGATGTTGATATCAGGGCGTATTCCGGACGATTACCGGCTGAAGGCGATGACCCGGACGGATATTGTTCTGGATATGGCGGAACTTTCCGCCCGGATGGGGAAAAAGCTGGCCCTGGTGCAGAACGGCGGCAGCTACGGCGTTATAGTCAACTCGGACGGAACCTACGAAAAGCCCTACTATTCAAAGGAAGACTTTTCGTGGCAGTCCTATCAGCTGTGGGATCTGGAGAATGACTGCGCAGTGGATCTTCCCGCATCCAGCGGAGAAATGAATGCAGCGGTATTGGATGGTCAGGCCTATTTTGTGCCGGACACAGGTAATCTCTGGCACGGGGAGACCGCGATCTACCGGGTGACCGGCTACGACGACTGGCTTCTGACCTTCGCCCGAGAGCGGGAGCCGCTAGAATGGGGCAGCGCGGAAAAGGCAGTCCCCTTCCAGTTGGAGGAGGGTTGGAGGATCCGGGCGCTGTACGCCTTGGAAGACGGCCAGCTCGCCTTGGTGCAGACCAGCGGGGAAGAGCTGCGTATCCGGCTCTTTTCTGCCGCCACCGGCGAGGAACTGGACCGACGGGATTTTGCGGGACAGGGTGTGGATTTTGATTCCCTGGATCTGACAAGCTACATCCAGCAGGACGGCGCAGTGCTGGACTTCCGCAAGGAGAATACGGGATGGCTATGGTGTGGTGGCTTTGTGATAAAGGACCGACGGATCATTCCCGCCCGGAGCTTTCAGCAAGGACCGGCCAGTAGCCTTTGGATGCCGAAACGGCCTCTGGCAGCGGCGGTGGTCAACGGCAATCTGACGCTGTTCCGGGTGCCCGCTTCCGAAGGGGGCGAAGACTGGTACGAACTGCTGCTTTTAGGTGACGCCGGTGCTGACGAAAGCTGGCGGATCACAGCCCCGCTTCTTCAGGACCAGTTTGCCCAACAGCAGGGGATGTCCGTTCCGGTGCGGGGAATCACCGGCGTGAAAATCGAGGGGAGGGAGCAGCCATGATCGAAGCGTCCGGCCTGACCAAAATCTATCCGTTTTACGGTGCAGCCCTGCGGAATGTGAGCTTCACCATCCCGGACGGCCAGTTTGTGGGGATCCTAGGCAAAAACGGCGCTGGAAAAACCACTCTGCTCCGCCTGCTGGCAGGTGTTCTCCACGGAGAGGGATGCGTCCTCTACGACGGGCTTCCGCCGGAGAAATGCTATCAAAATCTTGCCTATCTCACCGAGCGGGGGAGCTTTTTCCCGGAAATGACACCCATGGAATACGGGGAATTCCTGGCGGACTTTTTCCCGCGTTTCGATTGGCCGCGCTACCGCAGGCTGCTGGATTTTTTTGAGTTGGAAAGGGAAAAGCGCGCCGGGAGCTTCTCTCGGGGGCAGTGTTCCAAGCTGGAGCTGGCCGCCGGGTTCTCCAAGGGAGCGCGGTATATCCTCATGGATGAACCCTTTGCCGGGAAGGACCTTTTCACCCGAAAGGACTTTTTGAAGCTGCTGGCGGCGGGGCTGAAGACTGAGGAGACCATTCTCATCTCCACCCACGAGGTAGAGGAGATCGAAAACTTTCTGGACAGGGCGCTGGTGCTCCGGTTTGGGCGAATCGAGGGGGATTTCCTGCTGGAGGAGCTGCGGGAGGAGGGGAAGACCCTTTCCGGCGTGCTGGCTCAGACGCTGCGCTACGACTCCCAGCGTTACCGGGAGTATTTGAAGTAACGTCCCCCGAAAATCCAAAAATTTCCTACCTGCAGGTAAAAATCTCCCACTGAAAAACCTCCTTTCCCGGGTTATAATGGAAGCAGATTCCCCGGCATTGCCGGGATAAGGAGGAAGACGGCATGATTCAACTGAATAAAGAAACCCTTCGGGACAAAATTTATGCCTGCTGGATCGGCAAAAACATCGGCGGTACCATGGGAACCCCCTACGAGGGTACCCGGGAGCTTTTGGACATCCAGGGATTTGCAACCCCCAGCGGTGTGGTCCTGCCCAATGACGATCTGGATCTTCAGCTGGCCTGGCTGCTGGCCATGGAGGAGCACGGCCCATATCAGCTCAACGCCCAGATCCTGGGAGAATACTGGCTGGCCTACGTCGTCCCCCACTGGAATGAATATGGCATCGGCAAGGGCAATATGAAGGCCGGCCTGCTGCCTCCGCTGTCCGGCCAGTACCGAAACATCTGGCGGGATTCCAACGGTGCTTGGATCCGTTCGGAAGTCTGGGCCTGCATGGCGCCGGGTTGCCCGGACGCCGCCGTCCGTTACGCCTTGGAGGACGCCTGCGTGGATCATGGTATGGGCGAGGGGACCTACGCCGAATTTTTTACAGCAGCCGTGGAAAGCGCCGCTTTCGTGGTGCAGGATCTGCGGGAGCTCATTGAAATCGGTCTTTCCAAGATCCCGCCGGACTGCCGGGTCGCCCGGAGCATCCGCCTGGCAGTGGAGTGCTACGACAAGGGCGTAGACTGGAAAAAGATCCGCCAGCTTCTGATGGAGGACACCGCGGATTTGGGCTGGTTCGAGGCTCCGGCCAACCTGGCCTACGTCATTCTGGGTTTGCTCTACGGCGAGGGGGACTTCAAAAGGTCCATGATCCTGGCCATCAACTGCGGCGACGACACCGACTGCACCGGCGCGACCCTAGGCTCCATCTTCGGCATCCTCAACGGGACCGCCGGGATCCCCGCGGACTGGCGCGCCCATATCGGCGACGAGATCGTCACCATTTCCTTAAACAACGCCGATCGGAATTTTGTGAAAAACTGCACGGAGCTGACGGACCATGTTTTTGCTATGGCTCCCACCGTTCTCAAGGCAAACCGCGCGAGGGTCGAATTGACCGACGGTCCGGACACCGCTGATCTGGCAGACCTGGCCGCTTTCCGGGATAGTTCCGCCGCAAAAAAGCTCTGGGACCGCTCCGGATATTCCTATACCGTGGATTTCGTCCATGCCTCCGCCCGGGTGGAATTCGACGGAGACCCTGTCCTAGCCCCCGGCGAAAGCCTGCCGGTCCGGATCGTTTTCCGCAACCGGATGCATGAGGTCAAACACCTGCACATCAAGCTGCACCTCCCCGAAGGTTTTACGGCCTCCGGCCGGAAGGACGTCTACCTGACCCATCAGGCGGACCGCACCGCCTTCACCCGCAACCATGAACTGCCGGAGGGCTATACCAATCTGGCAAACTGGACTCCTACGAATGCCTATCTGGACAACGAAGCAGTGTGGACGGCGGTACTCACAGCCGGTGAGCAGGTCGAATCCGTCAACCGGGTCATCGTTGAGGTGACCTGTGACGGCCACCCGACAGTCGGGCTGATCCCCATTACGATCCTGGGATAGAAAAGAGGCGCGGGAGCAAAACGCTCCCGCGTTTTCGCTGAGATCCTTTTGCTCCGTCTCCTTTCTTGACTTTTTTACGTGAATGCGATAAGATGAAAGCATCTGCTATAGACAAGAACGGCATGCAGCGAAAGGACGGTTACTATGGAAAAATCCAAGGTTTATTTTACCGATATGCGGGCGGTTCCCGGAACCAATCTTCTAACAAAGCTTCAAAAGCTCATCCGTCGGGCCGGCGTGGGCGAGATCGACATGAAGGAGCGCTTTGTGGCCATCAAGATCCACTTCGGCGAGCCAGGCAATCTCTCCTTCCTCCGTCCGAATTTTGCTAAAGCGGTGGCGGACGTGGTGAAAGAACAGGGCGGGAAGCCCTTCCTTACCGACTGCAACACTTTGTATGTCGGACGGCGCAAAAACGCCTTGGACCACCTAGACGCTGCCTGGGAAAACGGCTTTACCCCCTATTCTTGCGGATGTCCTGTTATCATCGCCGATGGCCTTAAGGGCACAGACGAGGTCCTGGTCCCGGTGGAGGGCGGCGAGTATGTCAAGGAAGCCAAGATCGGCCACGCCATTATGGACGCCGACGTCGTCATCTCCCTGAACCATTTTAAGGGTCATGAAGCCACCGGTTTCGGCGGCGCGCTGAAGAATCTGGGCATGGGCTGCGGCTCCCGGGCCGGAAAGATGGAGCAGCACAACTCCGGAAAGCCCGATGTGGACCAGAGCGTCTGCGTCGGCTGCCGCACCTGCGCGAAAAACTGTGCGCATGGCGCCATTTCCTTCGGCGAAGACCGCAAGGCTTCCATTGATCACAGCCTTTGCGTCGGATGCGGACGCTGCCTGGGGGCCTGCAACTTTGACGCCATCTACAATCAAAACCCCAGTGCCAATGACGAGCTGAACTGTAAGATCGCCGAATATGCCAAAGCGGTGGTTCAGGGGCGCCCTCAGTTCCATATCAGCATCGTCATGGACGTCTCCCCCTATTGCGACTGCCATCCGGAAAACGACCTTCCTATTATTCCCGACGTGGGGATGTTTGCATCCTTTGATCCGGTGGCCCTGGATGTGGCCTGCGCCGACGCCTGCAACGCCATGCCGGTACAGGCGGGCAGCAAGCTGGACGGCAACCTCCACGCCCACGGTGACTGCCACCACGACCATTTTACCAACACCTTCCCCGATACCAATTGGCGCAGCGGTATCGATCATGCCGTCAAGCTGGGCCTTGGCAGCCGGGAGTACGAACTGATCACCATAAAATAAGAAAGATGAGCCGGTCTTCCGGCTCATCTTTTGGCTGTATGTCTATTTTTCGTCAAGGGGATACTTTCCGTACTGCTCCACCGTCCGGTAGAGAGCCTCCAGGTTTTCCGGCGGAAACGGCATATACTGGTCCGCGCAGCAGAGATATCCGCCGTCCCGTCCCAGCAGTTCCATTACCCGGATGGTTTCTGCCTGGATCTCCTCCGGGGAGGCCATCATCAGCAGCGCCGAACTGACGCCGCCCATAAGCGCCATCCGCCCCCGAGTCTTTTCCCGCACTATGGAAAGATCGTTGGCCGTAGCCTGGATGGGATTTAAGATATCGACGCCCAGCTCTATAAAAAGGTCCAGCAAGGGTTCGATGTGACCACAGGAGTGAAAATTGATCAGGACCCCACGGCTTTTGTAGAGGGAGATCAGCCGCTGGTATTCCGGGACCAGAAACTCCCGAATAATGGCTGGACTGAGGAGCAGGCTGTGCTGTGTACCCAGATCGTCTCCGAAATCTGCCAGCTCAATGCCGCACTGGAGATAGTGCTTGGCGATCCCCAACTGGAAGTCCATGATGTGGTGAAGAATATCCTTGACTTTTTCCGGCCCGGTGTAAAACCACTCCATCATGTTCTCCATCCCAGCCAGCATATAGGAGCGTTCCCACAGAGTGTCCCGGTGGGAGCCGGCGATAAGCAGCTCTTTGTCGGGACAGTTTTTCGCCCGTTGGTAGATCTGTCCGCAGATCCGTGGATCGTCCGGGTCAGGCCACTGGTAGGAATCGTAGTCCTCCGGATCCGCCAAAGGATATTCCTTGGGAAGACCCATGACATTCCCCAAGTCCTTGTGCCACCCCGTCCCCCAGATGTCCTTCCAGGAGGCGCCTGCGGGCTGGCCGTCGCCTCCGCCCGCAAAGCCTTCGTGATTGCTGCCGTAGTAATGGATCCCCCAGGCGGGGATTCCGGACACGATCCGCTCTGCTGGTTCAAACCGGATGAGCCGGAGAAAATTTTCCCGGTCGGTCAAAGCAATTTCTCCTGTTCTGAATTACTTGCCCAGAAGTTCTTGATTGACCTCGTCCAGCACAGGTTGAACCTTCGGGCGGACTGACTCGATCCATTTGTTCCATTCCTCGGCCAGATCGCCGCCGGAAAGCAGGACCTGGGTCATGGCGTCGCCGGCATTGAGGGTGAAGTTGCTCTTTTCCGGCGTGGACAGGAAGGTG
Organism: uncultured bacterium; assembly: GCA_905214265.1. GTDB lineage: Bacteria > Bacillota > Clostridia > Oscillospirales > Ruminococcaceae > Merdivicinus. The sequence continues at coordinate 23,060 of CAJMLQ010000036.1, forward strand.
TAGTCATAGTCCAGCATGGAAACGCTCATATTGGCTTCCTTTGCGCGGAAGATGTCCAGAACAACGTTGCGCTTCTCGTCGGAGATAGTAGGATCGTGGAGCGCCCAGTCGTCCGGGAGGATGGGCTTGGTCCAGAAGTAGTTCTTCATCTGGGAGGTGGGAACGCTGCCGTCCTCATTGGTTTTGATTTCGTACTGGTCGCCATTTTTGACGTAATCCTCGCCTTCAACGCCCAGGTAGACCAGATACTGCCCCTCTTCCGTAGCGATATAATCAAAGATGGAGAGGATACGGTCCATTTTTTCATCGTCGATGTCGGCGTTGAAGATGCTGCTGGCCCAGTAGTTGTTGATATTCTGTGCGTGATAAACGCCGTCGTTGTCCGTAACTGCGGCAATGCCGATGCACTCGAAGGGATCCATCCCCGGGTTTGCTTCCGCAAATTGGGCGGTAAACTCGCTGGCATAGTGGGATACGGAGCAGCCGTCCAGCATAACGCCGGCCTTTCCGGCGAAGAACTTATCGCGGTATTCGATGCCTTTGATGGTGTAGAAATCCGGATCAATGACGCCGGTGGACAGGATCTGCTTCATGTTCTGCAGGCCGTCCAGGGTTTCGCTGTCAAAGGGTCCGTACACATACTCGGTGCCGTTGTTGTAAATTTTATCGAAATTGTCATTGAAAGGCCGGACAAAACTATGGTAGAGGTTGTAGGGCGCACCAGTAATACCGATGGTCTTTCCGGCGCCATTTCCACCCGGATCCTTTTCGATCATCTGTCC
>CAJMLQ010000037.1 GCA_905214265.1 uncultured bacterium
CGGGTTACTTTTTAAGAAGTGAAAAAACGAACTGCCCGGCTCAGCCTTCGGCAAAAACCGCACCGTTTTCGATCATCCGTGCCCGGACAGCGCAGCCGTTGATTTCCCGGGGGAGAACGCCGTTTTTGATGGCCATGCTGGCGGCGATGCCGGCAGCTTCGCCGGTGGCGCGGCAGGTGGGCTGGATGCGGATGGATGCCTGGACCAGGAATTCGCAGCCGATACAGCGTCCGGCGACCAGCAGGTTGTCAACGCCCTTTACCACCAGAGAGCCGTAGGGGATCTCATAGTAGGGTTTCTCGTTGACTGCTTCGGCCTTGACAGTCTTGCAGGTATACTCGTCGCCCATGCCATGGACGTCGATGGGGTAGTTGGTCTGGGCGATACCGTCGTCGAACTTGCGGTAGACAGCTGCGTCGGCAAAGGTCATGATCTGCTCCGTTTCAATTTCGCGGCTTTCCCGGATGCCGACCATGGCGGAGACATTGGAGATATGGGCGTTTTCAAAGCCCTTGAAGTACTTCTTGTAGAAGGCCAAATGCCGCCGGATAGCGATCTTGCCCAGGATCTGTGTCTCGGTGAGATGGGCGGGATCGGTGCCGTCCACGTGTTCAAAGAATTCCGGACAGTTGCAGGCCAGGCCGCCTTTCCGCCCGGCACGCTCCAGCGGGAAGACCTGCCAGTAGCTGAGGTCCTCTTTCGTCAGATCTCCGGCCTCCATAGCCCGTGTCATGATCTTTTCCACTTCACGGTCGCCGTGGAGCTTGACACAGGAGGAGTAGCCGTCGCTGGTAATGCTGTTGTCGGACACCGTCCCGGCAAAGGCCTTCAGATCCACGTCATCTAGGACGTACCGCAGGGAAATGGGCTGGTTTTTGCCGGTTTTGGGGTTGCCCTTGGTGTAGTTGGCGCCGGCTAAAACGGAAAGGTCACCATCACCGGTGCAGTCGATGAAGATCTCGCCTTCCACCGCATGGAGCCCGGCCTTATCCTGGACGATCAAAGCGGTGATCTTGTCGTTTTCCTTTATCACATGGATGGGGGTCGTGTAATAACGGATGCGGACGCCGGATTCCTGAGCCATCTGCTCCAGAAGGAAGGGCATCATGCTGGGGTCGAAGTAGCCGGGGTTGATGCCTCCTTGATAGGCGAAGCCGTCTTCGATGGAGCGCCGGTTGATCTCGTCGCTGATGGAGGAGTTCATGGGGTTGCCGGGGATGCCCACAGTCATCAGGGGCGTCACCAGAGAGTTGGTCGCACTGCCGCCCAAGCAGCCAAAGGGTTCGATGATCAGGACATTCATGCCCTCCCGGGCTGCGGCGATGGCGGCGACTGTACCGGCGGTTCCGCCGCCGCAGACGACAACCTGCGCGCGGTCATCTGCACAGACATGAGTGTGAAATTCATACTGCTTGCTCATATGATCCTTCCTTTCCGATCCGGCTAAAACCGGTCCGGTGATGTCTGGTTTTAGCCATGCTCATGGTAGCACAGAATTCTGCCTGCGTCAAGGCGAAAAATGCGAAAAACCTAATTTCTTGCTAATAATCGCAAAATAATGCGAATTAAAAATCTTGCGGTTTTAAAGCATCCCGTTGCGGAATCGGAAAGGCTGCTGCGCAGGAAAAACAGCAAAAGGACATTGCTGATATTGACAGAACGCCCTTGCTTTTTTGCAAAAATATTGGTACAATAGTACCGTAGTCTCAATCAGCGGCGGAAACTTCTGCCGGATCAGAAAAGAGAGAGGAAACGAAAACGATGATACGCAGATTTGTTCCGGAGGACCGGAAACTGTTTCTGGAGATGGCGGATGAGTTTTATCACACCCACGCCGTTGACCATACGATCCCGAAGGAGAATATGGAGCGCACGTTTGATACGATAACGGAAGGCAGCCCTTATACGGCCGGCGTGATTTTGGAAAGGGACGGGATTCCGGCGGGATATGCGCTGATCTCCCTGACCTATTCCAATGAAGCCGGTGGAATCTGTGTTCTGCTGGAGGAAATTTATGTGCGGGAGGGCTTTCGCGGCTGCGGGCTGGGAAAGGAGTTCTTCGCCTGGGCGGAGGCGGAATATCCGGAGGCCCGGCGCTTCCGGCTGGAAGTGACGCCCTCCAATACGCGGGCGGCGGCGCTGTACCAGCGGCTGGGGTTTGAGCCGCTTGATTATCTGCAGATGATCAAGGACCGGGGGCCGGCGGACTGAGCCTTTCCCGGAACATTCGAATGAAGCCGTTCCCCCGGTCAGGAAAACATCTTTTGTGTACAAGATGCGGAGGGCTGAACGACGGGTGACGGCTGTCTTTCCAGGCACTGTCCGGCATGGAGCAGCTGCCGCGTGATGGATCTGCTGGAAGCAAAGAAAATATTCCGATTTATCCGGTGGCCGGAAGGCTCGCCGGAAGCTGCAAAACCGCAGAAAAGAAGACCGGAAGGGGAGAGCGCCATGACCAGGGAGGAGTGCCGCGCGCTGTGGGCGGCGGAAGAGCGCACATTTTTCCAAGGATGGGATTTTTCCCATTTGGATGGGCGGTGGGAGGAGGAAGCGCTTCCCTGGAGCTACCGGGAGGAGCTGGAAACCTATCTCAACTATCGGACGGTGCTGCTGGATATGGGCACCGGGGGCGGGGAGTTTCTGCTCTCCTTAAATCCCCCCAGGGGGAGGACCTACGCCACCGAAGGCTATCCTCCCAATGTGGAGCTGTGCCGGAGACGGCTGCCCATCCATGGAATCGAGCTGCGGCAGATTTTTGACGACAGCGATCTGCCCTTTGACGATGAGATGTTTGATCTGGTCATTAACCGGCAGGAGGCTTACGACGCCGATGAGGTCCGCCGGGTGCTGAAGCCGGGGGGGTACTTTGTCACCCAGCAGGTCGGGGGGCGCAACAATGAGCGGCTGGCCCACTTCCTGCTGCCGGAGCTGCCGGAGGATCTGCGGGAGGAGCAGGATCTGGAGCACGCTCGGAAGGCGTTGGAGGAACGGGATTTTACAATCCTACAGGCGCATGAAGCCTTCTGCTCTCTTCGTTTTTTTGACGTAGGGGCGCTGGTCTATTTCGCGCGGATCATCGAATGGGAGTTTCCGGGATTTTCTGTGGAGAAATGCTTTGATCAGCTGTGGGAGCTGCAGGGACAGCTGGAGCGGGACGGGTTCCTGGAGAGCCGGGAGCACCGGTATCTGCTTACGGCGCAAAAGCCGGAATAAAGCGGCGGGACATCACAAAGGAGGTTTTCCATGGTGGAAAAAACTGAGAAAAAGCTGGTCGGCTGGAAAGGAAAAGTGGGCCGGAGCGGGCTGTACCGCATCCACTACGGGGAACCGTTGACGGTACGGGAGATCCTGACGCTGGGGATGCACTCCACTGCCCTTCGGATTTTTTTGTGTACGCTGGTGTTTGCTGCGGCACAGACGGGATTTTCCTTTTACGCTTATTCGGTGCTGGACTTTCTGAAGGGAAAGGATCTGCTTTTCCTCTTTTTGGGGCTGATGATTGTGGCCGGTTCCTTTGCCGCCGGGAAAAAGTTCGGGAGGGGATACGCCATCCTGTTCAAGTGGGTTGGAATGCCCATGATATTCCTGGGTGTACTGGCATTTGGGCTGACACGGCTGGGGCTGGCGGCCTTTTGGGTCTCCCCAGTGGATCTGTTTTTGGGAAAAACGGCGCAGACGCTGCTGGAGGAAGGCAAGGGCTACGGCACTTTCCGGGGGCTGCTGAAAGGGCTGGCCGGACTCAAGGGCGCGGTGCTGGGCGGCGGCATAGACAGCAGCATCTTCACCTCTTTGATGGAGATGTACCGGAGAATCTCCTCCTCGATGAATTTTTACGCGGTAGTGCCGGTGCTGATCCTGATTTCTTTGGGAGTGTTCCTGCTGACGGTGCTGCTGGTGAACCTCTGCGGAATGGTAACGCTGGCGCTGCCGGTGGCGGTCTGCTATGGGTTAACGCGGCTATTGGGAATACTGGATCGAAAATTTTGAATTTTCCGCTCTTTTTTATGGAGAATGCAACAGATGGCTTTGGAGAAGACACGATTGTCATAGAAAGCAGGTTTTGCAGAAAAAAGGAGGGGTTTTATGAAACGGTTTGCAGCGATTTTGCTGGCGGCTGCGCTGACGGCAGGATTTTCCGGGTGCGGACCATGGGAGAATCAGGCGACGGCGTACAAGCCGGTGATTTATCTGTATCCGGAGGAAGAGACGGCGGTTTCGGTGAAGCTGGATTATGACGGGGAGCTAACGGCGACCTATCCGGCCTATGGAGACGGATGGGAAGTAACGGCCCTGCCTGACGGGACACTTCGCTCGGACGGGAAAGAGTATTCCTATCTGTTCTGGGAAGGAGTTTCGGAAACGGAATACGACTTTTCCAGTGGGTTTGTGGTTCCGGGGGAAGAAACGGCGGAATTTTTGCAGGAGAAGCTGGCGCTGCTGGGGTTGACGCCTCGGGAGTACAACGAGTTTATCGTATACTGGCTGCCGCTGATGCAGGAGAATCCCTATAACCTCATCGCGTTCCAGGGGGAGGCATACACAGATTCGGCGCGGCTGGAGGTTTCGCCGGAGCCGGACACGGTTTTGCGGGTGTTTATGGCTTACAAGCCGCTGAAAAAGCCGGTGGAGGTTCCGGAGCAGAAACTGGAGCCGGTGGAGCGAAAAGGCTTTACCCTGGTCGAGTGGGGCGGGGCCTGTGTGGAATAAATGATCGATAAAACGCCGCAGCAACAGGGAAAAGTCCCGTTGCTGCGGCGTTTTTTTGCGGAAAACGGCGGCTATTTGGGCTGGCGGCTCTGGCGGTACTGATTAGGGGAGACGCCGTACCACTCCCGAAAGGCACGGATGAAGTTGTTGGCGTCGCCGAAGCCGCACTTGAAGGCAATCTGGGCCACCTGAAGGCCGGTGGTCTCCAGAAGCTCCTGGGCGTAGGAGAGACGGTTCAGGAGAATGTATTGCTTGGGGCTGTAGCCGACCTGGTCCTTGAAGAGGTGGGTCAGATAACAGTGGTTGAGGAAAAAGCGATCCGCCAGCGCGGAGATTTTCAGGTCCTCGGTGAAGTGAGCCTCGATATACCGCTGGACCTCTCCGACCCGGGAAGACGGGCCGCCCTCCCGGGAGGAGAAGTCCTGGGGGCAAGCCCGGGAAACCAGGATCAGGATCTGCTCCAGGATGCTGCGGATCATCTGTTCCGCCTGAGGTGCATTGGTTTCGTATTCCTCCCGCAGGCGGCGGAACAGGCAGAGAGGATAGTCGCCCTCAGCGGAAAGGTCCACGCAGTGGCAGAAGCCGCTGGGGCGGTTTTTGAAGATGGCGGGCAGCGAGGACAGAGGAAAAGCCCGCTCCAGCTCCGCGGCGCTGACGATGGCGAAGTAGCGGCGGTAGGGGGTACGGCGGATGGCTACCTCGTGCTGCTCAAAGCTGTTGATGAAGACGATGGAGCCGCTGCGCGCAAGATACTCCTTGCCGTCAACGCGGAAGCAGGCCTCTCCGGACTCAACAAAAACCATCTCCCCGGAGAGGTGGTAATGGCTGTGCTGAGGCTGGGTGCTGTCGCTGAAGCGGAGTTGGGAGATCAGAGCGTTCATAGGCGTCCTTTCCGGCGGTCAGGCCATGGTTTCCAGCATGTTCAGAGTGACCTCCCAGCGGGAAGGCTCTCCGGCAGAGACGCGGCGGTACTCATCGGCCATGAAAGCGCCCATCCGGGCGGTCTCCTGGTTCATGCTGCCGGCGATGTGGGGGGTCAGGAAGACATTTTCCATGGTCCAGAAGGGGCTGTTCGGCTCTGGGGGCTCGGGCATGGTCACGTCTAGGAGAGCGGTGCGGCCCGGCTCCTCCTGCAGAGCGCGGATCAGATCCGGCTCCACCACCTGGGCGCCGCGTCCGGTGTTGATAAAGGTGGCATTTGGCTTCATCCGGGAGAAGTGCTGGTAGGTCAGCATCCCCACGGTGGCGGGGAGGTTGGCAATGTGGCAGGAAATAGTCTGGCACTGGGAGAAAATCTCGTCTAGACTGGCGCGCTTGGCTCCCAGCGCGGCCAGCTTTTCGTCGCTGGCAAAGGGGTCGTAAACCAGTACATTTAGGTCGTAGGACTGGAGCATCCGGCAGACCAGGGAGCCAATCATGCCCGCGCCCAAGATGCCTACCTTGGTGTGATAGTTGCAGGGGAAGGTGTTGTTGTAAGCGCGTCCGGCCGCCCGGCCCTCCCGGGACTGGATGCGGAGGCCCTGGAAAAAGCCCTTGCCGGAGAGGATGATCTGGGCCACGGTGTATTCCGCCACGGGGATGCCGTTGGCCGCCCAGGCGCTGAACACCCGGATCCCGCGGTTTAAGAAAGGCCGTGCAAAGGCCTGCACCGAACCGGCGGCGTAGAAGACCGCCTTCAGGCGGGGAAGGTAAGTTTCGATTTCCTTTTCAGTGAGAGCGGGCATTCCCCAGGTGGAGAAAACGTATTCCGCCTGGGCGAGGAGGGCGCGGTTCGCCTCCAGGCCGTCCTTCCTCACGACAGTGCGGGGGAGATTCAGGGTTTCGTCCAGCAGGGAGAGGGTCTCCGGGTCGTAGACGTTGGGGATATGGTGGGCGTCATTGCAGAGAAAAACGGCGGCAGGCTTGGCGGCGTCCGGCTTTCGGGTCCAGCTCAGCAGGGCGGCGGCGTCGTCCCGGAAAGCGCTGTCCCGTTCGTCCTTGACGAATTCCAGGATGAGGTCGTGGGAGCCGGGGGCCTGGCCGGCCTCGGCTAGGTAGGCGGACCAGGAAGCAGCCCCTTCCGAAAGGGGATGGGCTTGGTTGTCCGCTGACCAGTTGAAGACGTGGAGGTTCATCAGCCACGGGCGGAGGGCGCGAAGCTCGGCCAGCTGCTCCTCAAAGGAGATATCCGGGTTGGGCTGCCAGTAGCAGCCAACATTGGGGAGGTTTATCGCCTTCAGGAGAGCCACGGCTCCCTCCTTAGTCTGGGTGGCGGTGCCGCGGTGGTATTCGAAGCCGATGCGGATGCCCGCGGCGGCGGCCTGTTCCCCAGCGGTGCGGATCCGGGAGGCCAGGGCGGCAAATTCTTCCGGGGAGCTTTCCTCAAAAGATTTCCGGCCGGCCCAGATGCGGATGACCGGCGCGCCCAAGGCTTGAGCCGAAGCCAAAACGGGGGCGAAATCCTCGCCTTCATCAGCGCGGAAATAGGAGCCGTAGGAAAGGACGTCCAGACCGGCCTCCCGGCAGAGAGCGGCGGCAGAGCGGGCGGCGGAAAGATCGCCTGCCGGAACGTGGACGTCGCCGCCCCATTCGATACCGTCCAGGCCGGCTTCCCGGGTCAGGCGGACGATTTCTGTGGGGGATTTCTTTCGGAAAGTGACCGAGGTCATTCCAGTTCTCATGGTACTGCACCCTTTCTGAATAAAATGAAATAGCGGATATCATCATCATACCGCAGAGAACGGAATTTTTGTCGACTTTTTTTGCGGAAGGATATGCAGATTTTGTGGTCGCAGCAGGGACTCTAAAAAAATACAGCAAATTTTACATATCTTCTGCAAACAAATGCCGACTTTTCCGGATGATTTTATTCTATCATAAAATCAAGGAGATGGGAAGTGGAAAATGGGCCAAAGCCCGCGATTTTCCAGCATTATCTGAAAAGACTGGGGGAAATAGCATGTTTCATTACAAATCCGTAGGCGAGGTGCTCACGGAAGCGCAAAGGCAGCAAATTTATTTGCCTTTTTCGGAGGATCCATCCGTTCTGCAGGAGGAGCTGACGGTGAAGGGGACGGTGATTCCCAACCGCATTGCTGTTCAGCCCATGGAAGGCTGCGACGGCACCGCTGATGGAAAGCCGGATGAACTGACCTTGCGGCGGTACGACAAATTCGCCAAAAGCGGCGCGGGGCTGATCTGGGAAGAAGCCACGGCTGTTTGGGAAGAGGGCCGGGCCAATCCCCGGCAGCTGTGGATCAACGAGGAGAATGTGGATGCGCTCAAGGCGATGACCGACCGCATCCGGGAAATCTCCATGCGGGAAAACGGGTTTGCGCCGGTGATCATCATGCAGGCCACCCACTCTGGACGGTACAGCAAGCCCCAGGGGGTCCCGGCGCCGCTGATCGCCTACAACAATCCGCTGTTTGAGAAGGACGCGCCGATTCCGGCGGAGCGGATCGTCACCGACGAATATCTCTATCGGCTGGTGGAGCGAATGGGAGAAGCGGCCCGTCTGGCGGAAAAGGCAGGGTTCGACGGGGTAGACATCAAATCTTGCCATCGGTATCTGGGAAGTGAACTGCTCTCCGCCTACACCCGGCCCGGAGATTTCGGCGGCAGCTTTGAGAATCGGACCCGGTTCCTGCGGGAATCCATTGCAGCGGCCAAGGCGGCGGTCTCTTCGGGATTCCTGATCACCTCCCGGCTGAACATCTATGATGGGTTTCCATATCCCTATGGCTTCGGCGTAAAGGAGGATGGCGGTTTGGAGCCGGATCTTTCCGAGCCGCTGAAGCTGGTGGGGATCCTTCACAAGGAGCTGGGGGTGGAGCTGCTGGATATCACCATCGGCAACCCCTATGTGAACCCCCACGTCAACCGGCCCGCCGATGCCCAGCCCTACGAGGCACCGGAGGATCCGCTGACCGGGGTGGCGCGGATGTTCGGCTGTACCAGGGTCATCCAGGAGGCGTATCCGGAGCTGAAGATCATCGGGTCGGGGCTTTCTTATCTGCGGCAGTTTGCGCCGGAGCTGGCGGCCGGGGGGATCCGGGAGGGATACTTCCGGATGGCCGGGTTCGGGCGGATGGCCTTCGCGTATCCGGATTTTCCCAAGGAAATTCTGGCGGGCCAGGGATTGGATCCCAAAAAGTGCTGTATCACCTGCGGGAAGTGCAGCCAGTTGATGCGGCTGGGTTCCAAGGCGGGCTGCGTGGTGCGGGACAGCGTATATACGAAGTTGTATCAAGAAGCGACTGCGAAATAAGGAGGATTTTCTATGAAAAAGATTGCCATTGTCACCGGATCCCGGCGGGGCATCGGCCTTGCCACTGTGAAGAAACTCATGAGCGATGGGTATGCCGCCGTCCTCTGCGACGTAGTGGAAAAAGAAGAGGTCGCGGGACTGCTGGAGGAACTGAACCAGGCGGGGGAGGCGGATTATTTCCGCTGTGATATCTCGGTCCCGGAGGACCGGGAGGCGCTGATGGAGGCGGTGGAGAAGAAGTACGGCCGCATCGACGCCCTGGTCAACAATGCGGGTGTGGCCTGCAAGCAGCGGCTGGACATCCTGGAGACCACAGTGGAGAGTGTGGAGCGACTGCTCCGTATCAACCTGGAGGGGACATTTTTCATGTGCCAGGCGGCGGCCAACCGGATGATCGCCATGAAGAAGGCGGGCCTGCCGGAATATAACCCCCACATCGTCAACATCGCGTCCATGTCCTCCTATACCTCGTCGGTGAGCCGGGGGGAGTACTGCATGTCTAAGGCTGGGATCTCCATGGTCACCAAACTTTTCGCCGACCGGCTGGCGGAGGAGGGAATCGCGGTGTTTGAGGTGCGGCCGGGCATCATCATGACCGATATGACGGCGGTTGTCAAGGAGAAGTACGAGAAGCTCATCGCCGAAGGTGTAACGCCCATCCGGCGCTTTGGGCAGCCGGAGGACGTGGCCAACTGCGTGTCGGCGGCCTGCTCCGGGCTGCTGGATTTCGGCACCGGGACGGTGCTCAACGCTGACGGCGGATTCCACATCCAGCGGCTGTAAAGGTCACGGATATCGAAAACGAAATTTTGGAAAGGATGAGCGCTGGTGAAATTTGCGGAATGCGGCGGACAGAAGGCTGCAGTCATTTCCCTGGACACCTTGGTCATCGGTACGGGCTGCGCCGGATTCAACGCGGCGGATACCCTCTTTGACCTGGGCCGCACCGATGTTGCGATCCTCACGGAGGGGATCAAAATGGGCACCTCCCGTAACACCGGAAGCGACAAGCAGACCTATTACAAGCTCTCTCTCTGCTCCGACGGGGCGGACAGTATCTACGAACTGGCGGACAATCTGTTCCAGAGCGGCAGCGTCAACGGGGATACGGCTTTGGCCGAAGCGGCGGGGTCGGTGCGGTCCTTCATGAAACTGGTCAACTTGGGCGTGCCGTTCCCGACGAACCGGTACGGGGAATACGTGGGCTACAAGACTGACCACGATCCCCGGCAGCGGGCCACCTCATGCGGGCCGCTGACCTCCAAGATCATGACAGAAAAGCTGGAGGCGTCGGTGCTCCGCAAGGGCGTGCGCATCTACGACGGGATGCAGGCGGTGCGGCTCATCGTGGAGGACGGAGCAGTCTGCGGGGTGCTGGCTATTGACCAGAACAGGCTGTCGGAGGACGACTGGGGGCTGACAGTGTTCCGGTGCAATCAAGTGATTTTGGCCACCGGGGGGCCTGCCATTGTGTATGATGCTTCGGTGTATCCGGAGAGCCAGACCGGGATGACGGGAATGGCGCTGGAAGCGGGGGCCGCAGCCTGCAACATCCAGGAATGGCAATACGGGCTGGCCTCCACGAAATTCCGGTGGAATGTTTCGGGGACCTATCAGCAGGTGCTGCCTCGGTACATTGCGGTGGACCCGGCGGGGAACGAGCGGGAATTTCTGCCGGAATATTTTGAAAAGCCGGAGCAGGCCCTGGACATGGTGTTCCTGAAAGGGTACCAGTGGCCCTTTGACACCAACAAAATCGCGGGGTCGTCCATCATCGACATACTCGTACACCACGAGATCTTCCACAAGGGAAATCGGGTCTTTATGGACTTTCGGCAGGACCCCAAGGGGCTGGAGCAGGGCTTCGGCGGGCTGGCGGAGGAGACGCGGAATTATCTAGAGCGCTCCGGGGCGCTGATGGAAACGCCCATCGCCCGACTGGAGAAGATGAACCGCAAGGCCATCGAGCTTTATGCCGGTCATGGCATCGATCTGTACCGGGAGCCGCTGGAGGTCAGCGTCTGCGCCCAGCACAACAACGGTGGGTTGGCAGTGGACTGCGACTGGCAGAGCAACATCCAGGGGCTCTATGTGGCCGGGGAGGCCGCAGGGACTTTTGGGGTGACGCGGCCCGGTGGATCGGCGCTGAATTCTACCCAGGTGGGGTCACTGCGGGCGTCGGAGCATATTGCCTTTTCGAGGAAAAAGCCTCTGCCCGTGGAGGAGCTGAACGGTACGGCCGCGACTGCGGCGGAGGAATTGGTTTCCCAGATGCGGACGCTGCTGGATGGGGAAAAGACAGACCTGGCGGCGGCCCGGAAGGCTGCTCAACGGAAAATGAGCCTGTATGCTGCGCACATCCGGGAGCGGCAGGCCATGGAGACATTGGCGGAGGAATTGGCTGGGGCGTTCCAGGGGTTCTTCCAGGAAAACGGGGTCACAAGCCCGTTGGAGCTGCCTTTTGCCTTCAAAAACCGGGATATGCTGCTGGTCCAGCGGGCCATGCTGTCGGCCATGGAGCTGACGGGGAATGCTTGCTTGAGCCGGGGGGCGGCGCTGCTGGCGGATCCGAAGGGAGAAGCAGCGGCGATGCCCGGGCTGAAGGACGGAGATGAGCTGGAGGCGTACCGGTATCTGCCGGGAAATGGCTCCCACCGGGGGGACTGGGTTCGAACGGATTGGGACGGAAGTAAGTTCGAGTCGAAATTTGTTCCTGTGCGGCCGCTGCCCCGGACGGACGACTGGTTTGAGAACGTCTGGAACGAGTATAACCGGCGGCGCGAATCCGCAGACTGACGGCGGAGAAAAGAAAGTTTTGGCTCAAGCCTTTTAAAAAAGGCTTGAGCCAAAACTTTTTAGGCCCTTTGGGCGGATTTTTGGGTGAAGTTCCAGGAATCCGCGCACATTTCGTCAATGCCCATGGTGGCCTCCCAGCCGAGAATTTCCTTGGCTTTGGCAGGGTCGGCGTAGCACTCGGCAATGTCGCCGGGCCGGCGGGGAGCAATTTTATAAGCGACCTTTTTGCCGCTGGCCTTCTCGAAGGCAGCGACCATCTGAAGGACGGAATAACCGTTGCCGGTGCCGAGGTTATAGGCGTCGACACCGGTATCTTTTCGGACCTTGGCCAGGGCTTTCAGGTGGCCTTTGGCCAGGTCCACCACGTGGATGTAATCCCGGACACCGGTGCCGTCAGGGGTGGGATAGTCGTTTCCGTAAACCGACAGGCAGGGGAGCTGTCCGGCGGCGACTTTGGCAATATAGGGGAGAAGGTTGTTGGGGATGCCGTTGGGGTCTTCACCGATGAGGCCGCTCTTATGGGCCCCAATGGGATTGAAGTAACGCAGGAGGGCGATGCTCCAGCCCTTGTCCGCGACGTAGAGGTCTCGGAGGATTCCCTCAATGTAAAGCTTGGTGGAGCCATAGGGGTTGGTGGTGGAGAGGGGGAAGTCCTCCCGGATGGGGACGGATTTGGGCGCGCCGTAGACGGTGGCGGAGGAGCTGAAGACTAGGCGCTTGACGCCGTATTTCTCCATGAGCTCACAGAGGATCAGAGTGCCGGTGATGTTGTTGTGGTAGTAGCGGAGGGGCTGCTGGACACTCTCGCCCACTGCCTTCAGACCAGCAAAGTGGATGACGGAATCAATCTGATTCTGGGCGAAAATCTTTTCCAGACCCTCCCGGTCCAGAAGATCGGTTTCGTAGAATTTGAAATCCTTGCCGGTGATTTCCCGGATGTGGTCCAAAGCGTCGGGCTTGGAGTTGACGAAGTTATCGACGATGATAATTTCCTCACCTTCGTTCAGAAGCTCAACGCAGGTGTGGGAACCGATGTAGCCGGCTCCCCCGGTAACCAGAACTGCCATAATACATACCTCCATAATCGGATTTTACAGGTTCAGTGTGGACGTTCTTTCTGTTTTCAGTATAGGATGATTTCCCCATTCCGTCAACAGCTTGCAGGAATAATCCATATAAAAGCGAAAGGAAAACGCATGAAAGCTGAATCGCGTCTATGTGAAGAAAATGTGAGCGTCGGGTGACGGCGGGATGAATTTGACGACTGGGATAAAATATTCAGGAAATCTTCTTATCTTTTCCGGGGAAATGTGCTATAATAACCTCAAAGCCTTATCCTGCGGAAAAGGTGGCTGCCGTGGGGTGCTGCGGCCGCAAGCAGGCTGTGGGGCACGGACATGCTTGGAATTTTTCGCGTTTTCCGGCACGTCTCCAGCAAAACGAAAGGGAATGATTGCCTTCATGAACGCTTCTTACCCGCTCCGGCGGGAGAAAATCGCGGACGGAGTTTGGTTTGGCTCTATTGCGGACAGCCGCTTTAAGACCAATCTTCTGACGCTGAATCTGGTATTGCCGCTGCGGCGGGAGACTGTTACGGGGAATGCGCTGCTGCCTCAGGTGCTGGAAAAGGGGTACCGCCTCTTTCCAACCTACCGGGAGTTTTCCATGCGGCTGAATCGGCTGTACGGCGCTTCCGTGAACACGGGCTGTACAAAAATCGGGGACAACGAGGTCCTCACCATCAGCATTTCCGCCATTGACGACGCTTATGCGCTGGCTGGAGAGCCGCTTCTGCGGGAGTGCGCGGAGATCCTCTGCGGGCTGCTGCTGGATCCGGTGTTGAAGGACGGGGTACTGGAGCCGGAGAATTTGGCCCTTCAGAAGCAGTATCTCATCGACAGCATCCAGGCGGAGATCAATGAAAAGCGGTCCTACGCCCTGGCGAGGACTCTGGCACTGATGTTCGAAAACGATCCTTACGGCCTGCGGAAGCTGGGGTACGTGGAGGACGCGGAGAAGATCACGCCGGAATCCGCCACGGCGGATTACCGGCGCATCCTGGACACGGCGAGGATCGAGATCTTCCACGTGGGACGGGGCGACCCGGCTCCGGCGCGGGAGGTTTTTGCGGCGGCTTTCAGCGCGCTCCGGCGGTGTCCGGAGGAACTGGCTGAAACAGCAATCGCGGCGGCCCATGGGGAGCCTAAGGACGTCGTTGAGGAGAAAAAGGTCAGCCAGTCCAAGCTCTGCCTGGGCTTCAAGACCGGCGTGGGCGCCGATCACCCGCAGCTTTCCGCCCTGCGGCTGATGAACGGGGTGCTGGGCGGATCGCCCACCTCCAAGCTGTTTTTGAATGTGCGGGAGAAACGGAGCCTCTGCTATTACTGCGCCTCCCGGACGGATCGGACCAAGGGAATCCTGCTCATCGACTGCGGTGTGGAGCGGGAGAAGGTGGAGGAGGCCAAGGAGGCCATCTTTGCCGAACTGGAGGCCGTCCGCCGGGGAGAGATCACCGACGAGGAACTGAACTTTGCCCGACTCAGCCTGCAGAATTCCTTCCGCTCCATCGGTGAGACTGCCTATTCCATGGAGTCATTTTATCTGGCGCAGACCCTTCTGGGGCTTGAGGAGACCCCACAGGACCAGTGTGACAAGCTGGACCGGGTGGGCCGGGAGGAGGCTGCGGAGGCCGCGCAGCTGGTCAAGCTGGACACAGTCTATCTGCTGGCCGGAGAAAGAAGGGAGGAGGAGTCCGATGCGTAAGACGGTGATTGCCAGCGAACGGATGGGGGAACGGTACCTCCGGCTGGAGCACGAGTCCGGGCTGGTGATCCTGCTCTATCCGATGGAGGGGTTCCAGACGGCCTACGCGCTTTTCGGAACCCAGTACGGGTCCATTGACAACGAGTTCAAGACCGGGACAGACCCGGATTTCGTCAAGGTTCCCGACGGGATCGCCCACTATTTGGAGCACAAGCTCTTCGAGAGCGAGGAAGGCAACGTGGACCGGCTTTTTGCTGGCACCGGCGCTGAGGCCAACGCCTACACCTCCTTTGATAAGACCTGCTACCTTTTTTCCTGCACGCGGCAGTTTGAGGAGTCCTTCCGCTATCTGCTGCGGTTTGTGCAGGATCCCTACTTCACGCCGGAAACGGTGGCCAAGGAGCAGGGGATCATCGGGCAGGAGATCCGGATGTATGAGGACAATCCCGGATGGCGGGTGATGTTCAACCTCCTGACGGCACTGTACGAAAAAAATCCGGTACGGACCGACATCGCGGGGACGGTGGAGAGCATCTCCCATATCACAGCGGACATCCTCTACCGCTGCTACCGGACCTTCTATAATCTTTCCAACATGGTGGTGGCTGTGGCCGGGAATTTTGACCCGGAGGCGGCGGAGCGGATCCTGGAGGAGGAGCTGAAGCCCGGCGAGCCGGTGGAGATCCTCCGGAAGGAGCCGGAAGAACCGCGGGAGGCTGCTATGCCGGAGGTGGTCCAAAAGTTGGACGTTTCGGAGCCGCTGTTCTATTTCGGATATAAGATTGTGCCGGAGGAGGAGCCCCGCGCCCTGCTGAAGCAGCAGGTGGTGCTGGACATCCTGCTGGATGTTCTGGCGGGGCCGACCAGCGGTTTTTACGAGGAGATGAACCGGCGGGGGCTTTTAAACGCCAGCTTCGGGACGGAGGTCTTCGGTGAACGGGGGAGCCTGGCCGCATTTTTCGGCGGGGAATCCCGGGATCCTCGGGAGGTTTACCGCGCTTTCTGCGAAATGATCGAAAAGCGGAAGGCAGAGGGGCTTTCTGAAGAGGAATTCCTCTGCTGCAAGAACGCCATGTACGGCAAATCCCTCAAGGGGATAAACGACGTGGAAAATACGGCCAACGCGCTGCTCTCGTATGAGATGATGGGGCTGAGCCTCTTCGACGCAGCGGACACCATTGCGGCGGTGGAGCTTTCCGATCTGGAGGCTTGCCTGCAGACCTGCTTTGACCCGGCATGCCGGGCGATTTCCATCATTCTTCCCGCGGAGGAAGAGAAATAAGAAGGTGCTTGGGGAACGCGGTCTTTTCCGCGGCCCTTTGCCATAAATTTTGACATAGGTGGTGCTGAACAGTGACGAATACTGTTTCCTTTCCAGGACTTGGCCTGGAGTTTACGGTCAACCGGGTCGCGTTTTCCATCGGACCGCTGACCATTACCTGGTACGGGCTCCTGATCGCGGCCGGGATTCTGCTGGCCATGTGCTTTGCGTTTTATCAGTGCAAAAAATTCGGCATTATCGCAGATAAGCTGATGGACGCCGCCCTGGGCGGCGTAGTCGGCGGCATCATTGGGGCGCGGCTTTATTACGTTGCGTTCCGGTGGGAGGACTATCGGGATAACCTCGCGAATATCTTTAAAACCTGGGAAGGCGGTATGGCAATTTACGGCGGACTCATCGGCGGTCTGCTGGTCGGGCTGCTAGTGGCGAAGCTGCGGCATATCCGTCTTCTTCCTGCCATGGATGTCACGGTGATGGGGTTTCTCATCGGCCAGTCCGTAGGGCGCTGGGGAAATTTCGTCAACATCGAAGCCTTTGGAGGAAATACGGACCTGCCTTGGGGCATGACTTCGCCAGTGATTACCAGCTATCTGCGGGAGCACCTCAGCGACTTGACGGCGCTGGGGATGAACATCGACCCTACTGCGCCGGTCCATCCGACGTTTTTGTACGAATCTATCTGGTGCGCGCTGGGCTTCCTGCTGCTGTTTTTGTACAGCAAGCACCGGCGGTTTGACGGGGAAATCTTTCTGTTGTACAGCGCGTGGTACGGCCTGGGACGGTTCTTTATCGAAGGGCTACGGACGGACAGCCTGCTGATCGGGCAGATTCGGGTTTCCCAGCTTCTGGCGTGGCTGCTGGCGCTGGCGGCGGCCATCACCTGGATCGTGGTGACGGTGCGGGTCCGGGGCGCTCATGACCCGGAATATCTGAAGCTGTACGCGCAGACAGATGCATTCGCCAAAGAAGTGGCGGACTATGAGGAAAAGCTCAACAGCAAATCGAAAAAGTCCAAAAAAGACAGGAAATCCGGGGAACCGGAGCGCGCTGCCGCAGAAGAAGCGGACGGCGGCGTCGAAGTGGTAGAGATCGGCAATTTTGAGGGCGAAGCGGCACCAGAGGAAACGGTGGACGACGGAACCCGGCTTGCCGGAGACGATCCAGTGGACAGTGAGACAATGGAGGAACATGCAGATGGCGAAGATCATTGACGGGAAGGCCGTATCGGCCAGTGTAAAAGAGGCGGTGGCCCAGGAAACCGCCGCGCTGAAGAAAAAGGGGATCACCGTTGGGCTGGCGGTGGTGATCGTCGGAGATAACCCGGCGTCCCGCGTGTATGTGAACAACAAAAAGAAGGCCTGCGCGGCCTGCGGGATTGACTCCTTTGAGTATGCCCTTCCGGAGGAGACGGCGGAAAAGGAACTGTTGGACCTGGTGGAGAAGCTCAACGGCGACCCCAAAGTCAACGGGATCCTGGTGCAGCTGCCCCTGCCGCGGCAGATCGACGAGCACAAGGTCATCGCGGCCATCTCCCCGACAAAGGATGTGGACGCCTTTCACGCCGTCAATGTGGGAAAAATCATGATTGGCGATTTCGATTTCCTGCCGTGCACGCCGTCCGGCTGCATGGATCTCATCGACTCTACCGGAGTTTCGGTGGAAGGAAAGCGCTGCGTCGTGATCGGGCGGAGCAACATCGTAGGGAAGCCAATGGCGATGCTGCTGCTCCACCGGAACGGGACTGTTACCATCTGTCACTCCCGGACGCAGAACCTGAAGGAAATCTGCCGGGAAGCGGATATTCTGGTGGCTGCGGTGGGCCGGGCCAATTTTGTCACGGCGGACATGGTGAAGGAAGGTGCGGTGGTCATCGACGTGGGCATGAACCGGCTGGAGAACGGCAAGCTCTGCGGCGATGTGGACTTTGAGACGGTCAGCAAGGTGGCTGGATGGATCACACCGGTTCCCGGCGGAGTCGGACCCATGACCATCGCTACGCTGATGCGCAACACGCTGACTGCGGCCAAGATCCAGAACGGCGTCGCTTGACATCCGACAGGTTTTCGGGTATCATGAGGACAAAGGGAGCGCCTTTTGGCGCGGGCAGCAAAGGAGGGAACAGCCGGTGAAGCGCAATCTGTGTATGGGATGCATGCAGGAAAAAGGGGAAGACCCCGTCTGCCCTCACTGCGGCTATGAGGAAGGAACTCCGCATTTTGCGTCGTACCTTCCCCCGCACACCATGATCGATGACCGGTATTTGGCCGGAAAGGTGCTCAGCTACAACGGCGAGAGCGTTATATATATCGGATACGATACCATGAGCGGCCGACGGGTGGATATCCGGGAATACTTCCCGGATACGCTGGCAGTGCGCAATTCGGACGGCCGTAGCGTCCGGGTCAACGAAGGGCGGCAGATCCAGTTCAAGGCCTATATGGGGGATTATCTGGAGATGATCCGCAAGCTGTCCAGAATGCGCACCCTGTCCTGCGTGGTGCAGGTGCAGGGGGTCGTGGAGGCGAACAATACCGTCTACGCAGTGATGGAGCACATTGACGGGACGACGGTCCGGCAGTACCTGAATGAACGCGGCACCATGCTCACGTGGCAGGAGACATCGGATCTGTTCCTGCCGATGCTGAAAACCCTGCGGCTGATCCATCAGGACGGCCTCATCCACCGGGGGATCAGCGCGGACACCATTCTGATCACCCGGAACAATACGGTGAAGATCGACGGTTTTGCCATCAGTGCGGTCCGTGCAGCGCGGACGGAGCTGGTCGCCGAGTTATTTCCGGGATTTTCCGCGCCGGAGCAGTATTCGACCATCAGCCCCCATGGTACCTGGACCGATGTGTATGCGGTGTCGGCGCTGCTGTACACGGTGCTCACCGGGCAGAGACCGCCGGAGGCGTTGATCCGCTCACCGGAGAAGAAACTGATGCCGCCCCGGGAACGCAACGAGACCATTCCGCCGCAGGTGTCGGATACGATTTTGGAGGGCCTGGAACTGAGCATTCGGGGACGGATTCAGGATATGGACACCCTGATCGGCCGCCTTACAGGAGAAATTCATCCTGCACAGGAATCGGCTGCGCCGGAGCCGCCGGTCATTGTGATACCGGAGGATGACTGGCCCGATGAGCCGGAGGGAAATACGACCTATTACCGTCCGGCTCAGCAGGGGGGCGCCGCATCACCGGAGCTTCGCAAGCCGCCGGCGGAATCCCGGCGTGGCGAGACGGCGGACGAGGAGAAGACTCGGACCAGGAAGTTAGTGCTGACCAGCATGGCGATTACACTGCCCATTCTGCTGTTGGCGCTGATCCTGACCTTTTGGATTTTGTTCGGGGGAAGGGAACGGAATCCCGGGTTCTCTTCTTCGGAAGTATCTGGGAACAGCGCGGTTTCCGACGAGTGGCTGGTACCGTCTCGGGAGGAGTCCGACCGGAGTGAGCCGGGCAGTATGAGTACCTCCTCCCAGGAGGTGAGTTCGGCGGAAAGCTCGGCGGTGAGCTCTGAACCGGAGGAAAGCAGCACGGAACCGATCCAGATGGCAAATTTTGTGGGACAGAAGTACGCGGATGTGCTGGCGGATGCCAAAAACAAGGCCATCTACATTTTCAGCGAGCCGGAGTATGTCTACAGCGATCAATATGCGGAAGGTATTGTCGCCGATCAGGATGTAACGCCGGGAATCGAGATTACCGAGGGAACCCGGGTCAACCTCAAAGTGAGCAAGGGCTCTCAATATGTGACGCTGCCCAGCTATGAGAAGAAAAAGGAAAAGGAATACCTCGAAGAGTTGGAGGCGATGGGGATCACCAATGTCATTGTCAGCTATCGCGCAGATCCGCTGTTTAAGCAGGGTGGATATGTAGTGGGGACCAGTTTGGGAGCTGAAGGACGGTATGATATCACCAAAAAGCCGGTTCTGGAGATTTACGTTTCCAAAAAAGACTGAATAAGCGGAAAGGCCATCCGTGACCTGTTTGGGGTCGCGGATGGCCTTTTCATTTGGAGGTTTCCGGATGCTCTGCGCGGTAGCGGTACAAACGCTGAAGATTCTTCCGGTGGAAAACCAGATTGAAGCCGTAGGGATTGATGGCAAAGCCGTCCTGCTTTTTGGAAAGATCCAGGATTTCCTCACAGTCAAGGGCCAAGGCGGAAAATTCCTTTTGGGAATAGCCCTTTTGAAACTCCGGAAGATCGGTGAAAACAGGAAGAAAACGCTGTCCGTTTTTGCTTTCCAGAGATGGGATCCGGACGGAAACCTCGGCTTCCGGCGGCGGGGATTGGGGAGAAGAGGATGCCAGCACCGGAACCAGAAACCGGGCAAGCAGAATTTCTTTGAGCATCTGTTCCTCCTGCTGGTGAAGGGCTTCTCCTCGGTCTGGCAGATAGCGGGACTGCGTCAAAGTTTGGAAAAATTCCAGACAGGCGGCCTGGAGCGATGGATTGACGGTTTCCGCTGCTTTGCCGGGGACAGCCGGGAGGAGAAGTTCCAGAGGGAGAACGGCGCTGTATTCACAGTTGTCCACCAGGACGGCGCGGCAGCCTGCCAACTCCAGGCGGCGGAGACAGGCGTCCAGGTCCTTGTGCGGGACGTCCTCCCGGCTGAGAAAAAGAAACTGACGGCTGAAATAGTCGATGCAGTTTTCGCAGAAAGAACGGCGTGTGAACAGCCAGGCGGCGTTTTCCGAGAGGTAAGGAGTTCCGGTGGCCTCGAGAGTCGCCAGAAAAAGGATGGGGGCATGGCGCAGTGCGTCTGCCAGAAGGGAGGAAAACGTTTCCTCCAGCTTGGGAAGGGGCGCGCTGCTGCAGCGGACGGCCTCGCCGGAAAAAAGCAGCTCCGGGAGAGGCAGCCGGCGCAGCAGCGCAGGGTCATCCTGGGCAACGAGCGTGCGAAGCTGCTGCCTGCGCGCCTCGGGGACACGGTCCCAGGTGCGAAATTCCGGTTCCGGGGCAGCGGGTGGCGATACAATGGGATGGCGGCGCAGATAAAGACCGTCGAAGATCGAGGTCATCAAGAGAAGACATTGAAGAAACAAAATCCAGAAACGCCAGGCGGGGACCGAAAGAAGCGGGATCAGCAGGAGCAGGACAGCCACCGGCGCCAGCACAGCCGCTTTTCGGAACCAGGGCCTGTCCCAGAGATTTTTCATAGAGTCACCGCTTTCGGGGAGATTTTGAGGAATGCTTCCGGCGGATTTGGACAATGATGCAGGTTAGGAGAAGCGCAGCCGGAATGATGAGGAAGGCCGGAGAAACTCCGACGTTTCGGAGAATCAGGATCGATAGAGCAGCCAAGGCACCTAGACATGCGCTGGTGGAATTCTGCGTCGGCCTTCCCTTCTGCATGTTCTTTTCGTTTTGGCTGAGCTGCCTGCAGCGGGGAAGAACCAGCTTATAAAGCTCCTCGGTCTCCGGCGTTACAGGGGCGGCGTTGAGGTGAAAAGCGTCGCGGATGGCGGGCCATGCTGCATCCGGGAGGGTATCGTAATGGTCGGCGAGAAACTGCCGCAGAAAAGGGTAAAAATCCGGCTCCTCCCGCAGGCTGGAAAAATCCGGGCTATCTAGCAGGACGCGCCAGTTTGGGGGCGCATCCCGGGCCTGGGGGCTGCGGGAAAGGTGATACAGGCTCCCGATAGCGCGGCCATAACGGGCAAGCTTCCGCTGAGCCTCCTTTTGGAGGCCGCTGGCGATGAGGCGGTCCAATTCCACGTCCTCCGGGTCCGGTCCGGAGGGGGGCGGGGCTTCCCGCGGCGGGGAAACGGAGTTCTCCGGTACGAGAATGCCATCCGGATGGTGCTTCGCCCAGCTCAAGGCGGCTTCATATGCGTCGTGGAGGCGCTGAAACTCCTCGGGGGATTCTTCGGGGTGGCAGTCCTTAGCCCGCGCCGCATACGCATGGCGGATGGAACGGAGATCCGTGGTCGGTTCCAAGCCTAATTCTCTCCAGAAGTCGTTTGTCATTCTTCGTCCTCCCAGAGGTCATCGCCGGGGAGATTCGGGGATGAACCGGCCTCCAGAAAATCCAGAAGTTCCAGAAATCGTTTGCGGGATTTCGCAATATGCAGGGGTTCCTGTCCGGCGAGAACCTGCTCAAACCAGCCCACAGCCTGAGCAACCTTTTGACGGGTCTCCCCTAGAGTCTCCTGATACAGACGCTCTCCGCGCGCCAGAGCCAGGCGGTTTTCCTCCTGGGTCCGGGGATTGATCTTCAGGGAAGCAAGCTCCTGGAGGCGGCGGGTGGCCTCCTCGTCGCTGACGCCGCTTTCCTTCCCGACGATGACGGCGCGTTCCGAACGGCCGGTGGACTGGTTGCAGACTTCCACCTCCAGAATGCCGTTGATGTCATAGGTAAAGCGCACGTCCACGTTCTCCTGGCCCTTGGGGGCTGGGGGAATGGGGATGTTCACCTCGCCGAGGCGCAGATTTTCGTCGCAGTGGAGGCCCTCTCCCTGGTAGATGTCCACGCAGATCTTCGTCTGTCCGTCACGGATGGTGTAAAACCGCTGAGACTTGCTGGTGGGGAGGATGCTGTTGCGTTCAATGATAGGAGCGAGAAGCGGCCGGCTGGGATCGTTGGGATTGAGAATACCGGTGCCAAGGGTGAAGGGACAGATGTCGGTGAGGACCAGCTCCTTCAGCTCTGTGCAGCGTTCCTTCATGGCGGCGTAGATGCCCGCACCCAGGGCGACAACGGTGTCCGGCGAGCCCAGGGGGACCGGCTTTTTGCCTAGGAATTTTGCAATCCAGCGGGCGGTGGCAGGCATTTTGCAGGAGCCGCCGACCAGGATGACGTCGCTTAAGTCTTCCGGGGAGAGGCCGCTGTCAGCCAGGGCCCGGCGGACCGGCTGAGTCATACGCTGGAACAGGCTGGCGGAGATCTCAATAAATTTCTGCCGGCTGAGGGTCAGGGACCCGGAAGTGCCCTCTCCGGTCAGGACCAGCATCACGGTTTCCCGGCTGGCCAGCGCGATCTTTGCCAGTTCCGCCTGCTTAAGAAGGAGAGCCTGCTGAACCGGGGAGAGACTGTGGAAGGAAAGGCCGTTCTCCTCGCAGAAATACTCGGCGATGCAGCGGTCAAAATCGTTGCCGCCTAGGCAGTTGTCGCCGCTGACTGCCAAGATGCTGACGATGTTTTCGAAACAGTCCACAACCGAGACGTCCAGCGTCCCGCCGCCGAAGTCGAAGACCAGGCAGCTCCGGTCCTCCTCTCTCTGGGCCATCCGGCAGGCCAGGGCCGCAGCGGAGGGCTCGTTGACCAGGCGCTCTACCCGCAGACCGGCCAGTTCTCCGGCACGCTTGGTAGCGGCGCGCTGGCGGTCGGTAAAATAGGCGGGGACGCTGACCACGGCTTCCGTCACCGGCTCGCCCAAATACTGCTCCGCATCCTCCCGGAGGCGGCGGAGCACTAGGGAGGAAAGCTCCTCCGGGGTGAAGTCTCGGCTGCCCAGGCGGAAGCGCTTGTCCGTGCCCATAGCGCGTTTAAAGGATGCCGCTGACTGCTCCGGGTGGGAGATCAGCCGCTCCCGGGCGGATTTTCCCACCAAAACGGTCCCATCTTCCTCCAGGCTTACGGCGCTGGGGGTCAGATACTCGCCCAGGGGGTTGGGAATCAGCACGCCGCGCCCATTTTTCCAGACGGACGCGAGACTGTTTGTTGTACCCAGATCGATGCCGATGATCGCCATATATCTGATCTCCTTCAGGGATGAAATGTCAAAACAAGCTATTTCTAGAATACCATGGGAAAGAGCGCAAGTCAATAAAAATGGCCACGGAAAATGCGAAGGCATCCGAAGAGGCAGGCAGCATTTTCCGGCGAAAGAACAGGGGAAATTTGCGCGAAGGGGGTTGACAAATCCACCTTTTTTCGCTATAATAAAAAAGCTGTCCAACATAAGGCGGCAGACGCTGATATGGCTCAGGTGGCAGAGCACATCCTTGGTAAGGATGAGGT
>CAJMLQ010000038.1 GCA_905214265.1 uncultured bacterium
CCTTTATCTCTACCAATGGCATCGTCAACCAGCTTCTGGGAATGTTCGGAGTCCCGCCCAAGGCTTACAATGTGTTGCCTTCCGCCTTCCCGTGGGTCTATCTGGTTACCAATATCTGGAAAGGATTTGGATGGTCCAGCATCCTCTATCTTTCCACCATTGCTTCCATTGACCAGGAGCTATACGAAAGCGCCAAGATCGACGGAGCCAGCCGCTGGAAACGCTGCATCTATATCACGCTGCCGCACATGGCCGGACTGATCTCCATCCAGTTCATCTTTTCTGTAGGATCCCTGCTCAGTTCGAATACCGAAATGATCCTTCTGATGTACAATCCGGCGGTTTACTCCACAGCGGATGTCATCGGCACCTATCTTTACCGAGATGGCCTGATGGGCGGGCGGTTCAGCTACGGAACCGCCGTAGGCCTGTTCGTGTCTATTATCAATTTCACCCTGCTGTTCTGCTGCAACAAGGTGAGCACTAAGCTTACGGACTGGGGTCTCTGGTGACCGCCGGTTTCGACAAAAGGAGGCTGATACCATGAAATCCGGCACCATCAACAACAAGATCCGGGACGGTTCCCGCACGGCGACTTTTTTCCTTTACGCAATCGCCCTGGTCATCTGTCTGATCACCATCTATCCAATGTATTATGTTATCATCCGCTCTATCAGCGATCCACAGATGGCATTGGGACATCCGCCCGTCTGGTACCCCCAAGGACTCTACTTTGGATCTTACGCTCTTATCTTCAAAGACAACCGGTTGTGGCTCTCTTATGGAAACACCCTGATCTATGTTGTGTCCAACACGCTGCTGATGATCGTCACCTCGGTGATGACAGCCTATCCACTGGTTGGAAACAAGTTGGCCGGGCGAAAATTTGTGATCGCCTATATTCTCGTGCCCATGTATTTCGGCGGCGGGATGATCCCCACCTTTCTTCTCATCAACCGGCTGGGACTTTATAACACCCGGATGGCCTTGATCCTCCCCGCGGCTGTGGGCATCTGGAACATCATTCTGGTCCGCACCTACTTTAACACCCTTCCGGCCTCCCTGAGCGAATCGGCTTTTATCGACGGGGCCAATCATTTTCAGGTACTGTTTCGGATCTTCGTACCACTATCTAAACCAATCATCGCGGTTATCGCTATCTACACCATTGTCGGTGTATGGAACAGCTGGTTTGGCGCCAACATCTATCAGACTAACCCGGATCTCCACCCCCTGCAGATGTACTTGCAGAGGATCCTCATTGCACAGACGGTGGATCTCACCCAGCTGAAGACTCAGGAGGACATGGTGGCGGCCCAGCAGACGGCGCTGACCGCTCAGCAGTTGAAATATGCGCTGATCGTGTTCATCACTCTCCCCATCCTCTTCATCTACCCCTTCTTTCAAAAATCGTTTATGAAGGGGATCATGATGGGTTCCCTGAAGGGATAAAGATGTTTCCAACCGCCTATGGCGGAAATAATGAATGATTTTTTAGGAGGTAACAACATGCAAAAGAACTGTCTGCGCATACTCACGGCAATGCTGGCCGCCACGTGCCTTTTCAGTGCCTGCGGCAACAACACCAATTCTCAATCCAGTTCCGGCTCGCTTTCGGCTACGCCGTCATCGAGCTCCACGGACTCTTCTGGCACCGATGACGAGGCCAAGCCCGTGACGATCCGAATCATGGATAAGCATCGCCTGGAAACCTATTACAATTACAACGACCGCTACGACTTTCCCGCCTTTGAGCTCTATGAAGCGGAGCTGGAAAAACGCGGACTGATCCTGGAAAAAGAGCTGGTGGCCAATGAGCAGTACGCCACCGTGGTCCAGACACGCATGGCCGCTGCCAGCGACCTGCCGCACCTTATCAACATCACGCCCCTGGACGATGTGACGGCTTTGAACCTAGGCATCAACGGCCAGATCTTGGACTGGCTGGAGCCGCTAGAAAAATACAGCCGCCCGGATCTTTTGGCTCCGGAAAACATCAACGGCGATCCCTCCCTTTCGCTGAAACAGCGGCTTGAAAAGATTACCCCCTTTGCCATCAGCCTGTGCACCGCGCCCGACGGCAACATGTATTGGATGCCAAACGCCCGTTATCGCGCGCCAATCAAAATGGCCGACGGAACGATGGTGGAGGATCTGGATGTGGTCGGCTCCTGCATCCGGTATGACTGGCTTCAGAAAGTCAACAAGGAAGTGCCTACGACAGTGGAAGAGTTCCTGGAAGCCCTGCGCGCATTCCAGAAGGCCGACGTTAACGGCAACGGCATGGCGGATGAAATGTACTCCATTGACTGCTACTCCTACTCCTTCTTCAGCGGCATCGCCCAATGGTTCGGCCTGACCCCTGGGGTTGTTGGGATCGACCCCAATAATGACCGGGTCACCTCTCCCTGGTATCAAGACGGCGTGAAAGATTACTTTAAACTTCTCAAGCAAATGGTGGACGAGAACCTCCTGGACGTGGGTCTGGTCGGCGCCACAGAGGAAATGTTTAACCAGGCCATCGCGGAAAACCGCATTGCCGGCCTGCGCACTTACGCCAATCTCACCTGGTTCGCGGATCTGATCAAAGAGGTGCCGGAAGCGGAATATGCCACCATTGCCCCCATTGAAGCGGTGGAAGGCATCGCGCCGTTTATGCTCTGCGATTCCAACAAGCTGGTCTATGACAAATATGCCATGACCAAGGCCTGTACCGAAGAGATCCAGGAAGCCATCATCCACTACTATGACTTTGCCACTGGCACCCAGGTGGCTCGGATGCTCTCTGACGCCGGTGTTGAAGGCATCGACTACGAATGGGTGGACGACGAAAACAACCCCGGACGTAAGGCGAGCAACGCTCTGACCACCGGCACCGTCCAGGAAAAATATGAAGCCCGCACCGGCGGCGTCAACTTCTTCCTCCATGGCGTGCCGTGGATGTCCGGTGAGGATCCCGACGTTCTGGCCAAACTGAACACCGGTACCGTTAAGGACACCTTGGATAACTGGGAAGGTTCTGAGAAGGCCAAACGCGGCTTTATCCGAAAGCTGGAGCAGATGGTTCATCGTCCCTATGTCATCTCGCCCTTCTCTTCCTCCACCTACGCGATTGCCACCGAGGAAGAACAGGAGATTCTGACCACCTACATTACCGCCCTCAGCAGCTATTCCGATGAACTCGGCATGAACCTGATCCTGGGTAATGAGTCCTTGGACAACTGGGACAGCTACATGCAAAAGTTCCGTGAACTAGGCTTAGACGAGGTTATTAAAGTCAATCAGGCCCGCTATGAGCGGTATAAAAACAACTAATTCCTACAAGGGATAGGGATCCTTCTCATAAGGCAGCAAATTCTTCCCTGGTCAGAGCGTTGCAGAAAATGTGCATGCAGATTGCGGTCAAAGGATACTTCAATCTGCATGCAAACGGATTTCCTCTGGCTTCGGAAAAGCTCTCATATGCACGCAGAAAGGAAGGTGGGGTCCGAAAAAGGAAGAGCAGGAAAAGACTTTTGGGAAGATTCAATCACAAGAAACAAAAAACGAGAGAGAGGGTATTATGCAATGAGGAACCGATTTCGCAAATTTTTGTCGGCATTCATGACGCTTACCATTACGTCCACTTTGCTTTCCACTTCTCCCGCGCTGGCGGCAGATGAGGAACCTGGCGTTACCCTTGTAAACAACGGTCAGGCGGCTGCGTCGATCGTCATCTCCGCTTCCGCCTCCAAGACCGAGTCTGATCTGGCAAACGATCTTGCCAGCTATTTCGCGCAGATCTCTGGTGCAGCCATCCCAATCGTGACAGATGCCTCCGCTGCGGCAAATGTAAAAATCTATGTTGGTTCCGCTTCCCCATCCGCGGACGCTAACATTCAAGCGATCGCTGATCAGGCCGCTGCGGAAGGCAAAGAGGCGGACTGCGACGCTTTCCGCCTTCTAGTCAACACAAATGCCATCCACCTCAACGGCCTTACTGATCGAGGCGTTCAGTACGCTGCCTATGAACTGCTGGAGCAGATTGGGGTACGGTGGTATATGCCCGGTGAATACGGTACGGTTATTCCCAATCTGTCCACCATTTCCGTCAGGGAGCAGGACACCATCTCCGTTCCGGACTTTTACGGCAGACACATGGCCTCCATCGACGGTTATCAGAAAACCGGCGGCCAGCCGACCGGCATCAACTATACCGAAGGCAAGGATTGGGCCAAGTATAACCGCGTGAACCAAGTCACCTACGGCAGAGAAGGTTGGCCCAACGTCAATGTTACCGCTGACCTGAAGCTCCCGGGAAGCAATTTCTTAGATGTAACCAACCCGGATGCTCTGGAGGCTGTGGTCGCCGGCGCCATTGTGGAACTGAAAAAGGGTGTCAAGGTAATCAACATGGGCCCGCGGGACGGCGTCGTAAATGCCCCATATGACCCAGAGTGGGATGTGGAAGGGCAGATTGACCCCGCCAACGGCGTCTTATCCATGAGTGACCGCTATGTAAAATTCTTCAACAAAGTTCTGGAGCGTCTGGAGGAAGAAGGCTATCCCGATGCAAAAATCGCCTTCTTCGCCTACTCCAACTACAAGAATCCGCCAGTAGCCACCACATGCAATGAGCGGCTGATTCCGGTACTGGCTAACATCACTATGGATCGCATGCATGCGATCGGCAACGATCTTTCCTGGGAACGTAATCAGAACGCAGAACTTCTCGCCGGCTGGCGCGAAGCGGGCGCTTCCCCCATGATTTATCAGTATCTTTACAACCTGGCCGATCCCGGCACCCCTTTCAGCATGATCAACCAGGTGGCGTCTGAATATAAGTACTATAAGGACAATGGCGTCGCCTCTATCCGCAGCGAAGTCCTCCCCGCCTGGGGTTATCACGGTCCCTCCCTTTACCTGGCCTCCAAGATGATGTGGGATGCGGATCTTGATGTGGATGCCTTGATGGACGAGTATTTCACCACCTTCTACGGTCCTGCCGCCGAAGCGATGCAGATGCACTTCAACATTCTGGAGGCAGCTTATGCCAATGCCGACTATTTTGCAGGCAGTTGTTATGAGGTCCCGAAGATTCTTACCAGCGCCAGCTATGTTGAGAAACAGAAGGAGAATGCAAACCTAGGCGGCCAGCATGAGGAAGATAAGTCCGCCTGCGATGAGCTGAAGGACGCCATTGAGCGGTGCCAGCAGGAGCTGCGGGAGCAGATTGAAAAGAAACTGCAGGAATACCGCGACAAGCACCAGGAGCAGTCCAATAAGATTAAGGATAAGATTAAGGACTTTTTCGGCAAGTTCTTTGGCGGGGGAACCGACTGGGGCTACAGCAACGCTGCGGCTGCCAACGAGGCCGCACAGACCGAGGATACCGCTGACGCAAGAATCGAACAGGCCCTTACCTCGTTGATTGAGGAACTTCCCGAAAGCGTAATCGAGGCACTCCGCGTAACGCTGGAGGCTGCCGAAGAAATCGCCGCCAATCAGGAGGATCCGGTTTATGCAGAGCGCATCAAGACCGTCCGTTTGGCGTTCGACTTCGGTGAAAACTTCCTGGGCATGATGGAATCCATGACAGATTTCAATTTCGTTGAAGCAAACCAGAAGTACGAAAAGGCGCTGGAGATCCGGGAGGAAGCCGTCCTGAATTCCCCTGTCGCCATCAACCCCTACGGCAGCTATCTGTACATCGACTGGTTCTGGAAGAATTATGCCCCTCAGGCAGCTGAACGCGTATCTAACGGCAACACCATGCTAGTAGAAATGCCCGACGAATGGAGCGCCATGCTCTACCCCTCCGCCTACGGCGAAGCCATCGGTCTGCAGAAGCCAGGCCTAGGAACCCAGTCTTGGATGAAGCTCAAGACCTACTCCGAAACTTGGTCGGATCAAGGATTGCGCTACTACAAGGGATATATGTGGTACCGCACGACCGTTGAGGTCCCGGCTGCAACCGGCAGCGGTGATGTCTTCCTTTGGATGGGAATCGTAGATGACGAAGCAAGGGTTTGGGTCAATGGCAAGGAATGCCCGAAGGTGCAGGGTGGAAGCCTTATGAAACCCTTTGAGTACAACATCACCGATGCGATCGAATTTGGAAAGGAAAATCTGGTGGTTGTTGAAGTCCGCAACGCCTGGCTGGATGAACTTGGTACCGGCGGCATTATGGGCCCGTCCATGATCTGGCAGAAAGCAAATTAAAATCCAGAGACTTACCGGCCTATCCGTTGCCCGTACTTTCCACCCAATGATGGAAGAGAATCCCTCAAAAATACGTTAAACGGCTACGGAAAGGGATCTGCGGCCGCAAGGGAATTCCTTGCGGCCGCAGATTATCGCGCTTTTCGGAAAAGATCCGCAAAAGGGATTGGACATGGCTTTACATAGAGAAAAATCAAGTAAATTCGACAAAATATCCGTTGAAATGCAGAAATTATGTGATATAATGATTATACAAAGTTACACACCGCTTCCTAAATAAAATGTACCAGCCCCGGACCGGATTTTATAAGGAGGGCGTATGAAGAAGCGCAGCGCACTATTTTTTCGGATCTTCACATCTTATATGCTGATTTTGCTGCTGGGATCTACTTTGCTGACCGGTTTTATGTTCTATAGCCTACGCAAGCAGCGCGCCGCAGAGCTGGAGGCCCAATGCCGCAGAGAGGCGCAAATCCTTGCTGGTCAGATGGATCAGCGTCTGGACAAGCTGGTCCGTCTTTCCAACAAGCTTTTCCAGCTGTCATGGGTCTGGAAATTTTCAACTGTTAACGACGTCTTTTCCGAAGAGTTCAGCCACGTCTACAAAAAGAATATTATCACCGACTTCCAAGTTCTGGCGGAAAACGACACCATCCTCTTCGATGTGGTCCTGCTGTTTCCTCAGAAGGACACGGCGGTGTCCACCCGAGGCTGGTTTCCTTCTATCCGCCAGTTTCTGCGCTATGTGGGCAGCGATCCTTCAGAGTTCCCACAGGCCCTGGCAGTCAACCACGATTATCAGGTGCTCTCTTCCGACGGGTTCGCCTACCGGGGAAAGCCGGCTGTCTGGTTAATGAACAGCGTCGGTTATATGTCGCAGCCCCAGATCCAGACGGCCCTTATTTTCAATACCGATGAGATGGACACCTGGCTGAAGGAGTTGGGCAGCGGGAGCCTGCTGTCACTGCAGGTGCTGGATGACACCGGAAAGGCGCTTACGGCGGTGGAATTTTCCAAACCTGCGCCGGAGTCCGTCCTCCGTCTCAGCATTCCGTCCGAGGCCTTTGGATGGCAGTACCAACTGAGCTTTGATCTTTCTGTCCGCCAGTTCTCCAGCCGGGAGGTGCTCCTGCTGCTGGGATTTTCGCTTGTAGCCTTCGGGATTGGTCCACTGGCGGCAATGCTCCTGACTCGCATGAGTTACCGCCCGCTTCAGAAGTTGACCCAGACCATTCTGATGCCCATGGACGAAGGATGGGAGAACGCGGGTCGGAACAATGAATATCATCTGTTGGAAAAGGCTTTCAGCCGACTAATGGACGAAAACAGCGATATGAAGCACCGGGTCTCTGAATACGAGGGGCTTGTGCAACACGACCTGCTCCTCCAGCTGCTCAAAGGCTACTTCCGAACAAATGGCCTTTCACGGGAGTTGTCCTATTACGGGATTGGCTACACGGATGACAACAGGTTCTGCGTGCTGCTGATCAGCAGTGCACAGGAGGCGGACGAACAGGGCCGGAATGGACAGTTGGCGGCAGAAATTTTCGAGGCTCTGAAGGCAATTCCCTTCCACAGCCAGTTGGTGCAGGTACTGGACGAGGGAATCGCTGTGGTGTTCTCAGATTTGGAAGGCTCCCTGGATCGGAATATCCTGGAGCAGTTCCGGCAGGAATTTTCTGCAATCCGAGAGATCGGCGCGTGGCTCGGAAAGACCGAGCCACATATCATCGGCATCAGCAAATCCTACCACAGCGCACTGGATCAGCGCCTTTTGGAACAGTTTTCCCTGTCGGGTGATGGTCCGATCGACCGACTGCGGGACAGCTTTTACTACCCTACCGACTGGCAGACCCAATTGATCAACGGCCTGAAGCTGGGCAAAAAGAATCTGGTTCTCAAAATTCTCACAGAGCTTCAGGAAGAAAATGAACGTCGTTCTTTAACTGCCGCTGCGAAAAGGAAACTGTTTTATACCCTCCAGGACACTATCCTCCGGGCGGCAACGGAACTGAATATCGAGGGAGTAGAAGTACTAGACGAAGGCACAGACGACTGGGAGCGGCTTCGGGAAATGTGCTGCCAGATCTGCGGCCGTTTTGCCGGCGATCTTTCGCTTGGAGACAAAATTCTCATCTACACCCGGGAAAATTACCAATCGCCGGAGCTTTCCCTAAAGTCCATATCGCAAAAGTTTGGCATTTCCGTAGCCATGACCTCCAAGGTATTCAAAGCCTGCACCAACGTCAATTTTTCTGATTTTGTCTGCCGGCTGCGGGTCGAAAGGATTAAGGAACTGATGCGCGTAGGGGTCTTCTCGGTTCGCACCCTTTGCCAGGAGGTGGGCTATGAAAATGACTATTCCCTTCGACGGGCTTTCCAGCGCTATGAGGGAATCTCCATCATCGAGTACCGGGAGCAGCTTCTGAAGCAAAAGGTCCACAGCTGACGTGCCCTTGGAAAGCTGAAAACGATCCGAAAGGGCAACAATGGCCATCTACATATCGGACCGTACCTTTGCTGCCAGACAGAAATATTCAAAAAGCACCGCAATTCTCGCTCAGCAGAGAAAAAACCGCTTACATCAGACTTCGCAGCCTTTTGTTAAGCGGTTTGTTTCATCCAACAATTTTCGAAGCAGGCACCGTCGGTGCTTCCGATCCGATAAAGGAACTTTTTCCTTTTTATTCCTGTTCCAAGCCCTTTTTGCTTTCTTCCTGGAGTTCAGGGTCATAGGAAAGTATGGGTTCCTCTTTTTTGCCTCGGATTTTACGGTTTACATAATTTTGGGTAATTTTGGAAACCAAAGGGAAAAGTGCCACGACACCGATCAGGTTGGGAATCATCATCAAGCCGTTGAATGTATCGGAAATGTCCCAAGCCAGAGAGGAGGTCATGACCGCCCCGGACATAATCATCAAAACAAAAATCACCTTGTAAACCTTCACGCCCTTGGAACCGAAAAGGTACTCCACCGCTTTAGAACCATACTGGGACCAACCCAAAACCGTGGTAAATGCAAAGAGCAGCATCGCAATGGCAATAAATATTTCTCCGGCAACGCCAAAAATATTGCCAAAGGTTTGAGAAACCAGCGTGGCGTCGTTCACGCCCTCAACAGCAAGACCGGTCTCCAGATTGATATAACCGGAGGAGAGGACCACAATCGCCGTCATGGTACAAACGACAAAGGTATCGAAGAACACCTCAAAAATGCCCCACATTCCCTGCTTCACAGGCTCCTTCACATTCGAGGAGGAATGGACCATAACCGAGGAACCGAGACCGGCTTCATTGGAGAAAACGCCTCGCTTACAGCCCTGAGTAATAACCTGCTTGATGGCAATACCGGCTGCCGCGCCGCCAACTGCCTTCACGCCGAAAGCGAACCGAAAGATAGAGGCAAATATCGCACCAACGTGATCAATGTGGACGAAGAATATAGCCAAAGCACCGACACAATAAGCGATCGCCATAAAGGGAACCACACGCTCTGCGACGGTAGCGATTCTCTGGAGGCCGCCGATGATGATGAGAGCGGCTATCAGCATCAGAACGCCGCCGATGATAATGTTGATGACCGGAACTCCGCCCAGCTCACCCAGCGAAGCGTTTTTAAAGAAGGCCGACTGCATGTTCAGGGTGATCTTATTGATCTGCCCCATGTTGCCAATACCAAAAGATGCCAAAATGGCAAAACAGGCAAAGAGGACGGCTAAAACCGAGGCTATCCCCTTACAGCCCTTCTTTTTGCCCAGCCCGTCCTTCAGGTAGTACATGGCACCGCCGGACCACTCGCCATCCTTGTTGCGGCGGCGGAAATAGATGCCCAGTACATTTTCGGAAAAGTTGGTCATCATGCCGAGAAACGCAGCGACCCACATCCAGAAAACTGCGCCGGGACCGCCGATCACAATTGCCGCCGATACACCGGCAATATTACCGGTACCCACTGTCGCCGCCAAAGCGGTACAAAGCGCTTGGAACTGGGAAATTGTTTTTCGATCAGTTTTTTTGGTGGAAGAACTGTCCTTTTTAAACAGGCTGCCGATGGTTTCTTTCCACCAATGACCAAGGTGAGTAATCTGGAAGAACTTGGTGCAAACGGTCATGAGAACGCCCGTGCCCAAAAGAAGTACCAGACCGATCGTGACCCATACAAATGTATTGATGGCGCCATTGATGTTTGTGAGTTGTTCGATAAATTTTTCCATAAATCCTCCCCCATAAATAATAAAGACGGATTGCGCAAAGACGCAATCCGCCAAGAACACTAAGAACACAGAGATAAAGTGAATAACTTTGTCCTTTTGCCTGAGAGATTAGCGGTAAACGCTTTGCACCTTCGGCACTCAATTGAATGAGTTTCTCCAAAGTTCTGTCAACCTGCAGTCCTCATCCAAACCGGAAACCTGAGAGCGTTACTCCTTCGGCAGCTTTTGCTTTTTCCTGCAGGCATCATACAGAAATATTAATTTTTCATAATTATACTACAAAATTTGCTATTTTTCAATCCCTTTTTTAAAATTTGCGGTGGATAAGATGACGTGATAAATCTGCTCTATCCTATTGCCAGCCTATTTATCCGTTACAAGCATCTGAAACCGCCACCTGTTCGTCCTATCTCAAGCAAAAAGTTCATTCGCACAGCAGTTTCCATTGCTGAACCTGAAAGGCACAAAGTAATCCCCCAAAAAGTGCAATGACACTCCATAAAAAAATCGTTACCGTCCATCCAAAGCTCTCCGAAACCACCGCAATCGTATAAGTGGAAAGTGCCGCACCGATATAGGTGCAGGAATTTAAGACACCGGATATGAATGAAACCAATCCGGTTTTGGAGTAATACCGCGGTACAAAGCTGATCAGCAAAAGGTTGACGCCGTTCATGCAGCTGACCAGCAATCCCAGCAGGATAACGGTAAAAATCGGACTTGTTTTTCCGAATACGCCAATCATTGCAGCAGACAACGTACAGATCGCAAACAGAATTGCAGCAAGTTTCAGTTCATTTCTTACCCAACGACGCCTAATTTCAGAAACAATGGTAATGGACACAATTGCAAACACCGGTAATATCACGCCGGTAAGTATGGAAATATTATTTCCAAAATGGAAAGTCTCTGCAATCAAAGAAGGCATCCAAGCGGTTACACCATCCCTGAGCGAACCCATCAAAATAATTGCTACTAAAATTGCAATCAACATACCAGACCAAGGGAAAAAACCTTTTTTAAATGCATCGCCTCTTCCACCTTTTCTTTCCATTGCTATACGCGGACATTTCATCATCCAAACGGCCAGTATAATAACCGCTGCTGTTGCGGCGGAATAAAATACCAATTTCCAGGTGCCGAATTTTATCAGCACAGGGGCAATCAGATACAGCGTAATATGCCCTAAATGCCCGCCGCAGGTGATTGCTATACAGGCTCTGCTATAGCCTTCTTGGTCAAACAGCTCGTTCATCAGCTTGACAAGCGGCGGCCACATAAACGCCTGTGCCAACCCATTAATGCTCCAGACAATGGCCATTTGCATCGACGTTCCACAAAACGGGAGGAGCACATTCATAAAAATGGTAGCTGTCAGTCCAAGACCTACAAGGTGTTTTGGCTGAAGCTGATCCCCCACAAAACCGCTGATCAGCTGACCCGCTCCGTAAGTAATCGCCATTCCTGTTATTGGCAGAGACGCGGCTGCCTTAGAAAAGCCTGTTGCGTCTATAATCTCTACAAGAATAGTATTATAATTCAAACGGGTAGCATAGCTTATAAAATATACAAGCACCATGAGGATCATTGCTGCGTTTAAACCTTTTTCGCTCATCTGCTTCAACGTACAATTCTCCCTTCCCATTCTTCGGGAATCTCTGCATCGAACAGTGCGGCAACCGTGGGCGCGTCACTCAGAACCAATCGTACTTTCATTGAGGTCTTCCTTCCTGGTAATTATTCTACAGTCATTTTCCCGATATAACACCTTGATGTTATCCGACAGTGCCGAGTCCGTGACATAAATATGACGGGTATTCATATCGCAAACCTTATATAAAGCGCTTTTTTCATACTTGCTGCTGTCTGCAAGAACAATGATATCATCGCTGTTTTCGATCATCCGTTGCTGCAATTCTACTATCTGTGGTTGATAATCACATACACCATTTTTCAGAGAAATAGCCGAAGGAAAAAAGAAGAATTTTCTCAGATGAATCGCATCCAATATTTTGTGGGCAAATATGCCGTAAAAGGTCCTTTCCTTCTTCAGATAGTTACCGCCGCAGAGGATGAGGTTAAAGTCCTTATAGTCATGTACCCTTTCAAAAACGTCCATAGAATAAGTAACGATGGTAAGAGAATGGAATCTTTCCATGAGTTCTTCCGTAAACTCGATCGCCGTTGTTCCAGCATCAATGCCGATGATGTCACTTTCCACAACAAGATCAGCTGCAAGCCGCGACAACTCCCTTTTTTCCATTCGATGCTCATCGATTCTCGTATCGAAATCATGAAAGGGCTGCACGTTGTTTTTCGAAACCACTCCGCCGCGTACGCGAACAAGCTGGTTGTTCTTTTCAAGAAACAGCAGATCTTTTCGTATTGTCTCAGCTGACACATCAAACATTTCGAAAAGTTTTGCAGTTGTAACAGCGGCTTCTTTTTTCACAATTTCAACGATTGCATTTCTTCGTTCACTTGTAAGCACCTTGCTATCGCCTCCAATAAATCACAACTTTTCACAACTTTTTACAATATTATACAACCATGCCATTCTGCTTGTCAAGAGGCGCACAAAATTTTATGGTGATAATGACATGCCCGTAGTAATGTCATTAAAAAAATTAAGCCGTTGAACGCAATCACTGTGAAAGTGATTGCTCAACAGCTCCAATATGCATCTGTTCAATTCTTTGGAAAGCTTTTAAAGACTGTTGTGGCTGTACTCCAGAACAATTTTTAAAAGGATCACCACCATGAAAGATAGAGAGACTATTTACCAAGCATATAATTTGAAATCTCTTTTATAACTTCTTTCTTGTACTCATCAGAGGAATCCAGATGATTGCGAGTAATCGATAATTTCTGCCCGTCCCTAGAAGGTCTGATAATCGAATGGGAATTGTAGCCGTTTATTTTGATTCCGCATCGAGTCAAAAGCTCATTCCATGTCTTCATATTTAGCCTCCGCAATAGTGTACGGCTGCAAGGTGTGTCATTTTTTCTTCGCCTATCATAGTCTTTGCAGGATGTGCATTGTAATGTCCTATACTGTAATTCAAATTCTTCAAGAAGCTCCTTGTTGTCTTCAGAGTATTTCTTCTTTTCTTTTACTTTTTCAAGTCTTTCACTTTTATAATACCTCGATAAAAAATCCGAAATTTTCAGGCCGAAAACACGTCTAATAACAGTTTTTGTAGGCAAATTATTTTCATATGTAAAGTCGGAAAGGTTGGGCAATTTTCCATGTTCCAGTAGGTGCTGGTCAATTGCGTCAAATATTGAAGCTTCTGTCCAGTGCACTAGGGGGAGAGTTCGTTTTATATTCTCCAGAGCTGAAATCAATTCTGTTCTTTCTTTTTCCGAATAATCATTTGTCGATTTTACCAAATCAATTGCCATTCTAACCGCTTCTTTCCTGGTCATTACAAACAAACCCCTTCCACTGCTGCGCAATTTCTACACCGGACATCTATTCCCATGGTTATCGGTGAAATCCGACGGCATCTTCGGGATTTTTCGCCGATCCGAGTCAGCCGTTCCCTCAAGGATATCGCCTACAAGGCTATGCAGGCCAAGGAACGTCTGACCGCTTCCCTAGGACAGGAGCCTACCGTCGTAGAAATTGCCAAAGAGATCGGTCTTCCCAAGGAGAACGTCGTCCTGGCTCTGGAGGCCATCGTAGATCCGGTTTCCCTCTATGAGCCGGTTTTCTCCGACGGAGGCGATACCATTTACGTGATGGACCAGGTATCCGACCACTCCGATGACGGCAACTGGGTGGACGAAATCTCCATCCGGGAAGCTCTTTCCAAACTCAACGACCGGGAGAAGAAAATCATCTCCCTGCGCTTTTTCAAAGGGAAAACCCAGGTGGAGGTATCCGCGGAGATCGGCATTTCGCAGGCCCAGGTTTCCCGACTGGAAAAGGGGGCTCTTGCGAAGGTCAAAGGGGAAATTTAGAAAAACGCCCGGTCCTTTAAACAAGGATCGGGCGTTTTTTGCTCTTAAAAATTCAATTTTCCCTATCCGTTCCCTCATAACGATATTTTTTCAGTTAGAGGAACGGACGATGTTCTCCGGTTCCAGCAGCCCGTATTTGATCTGAATCCTCTGGATCTTCTCGATCATGGGATTTGCCAGAAAAAAGAGGAAAACGACTGTAGACGCTGCGTGCACTAGGTCAAAAGGAAGCCCGGAGGCATACGCTGCCAGCAGCGTATGCCAGTTTAGCGTGCCGGAGAACATGGTCACCGAACCAATATTGATGATTCCCCCGTAAACCAGCAGCGTTGCCACCCCGCCAAAAATGCAGAGCGCCCAGCGTTTGTGGGAAAGCAGTCTTTTTTGGACCAAAATTCCGGCCAGGAATCCAATGATGCCAAAACAGAACATCTGCCATGGCGTCCACGGTCCCTGCCCGAAAAAAAAGTTGGACACAAAGCCGGAAATGGCTCCAACCAGAAAGCCCGCTTCCGGGCCTAAGGTAACGCCTGTAATGATCACAATGGCGGTTACCGGCTTGAACTGGGGAAGCATGAAAAACGCCGCCCTTCCAGCAACAGCAATGGCACTGAGGGTCGCGATGGTCACGAGTTCTCTAGCCATAGGCCGCCTGCTTTCGAAAACCAAAAAAAAAGGAAGCATCGTCACCGCCAGGATCAGCAGGCTGACGAGATAATATTGCCGGTCGTCCAGAACCACGATTCCGAAAACAATGCACGCCGGGATCAGCACGAGTATTCCGACGGCAGCTGCACAGGTCCTTTTGTTCAGCTTCGGCAGCATGCGATCACATCCTTACAGGTCACGGCATTGGGAAACAGCTTGTGGGCCATCCGGCACGCAGCGGAGGTATAAAACGTATTACCGCTGAAAAATTCTCGCGGCGGGCCGGCGGCAATGATCGAACCATCGAAAAGCATGGCGCAGATATCTGCGTATTCCGCACAGAATTCCACGTCATGGGATACCATGACAATGGTTTTCCCTTGAACCAGAAGTTTTTTCAGAATCGCGGCAAACTGCTCCTTATAAGGCGCATCCATTCCCTTGGTCGGTTCATCCAACAGCAAAATTTCCGGCTCCAGCAGCAAAACCTTGGCAAGAGCCGTCCGCTGCTGTTCCCCACCGCTCAAATCATAGGGATGCCGGTCCAAAAAAGGGGAGATTTCCGTAACGCCGGTTACGTATTGCAGTAGCTCCTCTCGTTTTTCCTTGGAAATCCGCCGTTCTGCAAGCGTCTCCTCCAAATCCAGCCGGACCGTCTTTTTGACAAAAAGCGTCTGGGGATCTTGGGGAAGCATACAAATTTCCTTTTCAGCAATCGGTTTTTCCTTACAGGGCCTTCCCCCATAAAGCACTTTCCCCCGATAGGGCTTCCGGATCCCGCACAGCACGGAAAGCATGGTGGATTTTCCGGCTCCGTTTCCGCCGACGATGGCACAGAGACGCCCGCTAGGAACCTTCAGAGACAAATCCCGCAGGACATCGCCGCCGTCTTTTTGATAACGGAACCAGATTTCCCGAAGCTCCAAAACGGCGAGTGTTTCCGGCATTTCTTTCTCCGGAAGAAGGACCCCTCTTTTTTCCGGGTACTCCCGCTCCAAAAACCGGCGGCCATCCCGCACAGTAATAGGGCATGGCGCTTGACTTTGGAGCTCCGCATGAATTCGTATGGGGGCCGGTAGCGCCTTTACCATGGAGCTGCGGACCTCCCGCAGCTGCCGGGCTGCCTTTTCCGGAGAACCATAAGCAGCGATCCGCCCCTCTTCTATCACAAGCACCCGGTCGGAAAGCGGGAACACCTCCTCAAGCCGATGTTCGGACAGGATGACCGTCGTGCCGATCTCCCGGTTGATCTTTTTCACAGTTTCCAAAAACTCTGCTGCCGCGATGGGGTCCAGTTGAGAGGTTGGTTCATCCAAAATCAGCACCTCCGGATGCATGGCCATGACAGCGGCCAAATTCAGGAGCTGCTTTTGCCCACCGGACAGCTCCGTCACCGATTTGTGAAACCAGGTCTGGATGCCGAAAAAATTGGCCATTTCCGCCACTCGGAGCCGGATCGTCTCGCTGCTGAGACCTAGGCTCTCCAGACCGAAGGCCAGCTCATGCCACACCTTATCGGTTACGATCTGATTCTCCGGATTCTGCATCACAAACCCGATTTCTGACGACTGCGTCCGGAAATCCACATCCTCCAGCCTCCGGCCATTGTACAGGATCTGGCCGTTCCGCTGTCCGTGAGGGGTCAAAACGGTTTTCAAATGACGAAGCAGCGTACTTTTCCCGCAGCCTGATTTTCCGCAGAGCAGCAGAAATTCTCCTGGCTCTACCGAGAAACTGACCTGCTCCAAAGCCTTTTTCTGGGCCAACGGATAAGAAAACGTCAAATTTTCGATCTGATACGCTGCCATTGCAGATCCTCCCATAAATCCAACCCCACCGGCAAAAGCAGAAAAGCCGTGTAGGCGCTGTAGATCATGATGCTGAAAAATCCCGGAGCCTTCATCGCGACGGAAGGAAAATACCGCATCCGCGTTTCCCCCAGCGCCGCTCCGGCCAAAAACAGCACTGCCAGGCCTCCCATGATGCCCAACAGCACCTTGTCTCGGGTATCCAGCCGGAAATTGGAAAAGCTGGTCCTTCCTTTAAGCCCGTACCCTCTGGATCGCATGGAATCCGCCGTTTCGACCGCATTTTCCAGGGCCCACGTCACCAATATAGACAGAATGCGCAGGCCATGCCTGGCCCGCTGGAGCACATTTCCACTTTTCAAATCCCTTCCAATGCACATCTGGCCCTCTGAAATGCGGGAAAGCTGCGCCTTGAATTTGGGCACGAACCGCAGCACCATGGAAAAAATCAGGGAAAGCGCAGGAATCACACGCCCGAATAGATAAAGAAACTTGTCAGAGGTCATGATGACGTTGTAGCAGGAAAACCAAAGTATGACCGCGCCGAACATCACGCCCATTGCGGTCCCGTAGAGGATGGATTCCAGCGTGATTGGATTGTCCCACAGATACGTCAATATTGTGACTCCCTGATGGCTGAACAGCGGGTTGATGACCGCCACCAGCAGCGCCATGGGAAGGAGCCCACATACCCCAAATCTGACCGCCCCGCTCCGGTTCAGATAAACGGAGTAGACCGCCGCGCAGCAAAACGACGCCGCCAAAAACACCGGATGCATCAAAAACATGGAGCAGCCGATCACCGCCGCAAAAAAGCAGAAATTCACAGCCGGATGACACCGGGAAAAAGCGTCTGACATCCTATCACACTCCTACTCCAGCCATTCGCAGCCCAGATCCCGTCCCAGATCACAGGTGTACAGCCATTCGATCCGATCCCCGTCATTCAGCTGGTACCGGCTGCACCCATAATTTGGAAACCAGCCGTTGACGCGGTACATCCATCCGCTCAAGGGACCACAGTCAAACTCGTAAAGATTATGGATCCCTTCAATATAATTGCTGTTGTACATAGGAGTTGACTCAAACTCCATATGGATCTTGGCATTTTTGGTTTCCCGAAGCAGAACGTCGAAAACCGATTCTCCTTCATAAAAAGTCACCGTTTTTTCTGCAAAAATCGTGCCGTCGGAAGGAAGGACGGATTCTTTATCCATGTTAAAATCGTCCATATTGTCCAGGATCGTGTCACACCGGATCGAAAGGATGCAGCTGTAGGCTGTTTCCTTATCCACATCCGCATCCTGCGGCTCCACCGGTTTAGGCTTTCCCTCAGGGATCGGATCCGTCAAGTACTGGTCCTTTGCGGATTCCGGGTTTTGCGCCGGGGAAGACTCTTCACAGCTGGATTCTGCTGGATCCGAAGGGAATTCTTTTTCCGGCTCCTTTGAAACCTCCGCCGCCGACTTAGATCCCGCCCCGACGCTGGACTCCTCCTGTTCACTGGATACAGAGGACCCCTGTTCTGGCAGTGAAGCCTCCGCCTCCATGCGGGAAGGGCTTTCCTCCGCTCCAAAAGCAGAGCTTTCCGAAGGCAAAGGCGGTTCTGAGAATTCATATATGGTCGCAGAAGGCGCGCTCCCGGCATCTGAAGCGCTTTTGCTTTCTCCTCCGCAGCCTGACAACAGCACCGCAAATGAAAGTACAATTCCGAGCAAGGCCCGGCTCCACTTTTTCATAATTGTTCTCCTTAAAAAGAGAGGGGGCAAAGACCCCCTCCTGCAAATCTAG
Source organism: uncultured bacterium (assembly GCA_905214265.1). Lineage (GTDB taxonomy): Bacteria > Bacillota > Clostridia > Oscillospirales > Ruminococcaceae > Merdivicinus. The sequence continues at coordinate 18,629 of CAJMLQ010000038.1, forward strand.
TCAGCCAAACGCCCATCAGCGCCGACAGAATAGCCGTCCGGCATCACAGCACCCGCCAGCATCGAGCCGTCTGCGTTCAGGTAATACCAGTCCGCGCCGTCCTTGAGCCAGCCGGTCTTCATGCCTCCCCAGGCTAGGAAATAGTACCACTTTGCGTTGATCCGCTTCCAGCCGGTGTTCATCTTTCCATCTACCCCTAGATAGTACCAGGTGCCGTTGATGAGCTGCCAGCCGGTTCGCATTGCATGGTCGCTGCCAAAGAAATACCATGTCCCGTCGATCTTCAGCCACCCCATCGCCTGAGCGGTTCCGATGCGGAAGGACCATCTGCCGTCCTGATGCTTGACCCAGATTCCGCTCCCGCCAGAAGCCGGATATTCATATACCGCTTCTGTAAGGGGCTGTTCCTGAGTCCGAATCGCTCCGCTGGAATCGCAGCAGTACCATTTGCTGTCCACTTGGAACCAGCCGGTCTGCATCGCGCCCCAAGATTTCAGATAATAGGTTTTGCCGCCGATCTCCAGCCAGCCGGTGCTCATCTTTCCGTTTTCCTGGAAATAGTACCAGTTTCCGTCGATCTTCTGCCAGCCGGTAAGAGGGGCCGTATCATCCGCGTCAAACAGCTCCCAACGGCCGTCTGCATACTGCTTCCAGATTCCTTTACCGTCTGCAGAAGGATACTGTTTTACCACTTTCTCTGTTTTAGAAGAAGAGGCGCCGCCATCGTTATGATCGTAAATCGGAGGCTCACCGACGCTCATGCGCTTGTAGGCGAGCAGCGCCAGCGCGGCCTGGTCGCTGGCCATGCCGTCCGCAGCACCGCCTTCCGCTCCGTCGCCGGTGGGATCGCCGGCCTTCACATGCATGAAGCCGCCGCCTTCCGCCTCAAAGGTCAGAAGCGCGTCCATCAGAGAGCTCCCGTTCTTGATAAAGGTTTCGTCGTTATGCGGGTCGATTCCTAAGCCGCACAGGGCGATCACCGTCTGCGCGACAGATTCAGAGTTGGATGAACCCCAGCTGCTGAGTCCGCCGTCGGCCTCCTGCAGATTGGAGAGGGCCGCTACGGCACGATTAATAGCTGCCTTTACGCGAGAATCGTTGCGATATGGCGTCAGTCCCTGGATTGCCATCGCCGTGATATCCGGATCCGGCGTTCCTCCTGTCAGCGAGAAGCCGCCGCCCGCGATTTCCTGGCTCAGGATATCTTCCACATATTTCTGCCGGATATCCGGGTCAGAGGTCGTATATCCCTTGGTATCCAGGGCAATCAGCGCAAAAATGGAACCGTTGATTCCCTGCCGGACTACCTTGTCATAGTTCGCAAGCTTTTCCGCCAGGTTATAGCCGCCCACGTCTGTAGCATCCCGCCCAATAGCGGACAGCGCCATAATGACGCGGGAGTATTCGGTATATTTCCGGTCGCCTTCCAGAATTCCGTTATTGTCCTGCAGTTCCTTGACAACGCGGTCGTAGTACTTGTCAAAATAACCGGTCGCAACGTCATATTCACCGCCTGCCAGCGCCATCACCGACCATTCCCCGCCGATCGTACCGATGGACGGAGCTGGAGCGTTCCGGTAGATGTAGGCAAGCGTTCTCTCAAGCACATTGCTCACGTCCAGTGTTTCCCCGGGTTTTTCCGGGTCCACGCCGCCGGAGCTGGTCTGGACTGCATCCATTGCCTTTTTCGCGTCTGCCAGAGCGTTGGCCACGGTTTTTGCATCAACAGCTGCGTCAATGGCCGCTTTACCGCGGACAACCGCCTCTGCAAGGGCTTTTTTACCTGCCTCATCGTAACCGGCGGGGTCCTTATAGGAATCCAACTCTGCCTTGGCTGTGCTCTTGGCCGCCTCCAAAGTAGGGTCTTTTACCACAATGGTAAAGTCCGGCATATCGCAGAAGTAGCGCTCCAAGATCGGGGCACTCAGGTTGGGGTCGCCTTGGCCGTACACGCCCTTGTCTGCGCCCAGCTGGGAGCCCCACCAGGAGGAGAAGATTTTGCCGCCGGAGAAAGTATAACTTCCGGCCTCTTGGAAGGTCACCTCAAACTGGTTCTTGGTGGCCAGGTTCCACTGATTGCAGTAACCTTTGAAGGGTTCCTCCGAAAGTTCCTTGTTGACATACTCCACATAGGTGCCTTTTCCGCCCCATGCTTGCATTGTGGGATTATAGATCGTCGCCAGCTTATAAACCGGATTTGCGATGCCTTTAAAGGACACTGCTGCAGTATCGCCAATCTCAAGGGGCTGGCCGGGATCCGTTTTATTCTCGACGTTAATCTCGATCTTTCTTGCGTCGATCACCTGATAGTAGTACTTGACCCCCTTTTCGTTTACCGCCGTTACGCCGATAATGTTGCTCCGGTTTTCCAAGGGGAGGGTGTACTCGCCGTTGGTTCCCGAAACTTCATGGCCGTTGCAGGTCACGCGCACAGAATCCGCGCCCTCAATAGCAAGGCCGTAGACATAGTCTACCGTGTCCCCCTCGGTATAGTAGATAGTATCATAGGAGGTCAGAGGTACACCGGGCTGGATTTCCGCCTTGGGGGTAATGGTGATGCCGGTGTCCTCCGCGCTGGCAGCGGATACCGCAAATACTGCATAAGCCGCATTCGTGACGGCAGTTGCGCCGTAATGGACATCCTTGTAGTCCGTTTCATCATAGGTGACTTTGACAATGGTAATGCCGGGCTTTTCCGCTGTTACATTGGCCTTATCCGTCGTGTCGATGGTGTCCAGCGATATGCTGTCGCCGCTGAGAATCTCAAAGTGGAAATTCGGACGATGCACATCGTTTGCCACGGCGCTGCCTACGATCTGCGGCACACGGCGGGGATAGATATCCACCGTATCCCCTACTGTCATTTCTTTAAAGTCATATTGCAGCCACAAATCATTTTCGAAGTCTTCCGGAATATCGGAAGACACCGCAGGCTGTTCCGGATCCGGAACAGGCTCTTCTGGCCCCGTCCGCTCTGTGGGAATCTGGTCAATCGCAGCCTTTGCGGCGGTTAATGCCGCTGCGACGCCATCTTCTGTTTCTGCCGCATCAATGGCGCTCTTTCCGGCTGCAACGGCAGAAGCAAGCGCCGCCTTTCCGCTTTCATCATAGGCCTCAGCGGACTTGTAAGCTTCCAGTTCCCTTTTTGCCGCTGCCTTTTTCTGATCCAGATCTGGTTCTTCGGGGCTTCTCTCCAGCGAAGTGCGGAGTTCTGCCACTACCGCATCCACGTTTTCCTGAGTCACACCATCCGAAACGCTCCCAGTCAACCAGCCGGGCGTGTTCGTGTCCATATCCGCATCTTCCAATGCAGATACCACATCGGCAACCGTCACGGCGCTGGGAAAGAGAGAAGCAAGGGTATCCCCTGTCGCCGTTTTCTTCAGATCCCCATCCGTAAGCTCTGCCAAAAGCCGGGTGATTTCGTCCTTATCCGCCATTTCGTCAGCGCTGCTGCCCCAGCCAAAGCCGATATCCGCTCCATAGCCGTAAGTCGTAAAATGCAGCCGCATCACGTCGCCGGATTCGGGATAGTAATTCCCCATTCCCACATTTGGCATCTCGTTGTTGACGGTGTACATCCATCCGGACATGCTCGTGTAATCAAACGCTTCCAGCCACTCGTCTGTGTTGGACTCCAGTTCCACGTCGTTTTCGCTGAGATAGGTCTCCATATAACCAGGCAGACATACAAAGCCCTTATCCGCGTCCTTCACGCCAGTTAAATAAAACGAGCTGCCTTCGCCGCTGTATTGGATCTCCAAATTGGCATCTGCAAAAGCCCGCTTCAGAATATCCGCACAGCTTTCGCCCTCATAAAAGTCCACCTTGGCCGGCTCATAAAAGTATCCCTGCCCCAAGGTGAACACCTCACCGGAGAGAACGATTTTCCCTATCGGTTCCGCTGCTTCTCCTCCGGCCGATGCTGTAAACGGCGTCCACAGCATCATACCTGCGGCCAGCATAGAAGCAGTCAGGCGCTTCCAAACTGATTTCCGTCTCACAAATCTCCATCCTTTCATGCTCTTTTATTTCCTTCGGAAAATAAAAGAGCAGCCCACATCGTGGGCTGCATTTTTATATGCATCGTATTTTGGCAATACGAAACACACCAATCCTATCCCCACCGACAGATTGTTGTCTGTTTATGGCAGGTCTCCTGACTTAGAGCTTCACGCCTAATCCGTTTGTCTTCCCGCTTGCGCAGTGACCAATCTACGTTTCGTAGCTCTTACAGTAGAGTGAGCTGTCCCGGATTTTCACCGGGTTCCCTTTTCATACATGGCACCATGTAACCATAACCAGTATTATTCAATTTTCAGTTTCATTTTGGCACGATTTCATTTTTTTGTCAATAGGAATTGGCTTTTTCTAAAAAAAATCTTTATATTTGAAAGAAATTAAAATTTTTAAAAAGTTCTTATATTCCCGGCGTATTGGAAGCATTCGGTCATATTTTGTGGAATCACATCTGATCGCCCGGCATAGGAAGAAAGACCCAATTACGGCCGGCGAGAGTTTTCATCATCTCAAAATTCATGCTGATATCAGGCCGCTCGATAACTTTGGCGATGGCACAATAAGCCGATACCGGTGGTATGAGCGTCCATGAATAACTGAAACGTATGCCCCGTCTCATCATACCAGTAATGCTTTTCAACCAGAATTTGAATCATATTCGTCTCCAGCCAGCTAAGAAGCTGCGTCAGGAATTCATCCTCTGCCGGGACGCTTTTTATTTGGCCATAGAAAAACAAACGTTAAAAGCTGAACCGATTCTGTCGGGGATAACTTTCAGACCAGTATCGGCAAAACGATCCGTGAAATACGTTTACAGCAGATCCGGCAGTTGTTGGGCATACGACGCTGACTTTCAATCAGATTGCGGAGCAAACCGGGTTCAGCCACGAATACAACATGAGCCAATTTTTTAAGGACGTCGAAGGAATTGCTCCGGGGGCTTACCGGAGAAGTTTTCAGAAATTTTAGCCCCCTACCTGTCCTCTTATACATCGTATATGGGCAGATCATCGGGCGTACCGCCACCTGGCGGGGGGTAGCGAAAGCCCTGGTG
>CAJMLQ010000039.1 GCA_905214265.1 uncultured bacterium
GACTTCGCTGTCAGTGATATGCAAGGTGACGAGGCGCTGTTTGATAACTGCCTCCGCCGCCTTCATCTGGGTTTCGGTAGCCTTTACATCCTCGGGAGGCGTGAAGGTCACATCGACGCCGCCGCGGATATCGATCCCCCAGCGAATGTCGTTTCCGCCCTTAATGTAAACATCCGTCCGGTCGCCATAAGTTGTGCTGATTCCCAAAAGGGACAGCACCAAAAAGGCGGCGATCAGGATTGCTGCCACAAAAAAGACGGGTTTTCCAACTCGTTTCATGGAACAATTCCTCCAATTATATTTGTTCTCGATGCCATTGCCTTTGTCGAAAAGGTCAAACAGGTATAAGGCACTGATATTAAAAATTATAGGACAAAATTCCCCAAAAGTCAAGAAGAATCCCTCTTATGTGCAATATCTCTGAAAAAAGATTTCTAATTTGCTCCATCTTCCCTTCTGTTTTATTGCTTTTCCGCTTATAATGCAGGGTTGCCGCTTGTCTCTGGCCATACTTTGTGTTACAATGAAAAAGGCTCGCCGCTTCCCCGTGCCCGGCGGCTGTGGCCTGTACCGGCTTTGCCGGCAAATCAATTTGTTGCACGGAGAAACGGAGCTATCATGAACACAACTGCAAAAATTAGCTGGAACACCCAAACCCTCGTCCAAATTTCTCTCATTGGCGCTCTTTACACAGTCTTGACCCTGATCAGCGGTCCTCTTGCCTTTGGCAGTCCGGCCGGTGTCATTCAGCTGCGAATCAGTGAAGCCTTTACCCTCCTTCCCCTTTTTTCACCGGTCGGCATATGGGGTATAACTTTCGGATGCTTCCTCTCCAATCTAGTGGGCTTTTTCATGGGTACCAATCTGTTGGGCCTGATTGACGCCCCTTTGGGAACCGCTGCCACGCTGATCGCCGCGTGGCTGACTTACCTGATTGGACAGATGCCCGTTAAGCATACCGCCAAATTCCTGCTGGCTCCGATTCCGCCGGTATTGGTAAACGGTCTCATCGTTGGGTTCGAACTGACTTTTGTTTTCCAGACTCCCTTTTCTCTGAATTTTCTTTCAGTCGTTGTAGGAGAAGCGGCTGTCTGTTATACCCTTGGAATCCTGCTCTGTGTAGTTCTCCGGCGCAATGATTTCTATAAAAGAATTTTCCGCTGAAGTTTGATTTTTCGGCGGAAAGGTGTTATACTGAATTTAAAAGGAGGAACGGCTTATGAAAGTGATTCTGAAAATGTTTTCCATTGCACTTGGAACTGTCTTAATCCTGAAAGGAATCCAGCTTCTCGTCGATTATCTCTACCGCCGCTGCTGCAACTCCTACATTGAAACGGATTGTGACGAACAGTTCTAAAGACTGCCTGCCCCGAAAATCAGGGCAGGCAGTTTTTCTTTCATTGTTTGCGTCTTATACACTTATTATTCATTCGTGAGAATAAAAGAGATATCAAGAGTATATAAGAGATATTAAGCGTATAAAAGAGAATGATAAATCAATAACGAGCTGTTTTCCGGGCGAAACCGACGGCTTTTGCTCCAAAATCTTCCTTGTTTTCCGCCCCAAAATTCGGTATAATAAAAGCATGTTCCAAATGGGAACACGGTACCGAAAAGCCATATGATACCTGACAGAAAGGATTTTATCATGACAAAAAAGAAAATTGCCACCTTGACCATAACCGGTGCAGCGGTTCTCGCCGCCTTGATTCTGAGTGCGGCGTCTTTTGTCACCATTCCCGCCGGACACACCGGCGTTGTCGTAAATCTTGGAAAAGTAAGCGGCACCGTTCTGACAGAAGGCCCCCATTTTGTCGTCCCCTTCGTCACCCAAGTCGTAAAAATGGACAACCGGGTTCTGAAGGCGGAAGTTAATGCTTCCAGCGCCAGCAAGGACCTTCAGACAGTCACCAGTACCATCGCCGTCAACTACCGCGTCAGCCCCAGCAGCTCAGCCAGCGTGTATCAGAACCTCGGCCTGAGCTATGAGGACAGCATCGTCCGTCCTGCTATCCAGGAATGCGTAAAGGCAGTCACAGCCCGTTTTACCGCTGAGGAGCTGATTACCGAGCGCCAGAATGTCGGTGAGCAAATGAAGGAAAGCCTAGCGGAAAAGATCACCCCCTACGGCCTGAACATCGAGGTGTTCAATATCATCAGCTTTGAGTTCAGTGAAGAGTTTAACGCGGCCATCGAAGCCAAGCAGACCGCCCAGCAAAACGCCCTCAAAGCTGAGCAGGACCTCCAGCGCATTAAGGTGGAAGCGGAGCAGAAAATTGAGCAGGCCCGCGCCGAAGCAGAGAGCTACCGCCTGAAAAATCAGGAAATTACCGAGAACACACTGAAAATGGCCTGGATCGACAAATGGAATGGAGAGATGCCCCGGGTGACCGGTGACAGCGGCTGCTTTCTCGACATCACGGACATGGCTCTGGATGGGACTGAGTAAACCGTTCTGCCATGCGGGTATTCCCGCCGGAAAGCAGGTTTCTTGTGAATAAGCAAATTGAATCCCGAAAAACGATTTGGTTTTTGACCGCACTGAATCTTTTGCAGATCGCTTCGATCTTCGGCATTTGCCTCCTGGCCTTCCTGCGGGAGGATATCACCCTTGGCCGAGCGGAATATGTTTATCTTCTGATTATTGGCGGCATTTCGGTGGCCGGCAGCATCCTGACTATCTTTCTCGCGGCGCCGATCGCAAAGCTGGACCGGAAATTGGAAATGCTGGGAAAATCCCTTGCGGACATTAACGCCCTGAACAACGAGCTGCGGGCCCAGCGCCACGATTTCCTGAATCATCTTCAGGTGGTGTACAGCCTGATTGAGCTAAAAGATTATGACGCCGCCCATAATTACATCGAAACAGTTTATGGAGATATCCAAAAAGTGAGCCGTGTCCTCAAAACCGCTCATCCCGCCGTCAACGCCATTCTCCAGGCAAAAACGGACATGTGTGAAAAGCGCGGGATCCCCGTGACCCTTCACATCACAACCGCTTTAAGCGACCTTTGCATCCCCTCCTGGGAGTTCTGCCGCATTTTGGGAAATATCGTCGACAACGCGATTTATGCTTTGGAGAGGGAGCAGGACCGGCCTGACCGTCAGATTTCAATCACCCTCCGCGAGGATCTCCACCACTACTTTTTCGAAATTGCCAACAACGGTCCGGCCATCCCCGCAACGCTGTGGAAGAGCATCTTTGAACCCGGCTTTACCACTAAAAAGCAGGACGGTCAGGGAATGGGCTTGGCGATCTGCCGGGACATCATGGAAGAGTATCACGGCACGCTGACCGTTTTCAGCAACGCGGAGCGAACGGTTTTTACCGGCGTCATTCCCCGCTGAATGCCTGTAAGTTCAGACTTAAAAACCGACGTTTCAGCCAAATCCCTGCACGATATGATCCGCTCCCCTTCCCTTTTGCCCCGGTTTCTGGTATGATAGAAACTAGAAAGGAGGGAATCCTATGGAGTTTTGGGAATTCATAACCAATATGTCCATCTGGTCTGCGATTTTTCTCGTAGGCGGCCTGGCCCTGGTAGTCGTGGAGATGTTCCATCCAGGATTCGGGGCTGCCGGGATCACCGGTATTATTTTGCTGGCAGCGGGCATCCTGGTAACAGCGAAAACCTGGATGCAGGGAATCATCATGACTCTGATCATCCTGGTGGTTCTGGCCGTGCTGCTGTCCATTGCCCTGTATTTGGGAAGTAAGGGAAAGCTGCCCAAATCCCTCGTCCTGAAGGAATCCACCGACAAGGAATCGGGTTTTTCCGGAACGGACGACATGCAGTATCTTCTGGGAAAAAAGGGCCGTGCGGTCACGCCTCTCCGGCCGGCCGGATGTGCGGATCTGGACGGGATCCGTCTGGACGTCGTTACACGTGGGGACTTTATTGATAAAGATACCCCGGTGACGGTGGTGGAAGTTGAGGGGAATCGCATCGTCGTCATGCGCACAGAGTCTCCCAGCCCTGATTCAATGTCGTAACGGACCTACTGTAAAGGAGTTGTCAGTATGGAACATTTAGGATGGATTTTACTGATTGCCGCAATTCTTCTGCTTCTCTGCCTGTTTTTCAGCTTTGTGCCGGTCTCTTTGTGGATTTCTGCCATGGCCGCCAATGTGCATGTCGGCATTGGCACCCTTGTCGGCATGCGGCTGCGCCGGGTACAGCCTTCAAAAATCGTCGTCCCGCTGATCAAAGCGACCAAGGCCGGCATTGACCTCCCCATCAATAAACTGGAGGCCCATTATCTCGCCGGCGGCAACGTGGACCGCGTTGTCAATGCCCTGATCGCCGCCCAGCGCGCCAATATTCCCCTGGAATTTGAACGCGCAGCCGCTATCGACCTGGCTGGCCGGAACGTCCTGGAGGCCGTTCAGATGAGCGTAAATCCCAAGGTCATCGAGACCCCTGTGATCGCCGCGATCGCAAAAGACGGCATCGAGCTTCGCGCCAAGGCCCGGGTCACTGTCCGCGCCAACATCGATCGCTTGGTCGGCGGCGCCGGTGAGCAGACCATCATCGCCCGCGTCGGCGAGGGCATCGTCACCACCGTCGGCTCCGCGGAAACCCACAAGCAGGTTTTGGAAAACCCGGATCTGATTTCGGAAACCGTCCTTGCCAAGGGCCTGGACGCCGGAACCGCCTTTGAGATTCTCTCCATTGACATCGCCGACGTAGACGTGGGGCGGAATGTGGGCGCTCAGCTCCAGACCGACCAGGCAGAAGCCGACAAGCGCATCGCCCAGGCAAAGGCCGAAGAGCGTCGCGCCATGGCGGTCGCTAGGGAGCAGGAAATGAAGGCCGCTGTTCAGGAAATGCGCGCCAAAGTCGTCGAGGCGGAAGCGGAAGTTCCCAAGGCGATGGCCCAGGCCCTGCGGGACGGCAAGCTCGGCGTCATGGATTATTACAACATGCAGAACATTAATGCGGATACTCAGATGCGGGAGTCCATTGCAACTCCTCACACCGGAGATTCCAAAATTGAGCGGTAATTGCCCATGCCGAAAGGATGGTGACATGCATGGCGAACTGGATGTTTTCCCGCGATGGAAGAAATGCTCTGAATGAGCTTGCGCGGGAGGTTTTAAACGGCGTCCGTGCCATGGAGCCTATGGTACGCCAGTTCACAGAGTCTTCCACGCCGCATTACTCCCTTCCCCTGGAAGCGCCGCAGACGACTGCTCCGCGCTCCCTCGCGGAAGAGCGGATGGCCGTTGATGCCAAGCGACTCGCTGATCAGGAGGAAGAAGCCCAGATGGCACCCCAGAAGCTGGTTCCGGAAGGGATCCCGGAAGGTGTTTCCATGGAGGGACCTTCTCCGGGCACAAGAGACGAGATACCGCTCACTCTGCCAGAAACAGCAAGCTCCACACAGTATCTTCTGCATCTGTGCCAGTGCGGGCTGGCCGGCGCGATTCTTTCCGGCGAGATCCTGGGGCCGCCTGTGTCGCGGCGGAGAAGATGGGGGCGCTGATGGATTTAAAGGTATTGGTTGCGGACGATGATGCGGGAATGCGTCTGGTCCTTCGAAAAATTGTAGAACAGACGGATGGTTTCTGCATCGTGGGAGAAGCAGCTGATGGGATCGAAGCCGCTGAAACAGCGGCCTCCCTCCGTCCTGACGTTGTCTTTTTAGACGTGGAAATGCCGCATCTCAGCGGCGTAGAAGCCGCCAGAGAAATCAGCCGCAGCGTACCCAACGCCGCCCTGATCATCGCAACGGCGCACGCTCAATATATGCCGGAAGCCTTTGAGGTCTATGCGGCGGATTATCTCATCAAGCCCTTTAAGGTCGACCGGGTCCGGCAGACCTTAAACAAGCTTCGCCAAAGTTTTGAAAAACGCGCCCAGGACAGCGCCACCGGAAAGCAGAAGCTGCTCATCCGAAACCACGATGGAATGATCCTGATCGATGTTGGGGACATCATTTTCATTCAGCGTGAAGACCGAACTACCGTGCTTTACACGACCGATGGCTGCTACACGACCTCCGAAAGCCTGAATAAACTCTGGGAAAAGCTGGATCACGCGGTGTTTATGAGAAGCCACCGCTCTTACATCATCAACACGTCCGCCGTTAAGATGATCTACCCCTACGGCCGCTGGACTTACATCGTCAAATTCAAGTACGGCGATCAGGATGCGCTGATCACCCACGAAAAGTTCGAAGAGCTGCAACAGATTCTGGAGGGTTAGGATATCCGTTTACTCTCCCACAAGGAAAACCCCAGCCTGCAATTAGCCGCAGGCTGGGGTTTTCCTATGGGTTCCAACGCGCCCTATTCCAGGCATTCCCGAGTCAATGCATATAGTTCACAGGGCATATAGTTCACAGGGTTTCCTCTTTCTTGCATTTGCCGCAGAATCCGATTTCATAGCGTTCGATGCATTCCGCGATGACGCGCAGGGCTTCCTCCGCGTTGCGGACCTCGTCCACAGCGGTCTGCTTATGTTCCAGCGCCTTATATACCGAGAAGAAGTGCCGCATTTCCTCAAAAATATGGGCCGGCAATTCGCTGATGTCGTGATAGACATTATACGTGGGATCGTTGAAGGGAATGGCGATGATCTTTTCGTCGTCGCGGCCGTTGTCGATCATTTTGATCATTCCAATGGGATAGCAGCGCACCAGCGTCAGCGGTTCCAGTTCTTCCGAGCAAAGGACCAGTACATCCAGCGGGTCCCCATCGTCAGCATAGGTCCTGGGAATCAGACCGTAGTTTGCCGGATAATGAGTGGAGGTATAGAGAATCCGGTCCAGAATGATGAAGCCGGTCTCTTTATCCAGCTCATATTTTTTCTTACTGCCTTTGGTGATCTCAATTACTGCAATAAAATCCTCCGGATGGATACGGGCCGGATTCATGTCATGCCAAATGTTGCTCATATAATTGCTCCTTTACATACGAAAAAAGATTCCAAAAAGCAGAATCAGAAACAAAACATTATAAACGAAAAACATCGCCAGATACCGCCCTGTGTGGGCATTTTCCCCACGGGAATACAGCCGGAAGGAGATCAGACTGGCCATAGAGGCGATCAGCGTTCCCAGCCCCCCAATGTTGGTTCCAACCAACAGGCCGCGCCATTCCTCACTGAAGCCGGAAAGCATCAGCGCCGCCGGGACATTGCTGATGACCTGGCTCACTGCCGCAGAAACCAGCACCTCCCGTCCCGCAAGCATACCGGATATGGTCCGCTGCACCGCCGGGATTCTGCCAAGATTTCCCACCAGCAGGAAGAAAAACAGAAAGGTCAGCAGCAGGCTGTAATCGATCTTTCGAAACAGCTTCCGGTTAAAGATCAAAAGGAGCACCACTGCCGCTGCCAAAACGACTACCCAATGGAGAATCCGAAAAACCGCCAACAGGCTCAGCAGAAACATTCCGCCGTAAAGAAGAGCCTTTTTTCCGTTAAAGGGCTCCACCTCCTCCATATTGGGTGAAACGTTTCCCGGCAGTTTGGCAAACAGAACCGCCCCCGTAGTCAAAATCAGCCCCATCCCCCACACAGGTGCGGTTACGGCAAAAAATTCGCCAGGGCTTAGTTCATAGTGAGAAAAAAGGTACAAATTCTGCGGATTTCCCACCGGGGTCAGCATGCTTCCCAGATTAGCTGCAATGGTTTCCATCACTACGGTAAAAATCCGGCACTGTTCCTCCGCGCCGTTCAGCAGCAAAAGCGTCAGCGGCACAAAGGTGATCAGCGCAACGTCGTTGGTAATCAGCATCGACGCGGCAAAGCAGAGCAGCACCAGCAGCAGACAGAGCCGTTTTCGCGATCCTCCCCGCTTCACCAAAACCGCTGCCGCTGCTCCAAACAGCCCGGCTTCTGTCAGCCCGGCCACCGCCGCCATCAGACAGAACAAAATTCCCAGCGTACGAAAATCCACATAGGAAAAGTACGCGGCAGAAGGCGGAACCATGGCCATCGATGCTAACGCTAAAAGGCCCGAAACGACTAAAACCGGCTCCGCCTTCACAAAGCGCAGCAGCTTTTCCTTCAAACCGGAGCCTCCCCTTTTTCTTTGCAGACGTCGATCCATTCCAAAGAGCCGGCATACTGCTCCAGTTCGCCACAGGTCAGTTCAATAGCAGAGTTGGCGCTTCCGCAGGCAGGAAACACCGTCTCAAAACGTTGCAAAGAAACATCCAGATATACCTTTGCGCCCTTCGGATTGGCGAAGGGGCAGACTCCGCCCGGTGCATGGCCAGTCAGGGGCTCCACATCTTCAAATGAGAGCATCTTCGCCTTTTTGCCAAAAAAATGCTTAAACTTCCCGTTGTCAATTTTCTGGTCCCCGGCAGCCACGATCAAAATGCAGCCACCCTCTTCCCCATACAGCGAAATCGTTTTGGCAATCCTGGCCGGGTCAGTGTGGAGCGCCTCCGCAGCCAGCTCCACAGTGGCGCTGGAGACTGGAAATTCCATCACATCCGCTTCTCTCCCAAACGCCTTGAAATATGCTTTTACCTTGTCAATTGCCATAATGCCGGCAGCTTTCGCAAAAGCTGCCACAGCCTCCTTTATTTTGAACTGCTCTTGGGCTTTTGCCGGATCGATTTGCGGAAATCACTGGGATTGCATCCAGCGTACTGCCGGAAACACTGCGCAAAGTGATACGCCGAACCATAGGAAAGCTGCCTTCCGATCTCTTTCACCGGCAAATCGGTTTCCAGCAGCAGGTCGCACGCTCTCTGCATGCGGATACCCCGCAGGTATTCCATCGGTGAGGTCCCAAAATGGGCCTTGAAAATGCGGATCAGGTAGAATTTAGATACGCCGGTGGCGTTGGCCAGCTCCTGCAGAGACGTCTCCTTTTCGATGTGGGCCAAAAGGTATTCCTTTGCCCGTTCGACGTGCTGCCGCTGGGCGCCCGCGCAGAGATTCGCCGAGATCATCCGGCAAAGTGCCAACTGCAAACTGGCGGATGCTTCCAGCAGCCGCATCAGGTCCTGCCCCTCCGCCAAAGTCTGCAGCATCTCCTCGAGCAGATGGCTTGCATCTCGCAGATTCTGCCGCAGGACGATTCCTTCCCCCTCAATGGCCAGCCGTTCCCGGATAAAGTCCGTCATCCGACCCGTAAAGGTCACCCAGATGATCGACCATGGAGATTCTGCGTCGGCTCCATACACATGGACTGCGCCCGGTAGAAGGACCACCGCCTCCCCTTGGTTGATCAACATGACCCGGCCGTCGATCTCCACAAATCCCCGGCCATCCATGCAGCACAGCAGCAGCGTGTTGTCACCGCCGGGCTGCTCCATAAACTGTCCTTCTGCATGATGAAAATACCCCGCCAGCCGGATCTCAATGTTTTGCAGGAAAGGATTGTCCCCATCCGAAACCGGCGCGACCAAAACGCGGGTATTCTGCAGCATCTTTCTCATTCCTTTCACACCATTTGAGAGAACCGCACCTCCGAAATTGCCTCTCTTTTTATTATAACATCTCTCTGAAGCATTGCAAGCAGAATCTGGAAAATTGAGAAAAAAGCCTCGGAAAAGCGCCGGACTCCGGCAGCATTTTTTCCGAGGCTCCCTGATATTGCCGTCCTTATCCTGCAGGTACAGCCTTGTGGAAGACCTTTTTCCCCTTCTTGATCACGACTTCCTTGTCCATGCGAACCTGCATCGTTGGATCGGACACATTTTCGCCGTCCAGGAGGATTCCACCCTGTTGGACCAGCCGCCGTGCCTCCCCGTTGGAAGCGGCAAGACCACACTTCACCAGTAGTGTCAGTAACCCTATGCTGCCATCCTTCAGGTCCTCCGCCGCGATTACCGTAGAGGGTATATTCTCCGCGCTGCCGTTGGCGCTGAAGATGTTCCGGGCCGCCTCCAAGCATTTCCGGGCTTCTTCCTCACCATGAACCATCTGGGTCAATTCGAAGGCCAGCCGCTCCTTAGCAGCGTTCAGCTGTGCGCCTTCCAGAGTCCGCTCCATCTCTTCAATTTCTTCGATCGGTACAAAGGTAAGCAGCTTCATACATTTGATGACATCCGCATCGTTTACATTGCGCCAGTACTGGAAGAAATCGTATGGAGACGTTTTTTCCGGGTCCAGCCAGACCGCGCCAGATTGGGTCTTGCCCATTTTTTTGCCTTCTGAGTTCAACAGAAGGGTGATCGTCATAGCGCTGGCGTCTTTCCCCAGCTTCTTTCGGATCAGTTCTGTACCGCCCAGCATGTTGCTCCACTGGTCGTCGCCGCCGAACTGCAGATTGCAGCCATACCGTTCATACAGGCAGAGGAAATCGTAGCTCTGCATGATCATGTAGTTGAACTCCAGGAAGGACAACCCTTTCTCCATCCGCTGCTCATAGCACTTGGCCCGAAGCATATTGTTGACGGAGAAGCAGGCGCCGATATCCCGGATAAACTCAATGTAATTGAGCCCCAAAAGCCACTCCGCGTTGTTGACCATCATCGCCTTGCCTTCACCGAATTCGATAAACCGGCTCATCTGCTTTTTAAAGCAGTCGCAGTTGTGCTGAATGATCTCCGGCGTCATCATTTGCCGCATATCCGTTCGGCCGGAGGGGTCGCCAATCATCCCGGTACCGCCGCCGATGAGAGCAATGGGCCGGTTTCCCGCCATCTGGAGCCGCTTCATCAGGCATAGCGCCATGAAATGCCCGACGTGAAGACTGTCCGCAGTGGGGTCAAAGCCAATATAGAAGGTAGCTTTCCCTTCGTTAATCAGCTTGCTCACCAATTCTTCATCGGTGACCTGCGCAATCAGTCCCCGACGCTTGAGTTCCTCGTAAGTGGTCATAAATATTCCATCCTTTCCTTCCTAAAGAGGCACTTTCCTGATCAATATAAATGGAACCAGTTCTCCCAAACCGCCCTGACGTCTGACAGCCGTCAACTCAGGGACTTTTCCCATTTGACCTGTCGGCCCTCAGGGGATTACCAACCATCTCCTTTTCCAGCGTTCTGAAAAGCGCCGGGCAAAAGGGAAACAAAAAATCCCCTGCCCGCATCGCGGACAGAGGACGATTCAGCGTACTGAAACGTGTTACCACCTCAATTTACCGTTTTTTCGCAAAAACGGCCTCGTCGAGTACACGGACAAAATCCGGATACTCTAATGCGGTAACAGGCATACCCGGCGGCCCCTACTGGTTTCCGTTCAGGGTGCGGCTCCGAGAGGTATTCCGCTTTCCCCATCCGCGTCCTCGCACCAACCGAACGCTCTCTGATGCCGGAAAAAAGCGTACTCTTTCTCATCTCAGCCATTGTCTTTACTTTAGCATATCCAGGCTGTTTTGTCAAGAAGATTTTCAAAAATCCTCGGAATCCTTCGTTTTCGGAACAGGCTCTCCCTTTTTTCGAAACGCAGGGCATCCCGGAGCATCCGGATCAATCCGGTTCCCTTCCCCAACGCGGTACTGCCTGCTGAAGTGGGGGCCCTTTCTCCGGCAAAACCAACAGTGTTCCCGCCGGTAAACAGTCTCCCGGCAGTCGTCATAGCGATAAACGCATTCTTGGCACCGTTTCATTTACGCCGCCAGCATTTTCGGCAGGAAATACAGCAGGACAACAACACCCAGCACGATCCGATACCAGCCGAAGGGTTTAAAGTCATGCTTTTTGATAAAGTTCATCAGGAACTTAATGACGAGGACCGAAACCAGGAAAGAGACGATCATGCCAACGGCAAGGGTGAAAAATTCGGTGCCCGTGAAGTTTAACCCGAATTTCGCCACTTTGAGTACGCTCATACCAAGCATGACCGGCACCGCAAGGAAAAAGGTGAATTCTGCAGCAGCTACCCGGGAAACGCCGATGAGCAGCGCCCCGACGATGGTCGCACCAGAACGGGAAGTTCCCGGAATGATGGAGAGCACCTGGAACAGGCCGATGATCAACGCGGTCCGGTAGGTGATATCTGTCAGCTTCCGGATGCGCGGAGTACGCTTGGCATTCCAGCCTTCGATTACGATAAAGGCAATGCCGTAGACGATCAGCGCCGCCGCAATGACAATAGGCGTATGCAGATGCGCTTCAATGTAATCGTCAAAAAGAATCGTTACGACCGCCCCGGGAATGCACGCAACGACCACCTTCAGCCACAAGGAGATCGTCTCCATCTTTACAATCGGCCGGGATTTGTCTTTAAACTGAAACGGAAACATTTTATGCCAAAACAGTACGATTACCGCCAAAATCGCCCCAAGCTGAATGACGAAAAAGAACATCTCCTTAAATTCATCGCTCATATTCAGGTGAATGAATTCATCAACCAGGAGCATATGTCCGGTACTGCTGATGGGCAGCCATTCCGTGATTCCTTCAACAATCCCAAGAAAAACCACCTTTAAAAATTCCAAAAAGCTCTCCATACTCGTTTCCCTCGTCTCTTTGTTGCTTATCCATTTGAGTATACCATACCCTGGAAACCCCGTCAATCGAAAAGAGGCGCCTTAAGAAAGATTTCATTTTTAACGGAAAAGCCGGCCGCCATCCGGCAGCCGGCCCGATCTATCAGCGCATCCCAATCGCTTCATCCACCGGTATGGAAAGCAGAACCCCTCTCGCCGGTGTCTGAGAACCTGCCGCGCGGCTGATGGCCTGCATGACCGGCTGGCGCATCTCCCTCGTCACGACGATAGCAACGATCTCCCGTTCCGGGTGGATAGAAATACCGAAAAACTTTGCGACGTCATCTCCGCTAACGTCCCGTGCATGCAGGACCGTGCCGCCTCTTGCGCCTACCTGACGGGCAGCCTCCATCACTTCATCGGTATGCCCTGGCTCAACCGCAGCCAAGATGAGATCTTTCTGAATCGCAGGTTCCATAGCAGGTTTCTCCCCCTTTTCCACAACTTCGTCCATTTTTGCGCTCACCGCAGACAGCGCTGCCCCCAAACTGGACAGCGGCACGGAAAAAGCGATTCCATTGCCCGGCCCGCGAATCTGCATTTTATCTGCAAAGGCCTGCATCAGATTGGGGATCCCGTTGTCCGGGACCAAACTCAACACCACTGACTTTTCCGTCTGCCCCAGTCCCAGACAGTCCAGCACTTCTGAACTGGCTGTCCCGTGTCCCAGACAGACCATTTGAAACAGAACGCCCTGTTCCCGGCAGATGGAAACGACCCGGTCCCCCCTGCCCCGGTCCACAATGGTGACCAGGAGTTTAAAGATATGCTTTTTCATCGGTATTCTCCTCAAAATCGATGATTTCTTCTTCTGCCGCCGGAAGCGCCAGCTGCCGGGCAGCTTTTTTCTGATGGCCTTTGTAAACCAGCCCCAGAAGCTGGATGGTGATCAGCGGCGTCATCGCCACCATCGCAACGATGCCAAAGGCATCCGTCAGGACATTTCCCCCCACGCTTTCACACGCGCCCATGGCAAATGGAAGCAGGAACGTCGCCGTCATAGGGCCACTGGCCACGCCGCCGCTGTCAAAGGCAATGCCGGTGAATATTTTGGGTACGACAAAGGTCAACCCGATAGCAATGGCGTATCCCGGTATCAGCAGCCAAAAAATAGAGATTCCTGTTAAAATGCGCAACATGGCAAGTCCGATCGAGACTGCAACACCGATGGACAGGCACAGCTGCATCGACTTCTGCGGAATTGCGCCGTCGGAGATCTCCTCCACCTGCTTGTTCAAAACGTGTACTGCAGGTTCTGCCGCGACGATAAAATAACCGATTACCATACCCAGGGGCACCAGCAGCCACCTTCGGGACGAATCCGCCAGCTCCGCACCTAGATAATGCCCTGCAGGCATAAAGCCTACGTTTACACCCGTCAAAAAGAGTACCAGCCCAACAAAGGTATAGAGTGCGCCCACCCCGATCCGAATGGCCTGCCGCTTACGGAAACGTCGGGTGACCAATTGAAAGATTACCGTGCAGATTAAGATCGGTGTCAGAGCAATGGCGACTTCTTTCAGATATGTAGGAAATCCCGCAGCGAATTGGTCGGCCATATCCGTTGTGGTAAATACATCCGGCACCTGTGCCGGCGCATATCCGGCAGTGGAGGGGTTGTAAAAGATCCCCAGCAACAGCACCGCCAAGATCGGCCCGATGCTGCACAATGCCACCAGTCCGAAGCTGTCCTCCCTGGAACCGTCATCTGCGCGGATCGAAGCCATACCGATACCCAGCGCCATGATGAACGGAACGGTAATCGGACCTGTGGTCACCCCGCCGGAGTCGAAAGCCACCGCGATAAAGTCCCGCGGCGCAAAAAGGGCCAGAATAAAAATCAGCAGGTAAAAGACGATCAGCATCCGGGAAAGCGGGATACGGAACACCGTCCGCAGAATCGCCACCACCAGGAAAAGTCCGACGCCCGCCGCCACCGTCAGGATCAACACCGAATTTGGTACAGCCGGCACTTGGTTGGCAAGCACGGAAAGATCCGGTTCCGCAATGGTCACAACCGTGCCGATGAAAAACCCGATTGGAATCATGAGGGAAAGCTTCCGAGATTTGGTAATCTCTGCACCGATCCCATCACCAATGGGCATCATCGCCATATCTGTCCCCAGCGAAAAAAAACCCATTCCTACAATCAACAGACAGGCGCCGGTCAGAAACATCATCATCGTCCCGGCCGGCAGCGGTGTGATCGTAATGCTCAGCAGGAGGACAATCAGGGTAATCGGCAATACGGACGTCAGGGCTTCCGTGATTTTTTCTTTCAACGTTTGGTTCATCGGCCCACCTCTTTTCAAGCTCATTTCAGGAAGAATCGATCTCAAAACTTCCCCAATAATACTATTATAGCAGAAAAAAATGGCAAAATCGAACCGTGTATAAAGATTTTATAAATATTTCACATTTTGAAATTCATCGTCTCTTCTAGAATCTTTCTTTTTCATACATCTATATGTCAATCTGTGTAAAGAAGTTTGCGGACCGTGTAGTCTCTGCTAAATAACCTCTTTCCGCCATTATAACAATATTTTCAGCAAGCTTCAAGGAGATCGTTTCTTTTGGAGCATACCATTGTCCTCATAGGCACAAAAAATCCCGGAACAGCCGCAGCTATCCCGGGATTCATCTTTACGCCATCGTCTTGAGCATCTCCTGCGTAACCTCACAGTCCATCCGTTCACCAGCCAGGAATTTGGCAATTTCCCTGCCGGTGTGGATTCCGATCCGGCGCTGTCCGTTGTTGACCAAACCAGCCAAATGAGGGGTGAAGATCACATTCGGCAGAGACCGCAACGGATGATCGGCTGCAGGCGGCTCCGGATCTGTTACATCCAGGCAGGCATACTTCAGGTTTCCCGCCGTCATGTAGGCATAAAGCGCCGCTTCGTCGATCAGGGACCCCCGCGCCGTATTCACCAGTACCGCATCCTTTTTCATTAACGCCAGCGTATCGGCATTGAACATGTGGTAGGTCTCCGGAATGGAGGGCGCGTGAATCGAAACAATGTCGCTCTTCTTCAGAAGTTCTTCAAAATCTGTTTTGATGGCGCCCAATTCCGCCGCTTTCTCCGCGGAAATGAAGGGATCGTACATGAGGATTTCCACGCCGAAGTTCCGCATCAACCGGATGTAATGCTTTCCGGCCCATCCGGCGCCTACGACACCCACCGTAATGTCAAAGAGCTCCCGAATGTCGTCTTTTCCTTCTGCCCAGCCGCCGGCCGCAATGTTTTTGGACAGTCGGAATACATTTTTCGACGCCGCGATGGACAATCCCAGCGCCGTTTCCGCCACGCCCTCGCCCAGCGGCTTGGGAGAACCGGTCACTCGCACGCCCTTTACCCACAGCTCGTCGGAGACGATGGGCTTTACGCTGCCCGCTGCGTGGACCACCAGCTTCAGCCCCGGTGCTGCTGCAAGAATATCGCCCGTCAGAGGCTGGCTTCCCCAGGAGGTCACCGCAATGTCTGCTCCGGCAATGACCTTTTTCACCTGCTCTGCTCCGGTATCATCGGTTTCATTCACAACGACTTCACCAAAAGACTGGAGATTTTCCATCGCCTTCTCGGAAAAAAGCCGCTTCCGCATGGCGCAGCTCAGAATCATCGCAATTTTCATGTTGTCGCATCCTTTCCGTTTTGCTTTTTTTCATTTTATCATAAGCCACTAAAATTGTATTTGCAGAATCGTCAGCGGTATTTGCAGATTCGGCACATCGCTTTTGCTTTTTTTCAGGGACTGTGCTACAATAATAGAATAGAGGTGCCAAAATCCAGTGCATCTCACGTTACACAAAGGAGCCGTCTGCTTATGACCAAGGTTTATTGGATTGCGAAATATCCGCAGACACAGAACAACCCGCCTCACAGCCACAGTTTCTACCAGCTGTTGGTCCCCACCGGTGGGGAAGGGTCTGTCCTCATCGGTGAAACCTCTTATCCCGCCAGCCGCGGCATCGCCCTGCTGGCGCAACCCGGCGTCTCCCACGGGGTGTTTCGTTCAGAAAGCTCTGCTCTGCCCAAATTTATCGATATCAAGTTCGCCGTTTCAGACGCCTCTCTCAGCCGGGAGCTTCTCGCTCTCCCCAACTGCATCCCGCTGCCGGATTTTGAGGCCTGCCTTTCGCAGCTGGAAAACATCCTAAGTGAAGCGCAATTTCAGGAAGCCTTCAGCAACGAGGTCATCAATATGGCCTTCAGCATCTTTCTCATCAGTCTGATCCGCAGCCGCCATGGAGAAAAAAGCGCAGCTGTCATCCAGTACGAAAAGGCCAGTGCCCTGGATAATACCTACAAGGGTCTTCCTGTTTCCCAGTTGCTCCAGTACATCAACCAGAATTTCAACCGCATTATCAGCTTGGACGATCTCACTCACTTTGCCCATGTCAGCAAGACAACGCTCATCGATATTTTCAAGGAAATGTACGGTACCACGCCGATCAAATATATCAACAATCTCCGAATGAAAAAGGCCAAAGAGCTCCTGGCAAACTCGGATATGAGCATCAGCGAGATCTCCGAACTGGTGGGCTTTCAGAGCATCCACTATTTCAGCCGGAATTTCAAGGAGCGGGAAGGCTGTGCTCCCCTGATCTACCGCCGGAAGCACCAAGACAGCCGCTACATCGCCCTGGAAAACCGCCCAGTTTAGCCTTCTCGCATCTCGTCCAGGGTCACCGGCCGTCCTGTTTCCGCCGACCGGTAAATCGCAAGGATGATTTCCACAGCCTTGCGGCCTTCCTTCTGATCCACCAGCGGATCTCCTCCTGTACGGATAGCGCGAACCATATCGGCCAGCTGCTCTGCATGGCATTCCGCCGCCAAAGCCGCTGGATCCCCCGCAGTCTGTATCCCGCTTTCCACCGGACGAAGAAGCGATTCCGGCGGATCTTCCAGATTCCACGCCGTAATGTGATCCTCCGTCAGCGTGATGCCGCCCAAAGTGCCGTTGATCTCCATCCTCCGCCCATACCCGGGACGAGCGGAGGTCGTCGCCTGAATGACGCCCAGCGCACCGCTTTCATATTCGACCACAGCAGAAAGGGTGTCCTCCGCTTCAATATGGTGCAGAAGCGTCCGGCTACGGGCAAACACGCTGCGAACCGGTCCCATGATGCTCTGCACCAGGTCCACCCCATGGATTCCCTGATTCATCAGCGCGCCTCCGCCATCCATAGCCAGCGTTCCGCGCCAGGAGCTTCCGGCATAGTACCCCTCTTCCCGGTAATATTTCATGTAGATATCCCCGCAGACCAGCCGCCCCAACTTTCCCTCCGCCACGGCCTCCCGGATCTGCCGGTAAGCCCGTGTAAATCGCAGCTGGGAGATGCAGCAGAGTTTCACACTGTTTTCCCGGCAGGCGTCCTCCACCCGGCGGAGCTGCCCCATGGTGATCGCCATCGGCTTCTCCACCACTACGTGCTTGCCCGCACAGGCCGCCTGAACAGCTAGATCCGCGTGGGTACCGCTTGGCGTGCAGATGCAGACCGCGTCGATGGAAGGGTCCGCCAGCAATTCCGCGGTTCCCGGATAAGCCTTGCCGCCGTTTTGCAGGACAAACGCCTCCGCCCGCCCTGGAACCGGATCGCAGGCCCCGCCCAGTTCCGCTCCGGGAATCTCTCGCAGGGCGCTGGCGTGAAGCCCTGCAATCATCCCGCAGCCAATCAGCCCGAACCGTATGGTTTCCGTCATCCTGAACCTCCTCAAAACAGCCCGCGGTAATAGGCGCTGTCTTCCAAAATTCCCCCGCTGCATTGGTAAAATTCCTCATCCAGCTGGAACAACCCGTCTTGGAGCTGGGTAAAGCCGCTGCCAGCCCGGGGGTGATATCCGCACATCTCTTCCCACCGCCGATAATTCTGGTCGCCGTTGGTCTCGACCACGCCGATACGGATTCCGGGAAGAGCCTCTACCCGCGCCGCAACGTTTTTGTTCCATTCCAACATCACCGGATTCACTGTCAAATCGGCGCAGAAACAGGGTACGCCTCTTTGATACGCCGCCTTGAGGATTCGGAAGGTCATACTCAGTGTCTTGGCAATGGGCTTCAGCGCCACTGCGGTGTAGCCCTGCTGGATCCGCCGGATCGCGTCTTCGGCGCAGTGGGCGCTTTCGTCAGCCGCAACCCGCACCGGTACTCCGCTCAGGTCAGCTGTATCACTTTCATCCAGCGGCTCCTCCAGCAAAACAATTTGAGACAGCGCTCCGATTTTGTCCGCATGATCCAGAAACCGCATCAGCGTGTCGCGGTTTGGATACCGCCCGTTGGCGTCCAGGTAATAGGCGATTTTCCCATTATCCGTGTAGGGAGTGCTCCGCTCCCGGGCCAGTTCATGGAGAAAACTCAGCCGTTTTTTGTCCCATTCCAGCATCTTTTCCGGGTCGCGGTCCCCTTCGGGATCGGATCCGATCTTGATTTTCAACAGGAAATCGCCGCTGTTGAGGATTTCCTCCACCGCTTCCCGCCCTAATCCGTAGGTAATCAGCGGGATCCGTGCCAGCTTCTCCTGCCGTACTGCCATAGCCGGACGTGTGTCCGCTGGGATCAGGCTGTCAAAATCCGGCAATCCCTTTTCCCTAGCATACAGTACCCAAGCTGCAAAATCCACCGGCACCAAGGCGTTGAGCGCAAAGGTCATCCGCATGTCTGGCCGCCTGGCAATCATCCGCCCATATTCCAGCACCGGCTCCAGCAGCCGGTCCAGCAGTTCATCCGGCGTTTCAAAGGACATCCCCTGGCAGAGCCTTACCGCATAGCAGGTCATGGCAAACATCAGCGTATTCCCGCCGCTGGGACAGTTTTCCGCAAAAACTGCCGCATCGGACCAAAGGACGCTCTGGACGCCCAGTCCGACACCTTCTGCCCGGCTGCTGCGGAGCCGGACCACGCTTTGCCACAGCTCCTCCACGTGGTTTCCCTTGAAACCGAAGGGAGCCAGCAGCGGTTCCCGAACAAACTCGGCAGCCGCGTTTTGAATGGTGATCATTTTTTCTCCTCCGCAGGCAGGTAAAGCTTCTTGGCAGCAGCAGCATATCCGATTTCAAAGGCGTTTCCATCAAATCCTGGGTCCTCTTCGGTCAGTTCACAGATCCGCACCGGAACGCCGTTTTTCAGCCGGGAGGCCCGTCCCGCCAACATGATTTTGATAGATTCCGTCAGGCTTTCCACCGGTGCAACGGTTCCCACTTTTCCGTCCAGTGCGTCGCAGATGCAATCCAGCATTGCGCCGTAGGCGACGCCTGCGTCCACGATGGTGCTCACCGTTTTTTTCGTAGTGATGACCGTCATGGTGCTGGCCTGCCAGGCATTGAGATAAATGTGATAATCCGCAGACACGCCGTTCCGGAACCGTACAAAATAGCTGTCGCAGGCCGCGCCTTCCCAGCCGGTCCGGCCGATATAGGTCACCGACTCCGCCCTGGCTTCTGTTCCCACCAGTCCCATGATGGTCTCTACCGCGTGGATGGCGTAGTTGAATTCGTCAACACCCACCGTCGCCGTAATATGAACGATCTCTCCGCGCTCTTCCACTGGAAGCGCCGCAAAGGATGCGACTTCACTGGCATACCGCAGCGACGAGCTGCCGTAAATGACTGCGCCTTCTTTTGCGAGCTTTTCCAACTCCCGACAGTCCCGCAGGCATCCAACGATGGGCTTATCAATAAAGACCGGCTTTCCCGCCCGGATAAACGCCTTGGCATATTCCAGATGTTTGTCCCAGTTGCACCCCTGCACAAAGCCGATGTCCACATGTTCCGCCATTTCGGCTACAGAATCATACCGTTTTTCCATTCCGTTGGCCTTCATAAAGGCCTCAACCTCGTCGTCCCCGCGAAATCCGTCGTTATAGACGGCCGTATATCGGGCGCGCTCCCCCTTGTTGAGATATTCCGAAAACGCCTTCGGATGTGAAACGTCCAGATTTACAACACCAATACGATACATTTCAGTCACTCCTTATCTGTTTTCACAAGTCCGCCCTTGACATCAGCGGACCGGATACTTTTATTATAAAGAGAACCTCCCGGAAAGTCTTTGCAGGATTGACAGAATTATTTGAAGATTCTTCTGTTTCCTGACTCTTATCACAAGGCGAAATCAGACTAGCCAAAAAGCAGAAATGAGCATTTACCTTTTTCGGAAAAACCGCTACAATAAAGGAAATTATTGCCGCTGCAGAAAAGGAGGAGTCCATTGTATGAACGCGATGACAAGCCGTCAGCGGATCGACGCTGCCTTTTCCCATCGTCAGCCAGACCGCACCCCGATTTTCGAATACGTCCTTCTTTCACCGGTTGCCGACGCCGTCCTGGGCCGCCGCTATGCTGACTTCGGCGGAGATTACGCAGACTGGGCCGCCTACGCCCAAGAGATTGGCAACTACGAGGCCGCCCTCCGCCAATACGCCCGGGATCGGGTTGATCTAGCCCGAAAGCTCGGCCACGATATGATTTACTGTGTCCCCAATCCCCCGGAATCGGTGATGGAATTCCGTCCTCAGCCTCCGATATCCGCTCCGCCCGCCGAGGACCCGGTAGAGAATGTCCGCCGCCGGAACGAGCAGCGCCGGGAAGCCCTCTCTCGTCCTGACAGCTCCAATCCCTGTCTGATCTATCAATATCTCCGGGAGGAGATGGACCGCCAAGGCCTAGACCTCCCCCTGTATACCCCAGCCTTTTCCCACGGCATTTGGACCGACGTGGAGCTGATGGAAACCATGCTCCTGGAACCGGAAACCGCCCATGAACATTTTGCCCTTGCTACAGAGAGCTGCCGCCGGAGTATCCACCGACTTGCCGAGGCCGGAGCCGATATGATCGGCATCGGCGGCGACTTTGCCGGAAATCGCCCTCTGATTTCTCCCGCCGCCTACCGGGAATTCATCGCGCCGGAGCTAAAGGGCCTCAGTGATCAGATTCACAGTCTCGGCTGCCGGGCGGTCAACGCCAGCGACGGCGACCTTTGGAGCGTCATCGACGACTTTCTCCTCACCTCTGGTGTAGATGCCTACGGCGAGATCGATTTCAGCGCGGGCATGGATCTAAAAAAGCTCAAGGAACGTTTCGGCCAGCGCATCACCTTCTTCGGCAATATGGACTGTGGCAACACCCTGAGCTTTTCCTCCCCCGAAACGATCCGGGAACAGACCGTCCGCTGCATCGAAGACGGTATGGGAAACGGCGGGCATGTTTTCACTGCCAGCAACGCCATTTCCGCCAGTGTGCCCCTTTCCAACTATCTAGCCATGGTCAACGCCTACCGGGACTATTTTTGCCTTCCCCATTTTTCCATCAGCTGAAGGAGGTCTTTTTATGAACCAAGCCTACTGTAACGCCATCAACCGCGGCATCTCCTGGATCAACAGTCAAATGCTCACCTTTGACGGAGGAACCTACGGCATCTATGAACGCATCCGCATAGACGAACACCTGCGCACTTGCTGGTCCCGTCCGGACTGCAACACCGAGTACCTTCGAGTCCTTCTGACGCAGAAAGACCTGACCGGCAGCGCAGATCATGATGCTCTTGCGGAAAAGATCCTCCGCTGGCTGCAAAGAACCCAGGATACAAACCCCTGCTCGATCTGGAAGGGCTCCTTTCCATTTTACGTGATCGACGGCACCATCCGTGGCTTGGGGAACAGCGAAGCGATTTATCAAAACGACAACGGAAAAATCCTGAACGCCCTGTGCCAGCTTTACTTCCGCCATCCGGACAGCCGCCTTCTGGACATGGCGCGTCCTCTGGCCGACTATTGGTGCAGCCGTCAGAGAGAAACCGGACTCTTCGGCATGGAGGACTCCCGCTGCGTTAATCGCGATGCCGCAGGTCCCTGCTTCATTCTCTGGCCCGCGACAGGCCTCTTCCGCCTCTGGAAAATCACAGGGGAACCCCGCTATCTCGCCTGTGCGGAGAAAGCCATGGACGCCCTGGACGCCCTCATTCTTCCGGAAGGGCGCTGCCGCACCTCCTATGAGGTCATGCATGGCGAAGACTGGCGGCCGGTCTCCTCCGAAACGTCCATGGCCTTTTACGCCTATGGAACCGCTTACGAGGCTGCCGGCAAGGACCATTACCTTCAAATGATGGAGCGCACCGGTGCCTTTGTCCTTCGTCTGCAGCATGAAAGCGGAGCGATCTGCAACTGCGATGAGGGCTGCATGGACTGTGCCCTCCAAACCAATCCGGACCTGGCAGACCTAGTCTACACGCAGGGTTTCGCTTTGCAGGCCCTGAATCAGGCTTATCGTCTGACTCATGATCCCAAATGGCTGAAATCCTCCAAAAAGCTGGCGGATTTTCTAGTCTCTATCCAGTGCGCTGGCGAATTCCCTCTGTGGGACGGCGGATGGCGCGGTTCCTACAACGTCAAAACCCGCTCCTGGGACGGTCGCGCCAACCAAAACAACGCCATTGACGAAGGCGGCATGTACTCGGTCTATACCGGTTGGTGCTGTACGAATATCCTCTATGGCTTGCAGGAGCTCCTGCAGATCGAATCGGACAGCGTAGTCCGATAATACGAAACTACCGTTACAGAAGGCCGTCACTTAAGAGCGTTGACATAAGAAAACAAGCAAAAATCCAGTAAAATCAACGCTTTTAAGGGCAGTGGGCAAACAGGTTAGCTCAAAAATTGAATAACCAAGCGACAAAAGGGATGTTACCGCAAGGCAGCATCCCTTTTCGCATACCCCAACGCCGCAGATTTTGAAAGAAGTCTGCGGCGTTTTTTTCTGCCCAAATTCAGAAAGGAGGCGCAGCCGGAATGTACTTTATGAGCGGTAAAAGCCGCGCATTTGAAACGCTCATGCAGGGAAAGCCCGGATTTGACCGGTACGAGAACGGCTGCACCGAGCATGAGGACTGTAACACCTGCCACTTCTACCGTCCGCACTGGAAATATCGGTTTTGTGTATATGCCGAGTGTCCGTATGAACCGGGCAGACAGACCGCAATCTGGCGCAGCAAGGCAGAGTGAGCGAAAGGAGCTGATAACCTATGGCAGTATTTCGGGTGGAAAAAAACAGCGGCTACACCGTTATGTCCAACCACCACCTACGCAATCAGGAGCTTTCCCTAAAAGCAAAGGGGCTGCTGTCCCAAATGCTGTCCCTGCCGGATAACTGGGACTACACGCTGAAAGGTCTGTCCCTTATCAACCGGGAAAAGATTGACGCGATCCGGGAGGCAATACGGGAGCTGGAAAGAGCCGGATATATTGTCCGCAGCCGGGAACGCGACGAAAAAGGAC
>CAJMLQ010000040.1 GCA_905214265.1 uncultured bacterium
AAATGGTGCGTTCCAGATCGTAGCAGGGAACGAGATTACCGGCAGGCGTTTTCAGTTCAGTCTTGCCGAGCTCGAACAGCTCCGGCTTGATGTAGTACACCTTGCACTCTGCTTTGATCGCCGCAGAAGGGATGCATCCGGACGGTGCAGTGATTGTATGTTCAAAAGGTGTTCTGTCCGAAATGCCATGTAAGAACAGAGCTGTTTCATGAGAGAATATTATCCGTGTTGACCGCTTGCTTATCGACAGCAGTTCATCCTCCATATCGTCGGGAAGGATGTACTGCCCCTTTACAATGCGATGGATTTTATCTTCTTTGCACAGCTTGTAGAGCATGGCTTTTGAGATGCCATGCTGCGCTGCGATTTTTGTTTCAATGATACCGCCATGCTCCTTGGCAATGGCAGTGAGTTCAGCAATATAATCCATTCAAACACCTCGTCGCAATAACTCAATAATATTATACTCAGAATTACGATTATAGTCAATGAATCTTGAAAAACATTCGAAAAATATTTACAATTAAATTATGATGATAGTCAACACGGAGTAAAGGGTTTGGGATACTCCCAACAAACTAATATTTCCGGATGTACGGACACCGGATGTGCTTGCTATTCTCTGAAAACTGAATCATCTTTGTTATCATGCGCTCTCAATTTGAAAAAAACGAGGGCGCTTTTTATTATCAAAATTACTTACATAGGGGGAACTAATGATGAAAAATCGCACCAGACCAGTCCGCATTGAGTTCCGTGTCACCGAGCAGGAACGTCAACTAATCCAGAAAAAGATGGAGCAGCTTGGCACCAAAAACATGGGAGCCTATCTTCGCAAAATGGCAATCGACGGCTATATCATCAAAGCGGATTACACCGAGCAAAAGAAACTGGCTGCTGCCGTCAGCCGCGTTGCCGGAAACATCAACCAGATCTGCCGACGTATCAATCAGACGGGGCATTTCTATGAGGATGATATCGTCGAGTTGAAAGCAAAACAGTGTGAAATTTGGGAACTACTCAAGCAGTCACAAAGGGCAGAATTATGACCACAACAGGATTTTCCGTGTATGGATTTCCCGTCGACGGTTTTTCAGATCGCGGATAGCCTGACACTCAAGACCGTACCATAACCCGATTTCTGGACCGTGGATTTCCGAACGGTCATCGAGTATGGAATTCATCCTCTAATCAATAAGAAATAAATTAACTTTCAATAAAGTCATCCATCAATCCAATCAATACACCTGATAGGATGGATGGGATAGGAGGTCCTATGAAACAAGATTTTTGTAAATTTACAGTAGAGAGCCTATCGGCATCGTACATACCTTTTCCTCGTTTTCTCATGGAGGATTGTTTTGCAGAGCTTACCAACGATGCAAAGGTGCTGTACGCACTTATGCTGGACAGGGCAAGTATTTCCAAGGCCAATGGCTATACCGAAGAGGACGGCACGATCCGTCTTTACTTCACCGTAGAACAGGCACAGAAGAAGCTGCACCGTAGCCGACAAAGCGTGACGCGGATATTTCAGCAGTTGGAATTCAGTGGATTGATCTGCCGTCGAAAGCAAGGTCTTGGCAGACCTGCGATGATCACGCTCAATTACCCTTCAAATGCAAAGCTGATACAACCGAAGGAAGACAGCGAATTACCGTCAGGATAAAGGTCGAAAATCGGATAATTTATGCCCCACAAGCGACGCAAACGCTGTGGGGCATATCTTTTCCCATGATAAAGAATAAACGGCTCCAAGGCGAACCCAGAGGCGCATAGATGGCAGAAAGGCACATATGGACAAAAAGAAAAACAAATATGATGTGGATATACCGAAAGAGGTTTTGGATGCCTTTGCACGATACATCATTCCGGAAATCCGCCGTTTTCATGAAAGCGAGGAAGGACAGGCGTTTTATAAGGAATGGATTGAGAAACATCCCGAATACGCAGAAAAGTGAAAAAGTCCGCTGGGGTCGTGGTGACCTCAGCGGACTTTTTTGCTTACGACATTATCTGAGCCATACCTTCACACCGAAACCTCCGTTAAAGAAATATGTGTTCGTCCAATGTCCATTTGGTGGAGCATTGCGACGATAATGACAGTCGAAATAAAATAGGGCAGATACGACACCATTTGCAGCGTCTTTTTTAAGTATTGATTCTGCATCTCATTGACAATCAGGGGCAGGATGATTGTGACAAAGAATTCCACCGAATGAACTGCCAGAACATAGACGATGTAAAAATCGCTGAAAAGATTTAGGGCCCACCCATGAGCTGCCAAAATATCCTTTCCCAACGAAAAAGTCTTGAAACGCCATGGCAATTCCGTACATTGGAATATAAGAAAACGCAAAAGGGCTTGCTGCCTGCGATCACAGACAACAAGCCCTTTTGGCTACTTAATTTCTATGTATTAAATTCTTTGCAGCGCACTTCCGTTCGCCCATTCTTTCCTTCCAAGGAAATCACTCCTGTTTGATGGCCGTCAGCGCGCTGATCTTCACCGCACGGTTGGCTGGGGAGAAACCGGATATCAGTCCGATCATCGTCGCAAAAATCAGCGCGCCGATAATCAGCCACCAGGGAATGATGGAGAGCCCGCCGATCCCGATGCCGCCAGGACTCCAGATGTCGCCGCCTCCGCCTCCGCCAAAGGAGTTGATGAGGAAGGAGATTCCATAACTGACTCCAACGCCGATGATTCCGCCCAGCAGGCCGATGCCGCCGGCTTCCATCAGGAACATGGCACGGATATCGCTGATTACGCAGCCAAGGACCTTCATGACGCCGATTTCCCGAGTCCTCTCATAAATTGACATGATCATGGTATTGGTGATGCCCAGCGCCGCAACCAGAAGAGAGATCGCGCCCAGTCCGCCGAAAATCAGCTGTTGCTGCCGCGCCTGCTCCTCCAAAGGCTTCCGGATAGACTCCATGGAATTAGTCTCAAAGCCATAGCTCTTAATGATCTCCTCGACCTCAGCCACATGCTTCATATCGTCCACCTTGATATAGGCGTTGTTGTAGGCGAAGACTTTCTCTTTATCCTCTTTGATATTGTTGAGCTTGTTGAATTCCTTTTCCAGAGAACGCAGGTAATTCACGTCCATGAAAACGCCGTAAGGGGACGGATTCCGGCTCCAATCCTCCACCATAATGCCGGAGCAGGTGATTTTATGAACTGGGGCCTTTTTACTGGTATCCGACTGCTTATTTATGACCAGCTCCAGCTTGTCGTTCATGACATCTACGTCCGGCTCGCCCTGCTGGCCGGTCATCCAGTAGCGGTTTCCGCCTTTTTTGGGGTTATAGAAATCATATCCCGCAGAGGCGCCGAATACTACCTTATCCTCGTAGCCCGTCGTATCATCCGGCATCTGTCCCTGTTCCATTTCATAGCCCATCAGCCGCAGCGCGTCGAAATCAACGCCGGTAATCTGGCCCGAATATTGGTATTTTCCGCTTTTGATGGTAAAAGATCCCCAATTTTGAGGGTAATAGGCCGGTGTCACCGCCTGCACGTACTTGAGCTGCCGGAATTTTTCCAGCATGGCGTCATCCAGCGGCTCCGGCGTAGAAGTGCCATAATTGTAAATGCTAATAATAGTCAGGTCGCCCATCTGCGCCAATGAATCCTGCATGGTTTTCTGCATGCCAAGTCCCAAAGAGATCATGACCACGATGGCACAGGTGCCGATCACGACGCCGGTCACGGTCAGGAGCGTCCGAACCTTCCGTTTCCAGAGGTTTGAGAGGCTCATGACAATCATATCTCTCAGTTTCATTTTGCCGCACCTATATCTTCATCGTCATAATCGTCTTCCGCATCCAGGGCTTTCTGTTTTTTCTTCTTGACTGCTTTTACGACCACCACAACAACCACAATCACGACGATCACGCCGCCGGCTACAATTGCGATCCAGGCCCAGGTGGGAAGTCCCGGATTCTCCACCGGCACGTCGATCGGTATGTCAGGATCATCGATGCCCGGGTCAATATAGGTGTTTTCAATGACTTCACTCTCAAAATCCTTTACGATCTCCTTCACCTCGCCGTTGGCGTCCTCATAAGAGAAAATCAGTTTGCCGGTGATGGTCCCCGCCTGATTGGTGTTGAGAGAAAGTTCGTAGCTGTCGCCGGAGCCGGACTCCACGTTGCCGATATAGCTCTCGCTTTCCCCTGTGGTGAAGCCTTCGCCCTCCACCTTTACCGAAAGGTTGAAGATGGTGCTCTTGCCCTTGTTGACGTAAGAAACATAGCCGCCCAGAGTCTCGCCGAGCATGACCGGTCCCCACATCTGAAGGTCGCCGACCTCAAAGCGGTCCGGCTGGGTCAGGGGGATGGAAATGGTCTCGGTAGGATTCATCTCAATGCGCTCTTTGTTTACCACAGCCTCATAGCTGAAAGCGATGTCCAGGCCGTAAGACTTAGGAGCCGCGTCCGCCTTGGGAAGCAGGTCGATGGATTCTTCAATGATTCCGCCTGCGGGAATGCTCTGGACGAAAAAGGTATTTGAGGAGTTGGCAGGGGAGAAAGCGCCGCCGGTCATCGCATCCGCCGCGGAGGAAACGGTGATCTTCACGTTCTCAATGGCGACCCTGCCGGTATTTTTAATTTTCATGGTCAGGGTAAAGACCTGGCCGCCTGTGACAGAGGTCACGCCCTCGTCGCCGTAAGTATAACTCTCGATCACAATCTGCGGCTTGCTTTCCGAGGTGCCGGAACTGCCGCCGGTGGAGCCGCCTTTCACCGGAACAAACGCTTTGGCAGAGGAAGTCTCCTCCCCCACAACCATGGCGACGTCTAATATGTAATTGCCGGTACTCATATCCGCACCGGTGCTGAGGTTATACGTCAGGTTAGTCGTTGAGCCTGCATTGAGGGAAGAGATGTACTGTGTATCCAGGCTGTTGTTCATCGTAAAGCCTTCGGTGGAGAGCCCACCCAGGGTAACGGACGCATCCTTGACTACGCTGCTGCCGGTATTTTTAACCGTCAAGGTCAGCTTGCAGGTGCTGCCAGCATTGACCGTTCCGGGATTAACGCTGTAGCCGACAACCGCCAGCCGTCCTTCCCCGGTCTGGCCGGTGGAACCGGTGACCTTGATGTTAAAGGTAAAGGTCTCCGAAACAGTTTCGGTACTGTATTTATAAGTGGCGTTCACCGTCACCACATATACGCCGGAAGCCATAGAGGAATCAGCGGACAACGGAATCGTCAGATCCTGGGTTCCCTTTCCGGAGAAGGTCAGCTTTTTGGAGAAGGAAGCGCCATTGACATAAAGCCCCGTGGGAAGCTCCAAGGTAAACTGGACGTCCGAATACCGCCGGCTGGTAGTGTTTACCAGCGGGAGGGTGATGTTTTTGGTCTCACCCGCACTGATGAACGGAAGGGCGGTCCCATCTTTTACCACAAAAATATTGCCCGTAGGCTTGGTGGGTGTGACGGGGGTGTCGTCCTCTGTTGGGATAAAACCGGAAATCTCCGCGGTGGCGGTTTCACCGTTTACTTCTACCAACACAGAAGTCGCACCGCTGCCGGTATAAGCGATGCTTCCCGCAGCAGCCGTAAAGGCGGCATTGCCAGATGCGTCGAATGAAACGTCAGATTCCAGGCTGCCGCCGGTCAGGCCGCCAAGGCCGGAAACCGAAACGTCAGCGGAAGTCCCTTTGGTTTTCGATCCAGTAATAGCAATCTGTACAGCAAAGCGCTCGCCCGCCGATACGCTGGAGGGGAGGATCGACGCCGACACGCTCATTCCCGCCGCTCTCGCCGGCATTGCGCCGACGGTCAGCAATAAAAACAGAACAAAGGCTGTCATCAGGCTGGCGGTTCTTTTCAAAAGAGTCTGATTCATAATTCTGCCCTAGGTTTTCCGCTCACAGGCGGAAAACTCCTTTCTTCAAATTGTCACGCCAGTTTGTCGCTGGCCAAATCCACATTCTGCTCAACACTCTGGACAGGAGTGTCCGAAGCGGCATCTTCCCGGCCGATGATCGAACAGTTCGGTTCGTCGCTGACGATATCGCCGTCGACCAGGTGAACAATCCGATCCGCATACCGGGCGATATCCCGGTCGTGGGTTACCAGAATCAGGGTCTCGTTGTGCCGACGGGCAATCCCGACGATCATCTCCATAACCTCGCGGGTGGTCTTGGAGTCCAGGTTCCCGGTAGGCTCGTCGGCGAAAACGATTTTCGGTCTGGCGACAAACGCCCGGGCAATGCCTACGCGCTGCTGCTGGCCGCCGGACATCTGGGTCGGCTTGTGCAGCATCCGGCTCCCCAAGTTGACCGCCTTGAGCATCCGCTTGGCCGCCTTGACGCGCTGGGCTTTGCCGATTCCCTTGAACATCAGCGGGAGGGCCACATTTTCCACCGCCGTCATCGTCGGCATTAGATTGTAGGACTGAAAAATAAAACCGATATTTTCCTGCCGGAACTGGGCAAGCTGCTTTTCGGTGAGCTTTACCATATCCACGCCGTTAATGATCACAGCGCCCCGGCTTGGCTTCTCCAGCCCTGCCATAATGTTTAAAAGGGTGGACTTGCCGGAGCCAGACGTACCCAGAATGCAGCAGATTTCCCCGGCTTCGATCTCCAGGTTGATCCGGTTGAGGGCCACTACCTTTTCCTTATCCACCCGATACACTTTTCGGATATCCTTGACACTTATCAGGCTCATGATGGTTCTCCTAACGTCAGATTTTACGGATCGTTTCCTCCATTCTTGAGATTTTGTATCAATCAGACCGGCAGTTTTCTCTTTTGTATCTGCCACCTCCTCCAGTATACCATATACGATGTGGGAAATCCAATGAAAATCCGGTTACAAACCTTAAAATTCCCTTAACCGTTTGGTCACTTATTGGGTGTAAAAAAACTGGAAAACTGTTGCGCCTGCACAAATACTTTTTTAAGTTTTAAAAAAATCTTCCAATCCAACTCAAAGTCTACCGCATCAGCTTTTTCAGTAGGTCTAATTTTCCGCGATATGGCGGATACCGCACCGGCAGATCCAGCCAGGTTCCCCTTTTCAACACAGGCTTCAGGTGGGTAAACGTGTCGAAGCCCGCCTTTCCGTGACAGCTGCCCATTCCTGACTCCCCAACGCCGCCGAAAGGCAGGTTGTGGGACGTGAGATGGACGATGGTGTCGTTAAGACAGCCGCCTCCAAAGCTCACCTCCCGGAAAATCCGGCGGCTCAACACCCGGTCCCGGGTGAACAGATAAAGAGCCAGCGGCTTGGGACGGTCCAGGACGAACTCCAAGACTTCTTGGATATCCCGGTACGGAATGACCGGCAGCAGCGGCCCGAAAATCTCCTCCTGCATCACCGGGCTGTCCGGGGCAGGGCTGTCCAGTGCGGCCAGGGAAATCTGGAGACGTCCCGGATCCTTTTCCCCGCCGAAAAGGACCCGCTGCCCCTCCATCAACCTGGAGAGTCGGTCAAAATGCTTTCGGCTGACGATGTGGGGATAATCCTCCCCGCCGATCATCCCATCGGGATATAGGCGTTCCGTCTGCTTCTCCAGCTCCCGGAGGAAGTCCTCCCTCACGGTTTCCTGCACAAAGAGATAATCCGGCGCAACACAGGTCTGACCGGCATTCAGGCATTTTCCCCAAGCGATCCGCCGCGCCGCTAGGGTAAGATCTGCCGTTTTGTCTACGATACAAGGGCTTTTTCCGCCCAGCTCCAGCGTCACCGGCGTAAGGTTCCTAGCCGCGGCTGCCATGACGATCCGCCCGACCCGCGGGCTGCCTGTAAAGAAGATATGATCAAAGGGCAGGGACAGCAGCCGTGTGTTCGATTCAACAGACCCGAGCCGTGCCGCGATATATTTTTCCGGATACAGATTTCCCATCATTTCCGCCAACACGGCCGACGTCCGCGGCGCATCCTCCGGCAGGACCAGCACCGCACAGTTTCCCGCTGCGATGGCGGAAACCAGCGGCGCCAGGATCAGCTGCACCGGATAATTCCAGGGGGCCAGAATCAGCGTGCAGCCTTTCGGCTCCGGAATCAGCGCCCCGGAGGAGGGAAATTGTGTCAGCGGCCCGGCGATCCGGCGAATTTTCGTCCATTTTCGCAGACAGCGGCAGGCGGTGCGGATCTCTTCCCGAATCAGCCCGATCTCGGTCGCATAGCCTTCAAAAGGGCTTTTTCCCAAATCCGCCGTCAGCGCGTCCAGCAGAGCCCGTTCCCAGCGTTCTAAACCGTTCAGCAGCTTTTTGAGCTGTTCCTTCCGGAAAAGCAGCTCTCGGGTCTCTCCACTGCGGAAATACGCCCGCTGCTGCGCAAACAGCATCTCCTCATTCGACTTCATTGTGATTCCCCCATTCTCTTCTTACAATACCGGAAAGGCCTGAAACTGTCAAGCAACCCCTCCCGGAAGAATCTTTCCGGGAGGGGTTGCTTTCAGGTGTTTTTCATGATGACGCTCTCGACCACGTTGGCGACATGTTCGCAGGCATCGCAGCAGGATTCGAGCCGGTCGAAAATCTCCGTCCAGGAGACCGTTTCGATCGGATCCTGACAGTTCAGGTAAAGGCTCCGCACCGCTTCGGTATAAAGGCGGTCCCCCACCTCCTCCAGGCGGTTGATCTCCACGATGCTGTCGTGGATCGTCGTGGATTTTCGAAAATTTTGAAAGTCCTCCATGGTTTTTTTCAGCGCGTTGCAGCACTGGACGATGACGTCGACGAAATCCAGCGCCTCGGGACGGATCACCTGGATGTTGTACATGTAGATTCCCATCAGCACATCCTCGATGCTGTCGGTAACGTTATCGATTTCCTGCCCCAGCTCAATGATGTCCTCTCGCTCAATGGGAGAGATAAATTCCCGGGCCAGCCGGTTCATCATATCGTGCTTACCCATATCCGCAGCATGTTCAATGCCGTGGAGATTCGTCATCATTTCAGCCAGCCCCTGGTGGTCGAACCTCTTCAGCGAGGTATCCAGAATCTCCGCAGACTGGCAGGAGTAATCGACCAGTTGAACGAATGCTTCAAAGTAATTAAAATCGCGCTTGCTTCCCATAGCTGCTCTCCTTTGCTTTCCATTGATTTCCTGTATTTAAAAAATCCAGATAAACAGCTTGGCCATCAAATATCCGATCAAGCCGCAGCCTGGGAACGTCAGCACCCAGGTCAGTATCATTTCCTTGACAGTCCCCCAATTGACGGAGGAAAGACGCTTGGATGCTCCGACGCCCATGATTGCCGTGGTTTTGGTGTGCGTCGTGCTGACCGGAACACCGGTCAGGGAGGAAAACAGCATGCATCCTGCAGCGGCTAGGTCCGCAGAGAAACCCTGATAGGTCTCCAGCTTGACCATATCCATTCCCACTGCCTTGATGATCCGGTAGCCGCCGATGGAGGTACCCAACGCCATGACCGCCGAGCACAGCACCATGAGCCAGATGGGAATTTCAAAGTTGGAGGCGTTGGGGTTTCCGTTGGCCAGGGCGATCCCCAGCAGAAAAACGCCCATGAATTTCTGCCCGTCTTGCGCGCCGTGCATAAAGGCTGTGGCAGCACCTCCGGCGATCTGCGCGCCGCGGAAAAAGCGGGAGGTCCGCCTCCGGTCCATTCTACGGCAGACAAACTCCACTCCTTTGGTCACAACGAAGCCGCTTCCAAAGCCTAGTACCGTCGAAAGCAGCAGCCCGTACAGCACCTTGATCCATTCGCCGCCGTTGATGCCGGAAAGGCCTCCCTGCAGCGCGATCGCCGCTCCGGAGATTCCGGCGATCAGCGCATGGCTCTCGCTGGTGGGGATTCCGAAGACCCACGCCGCCGTCGCCCAGGCGACGATGGCAAACAGCGCCGCACAGAGGGCAGTCAACGCCTGCTGGCTGTCTCCGCCGAAATCCACCATGTTGTAAATCGTCATCGCTACCGTACTGTTGATGACCGTCATCAGCAGCACGCCGAAAAAGTTAAACACAGCCGCCATGAGGATCGCACGCCGCGGGCTGATGGCGCGGGTCGAAACACAAGTTGCAATGGCATTTGGCGCATCTGTCCAGCCGTTCACCAAAATGACGCCCAGCGTCAGAAGCACGGTAACAGCCAATGCGGGATTATGCATCAGCTGGCTGAGGAACTCGGACAATCCGATGGTCATAAATTTCCTCCTGTCATAAGTTGAAACCTGCTGCGGCAGGACTTCCACTTTTTTCCGCAGACACGGTTTTACTCTTCCATGCTACCATATTTCTACGCTTTCCGCAAGAAAGACACAATTATTTTACCCAAACTTTACATTGCTTCCTTGGCATTCCCCAAAAAATCATGTATAATAAAAATACTGTGCATTCAATGAACGTGTGAAACCGCCTGATTCCGGCGGGCACAAAAACGGAGGCTAGAGCGATCCGCTATGAAAAAACATCTCCTGAACGTCCTCAAGGGATTAATTATCGGCGCATCCATGCTGATACCCGGCGTCAGCGGCGGCACGATGGCGATTATCCTCAACACTTATGACGACCTCCTCGCCGCAGTCAGCCACTTTTTCAAAAACCCCCAAAAACACGGCCTTCTGCTGGCTACCTTCGGCGGCGGTGGCCTTCTCGGCGTTTTTCTGTTTTCCAAGGTGATTTTGACGGTCACGGAACGATTTCGCTTTCCGATGATGTTTCTGTTTCTGGGAGCGATCCTCGGCGGGATCCCGGCAATATGGAAAAAAGCGGATATCCGCACTTTCCGGCCCTACCAGCTCCTCTACCCTCTTTTGGGAATCGCGATTGTCGTCGGGCTTTCCTTCGCACCCAACTCTCTTTTCAATGCCGTCAGCGGGAGTCCCCTTTTCCTCTTCATGCTGATCTTAGCCGGTGTTTTGGCGGCAGTGGCTTTGATTCTCCCCGGTATCAGTATCTCCTACATGCTGCTGGTTCTCGGCCTGTACGAACCGACGATGACCGCGATCCATGAACTTCAGTTTTCGTTTCTGCTCCCCATGGGCATTGGGCTGATCGCCGGAACGCTGCTGATGGTCAAGGCTTTGGAAAAAGCGATGACTTCGTACCCCCAGATTACGTATCCCATCATCATCGGGTTCTTATTGGGCTCGCTGCCCGCCGTGTTCCCGGGTATCCCGACGGGAATCCAGTGGCTGATCTGCCCGCTTACCCTGGCGGCCGGATTTTCCGCCGTCTGCTTCCTTTCCCACGTTTCGGCGGACTGAATTTTGCCGGATCGGCACGTACCGCGAAGCCCCGCCAGCCAGAAACGGAAATCCTGCAAGCCACAAAAAGTCCCGATAGGACAACCAGCCAAGGACGGCATAGCTTGTTTGCTATGCTGTCCTTGGCTGGTTTTGAACTATATGATAGTATTCTTCGATAACCCGTGCAAAATCAGATGTACCAATGAAGTTATAATTTCCCGTGTCTTAGATTTCCGTCAACATAGGAACCCGTAACGGACTCCATATATCATACATCAATGCCGTGCGAATTTACCATCTGTATCATAGAGTCTCAAGAATTCCCGGATGAACCGTTAAGTCGATTTTTCTGAAATGATCTCTCGCATCAAAGAACCAGCATTTTGCATCTGGCCGTGCCGGTGAGATAAGTAGGTACCATTTTCCATCAGAGCAACAAATCGCCGCGTCATTTTCACAGGCAATGCCTGAAATGCTGCGTGTAGGAATATCCAGGGTAAATTGCTGCCAATAGTCACTCTCGTAATGGGGACAGTTGCAATATGGTAGAATTCCTACACCATGGATAAATTCCATAGCATTTCTGGGACCGCAATCATCATAGCCTTCCTGAAACCAGCACATAGCTCCCGAAGAGGTACCGAACAAAACCTTGCCTTGGTCGTACGCCTCCCGCAGATACCCAATCGCATTGCTTTCGCGCCACATATCCATGCAGTATCCCAAATTTCCGCCTGGGACATGGATGATGTCTGCCCATCTGATCTTCCGGGCGACTTCTTCTTCCGTCGGGCGGCACCAAGGGGATAGGAACAATTGATCCACGTGACAGCCGTACTTAACAAAACAGCTCAGCCGTCCACTCCTGTGCTCATCCAACCCGGTCGTTGGGATTTGCAAAAAATTTGGCTTCTCTTTTCCAATAATCCCCAAAATATGTTCTGCCAGAAAAAACTCTTCTCTTCCCTCAAAGCCGCCCCCGATTGCAATAACCGTACCCATCCTTCGTCTCCTTTCCAATTGCTAACGTATCATTTTGCCTTGCCTGGCTGTTCACAACTCCAATGTTCCATCAGCTTTTGCAAAACGGCTTGATCCTGAAGCCAAATTGAATCGTCTTTTCATCAATTCGACGCAGATCACGTTCAGGATCGTTGTGGTATATTGCCTCGCTGATGCCGGTCATACGCCAATCGAGACTGACTACGGTATCATTTAGCGGTTTGAGCTCGAAATCATGCATTGTGTCCTCAAGCATTTCAGCAGTGAAATGCTGCGCATTGAAACTAAAATGCTCCATGCCATACGGTTCAAAG
Source organism: uncultured bacterium (assembly GCA_905214265.1). Taxonomy (GTDB): domain Bacteria; phylum Bacillota; class Clostridia; order Oscillospirales; family Ruminococcaceae; genus Merdivicinus. The sequence continues at coordinate 12,498 of CAJMLQ010000040.1, forward strand.
CGCAGGCCGGCCTTCTCCCCTGCAATCTCCGCAAAGCGCGTGCCATAGTGGGCCCCATTCTCCTGCGGGCGGATATAATGCTCAAAGTTCTCTGTAGCCGTCGTCTTCCAAAGTCCGAGACGCTGCGAGTGATATCGATCAACATAACTTTCACGCGGACCGTAGCCAAAAAAGCATATGTATTCGTATTCCTTTGGCATAAAGAGCCGATACCCCACCCTGGGCAGGATCGGGCACTCATCAATTACCTTACCGTCAAAGGAGATTGTTACACAACCATCGGACGTAAAAGTATATTTCACGTCTGCATGTATTACGGGAGGGCATGACGGACCGCCGACAGATATCTCTGTATCAATCATAACATTGCCGTCTGTACAGGTAACGTTACAACTATATGTCTTCTGCTTTGCATAGCGGAAATTTTTCAGCTTCCATATATCCGCTGATCCATGATTGTAGCAGGTGGAGCGCCAAATCTGTGGCTCCACAGGTGCACTGAGAAGCTGTTCGCCAGCGCAGCTCACAGACGATATTCTGCCGTAGGGCTTATCAAATCGATACTGCACATTTCCAGCCGTGATGACGGCAAACCGGCCAGTATCGTCCAGTTGGATCGTACCCTCAGACGTTGGCGGTGCGGAGACATAATCCTTGAGTATAAATTGTTCAAAACCTGTCTCAAAGCCCTTCTCTGCCCAGGGCGTATCGATCAGAGAAACGAAACTCAGCGTGAGCAGGCAGGAGGCATACGATCCTATCTGATCCGGATCAAAAAGTTTCATAGTTGTTTTCCCCTGGGCAGGCGTGCACAGTGCGCCCGTTGATCCCTCCATCCTGACTTTTCCGCAGTCTGAGAGCGTCCAGTGTATCTCAGTATCGTCCAGCGGCATGAATCGCCTGCGGCTGGTAACGGTCACGCTGCCGTCGCCGTTGTATTGTGCCGTATACTGCTGATATACGCGTTTCATATCAAAATACCCGGGACGCCGCCGGCGGTCGGGGTATACCAGACCGTCCACACAGCCGTATGCACTGTTTGGGAAATCACCGAAGTCCCCTCCATAACAGTAGCGCACGCCGCCGTCCCCATCGGACGCATCCACGGCATGGTCGCACCACTCCCATATACAGCCGCCAAAGTGGTTGTCGTACGCCTCAACAAGCTTCCAGAACGGATAGACGTCCCCAGTGCTCATTGAGCAGACATACTCGCACATATAGAACGGTTTGGCGTATTCCTTATTGTTGAGATATTCCTCAATATAGTCCGTACCTGCGTACATGCGGCTTTCCACATCGGAGATATCGGCAAAGTTTTCGCCCTTCGGAATCGCCTGAAACTCGAGGTGTGAGTTCTCATAGTGGATAAGCGCACGCTCATCCCGCGAGCGGATATACTGAGCCATGGCGCGATGATTAACCCCCACTCCAGATTCGTTGCCAAGCGACCACAACACAACACATCCATGATTCTTGTCGCGCTCAAAAAGCCTCTTGGCTCTATCGACATAAGCTTCGCGCCACTCAGGAACTGAGGACAGCTGTGACCAACGTCCCCAATCCCATTTGTCCCTGCTGTCATAGCCCATCCCATGGGTTTCCAGATCGGCTTCATCGGTAAGCATGATGCCATACTTATCGCATAACTCCACAAAACGGGGGTCGTTCGGATAGTGCGAGGTACGTATCATATTGCAGTCTGCGCGCTTTATAAGATATATACCGCCTTTCTGGGAAAGACAACGATAGGGTTATAAATCCTCCGTCGAGTTTCCGCAAAGTTTTATCCAGCATATAACGTATTTTTCACTACACGCAACCTACCCTGTCGGTAACACAGCAGAGTTCCGATACGATCATCGGGTGGATAATCCCAGTAACGTGAGGCGTCCAATAATACGATAAATAAATTTTCTTTATTTATTATACCGTATACTGAATAAAAGTCAACAAATGTAGAATAAACCAAAAAGATTTCCCACAAAGGATATTCTGTGAAAATTCCGGAATATCTCCCCTGTTAGCAGAAAAGAAAATATCCAAATTTATTTCTTCTTTTTACTAACCTAATTGACGGCGGCAATCATCCGGAACCTTTTCCTCGTCTGCTAATTTACGCCCCGGAACCCCTTGCCGATGATCTCGCTGGTATTAGTAATCATCATGAAGGCGGAAGGATCGACCTCTTTAATTTTCCGGCGGAGTTGGACAGCCTCATACCGGCGGATAACGGCCAGGACGATATACCGCTTTTCGTGGGTGTAGGCTCCCTGGGCCTCTGCAATGGTGGCACTGTGCTTAAGCCCGTTGGTGATAAAATCGCAGATAAGCTCCGGCTTTTCGCAAACAATGGTAAAATACTTGCACATGTTGAGGCTTTCAATCACATAATCCACCAGGAAAGATTTGATGATAAGCCCGAGGACGGAGAACAGCCCGGTTTCCATCCCAAAGGTTAGGCAGCCTGCCAGCGTAATCGTCACGTCGGACAACATCAGCGCCTTTCCGATGTCAATATGGGAATATTTCCGCAGGATCATGGCCACGATGTCCGTTCCGCCTGTAGATGCATCGATATTGAACAGGATCGCCGCTCCCACTGCGGGCAGCATCATCCCGAAGAACAGCTCCAGCAGCGGTTGGGAGGTGAACGGCTGATCCATGGGACAGATCCACTCCAAAACCTGCATCCCGCCGGACATCGCAAGAGAGGCATATGCAGTCCGAAAGCCAAACCCCTTCCCAAAAACTGCGAATCCGATGATCAGTAAAAGCACGTTAATTCCCGTCACAAAGGTAGCAGGTGATATAGCGCTGGTGTAGTGCCCCAATACAATGGATAGGCCAGATACGCCTCCCGTGGAAAAATGGTTGGGAAATTTAAAGAAATAGATTCCCACAACATTCAGCAATACTCCTATATTCAGGATCAAAAAATCCTTGGCCTGTCCCTGCTTCCACTTCATAACAAATCCCCCGCTGTCTTCAAACTTACCGCCGACCTTTCCGGCCGCCCTACTTGATATACCATATCTTCCCGAAAAAGTCAACAGATTTTGCAAGATTTCCTGCAAAATACAAAAAGTCCCCCGGATTCCATCGGGAATCTGAGGGACTTTTTCTGTGAAATCAGACCGGATGCACGCCGTTGGCAAAATCAGCGCGCTGGCCGTCAATACCGTAGCGGGCATTGCGGCGCTTCTCAAAGAATTTGGTCGCAACCTGACCAAACTGGGCATAACTGAGGACATCCTCCTCCTGCTCCACCCACTCGGCGCACTCCTTGCGAAGAGTTTCCAGTTCGGGCTTGAGCAGATCGGCGGGACGGCAGGTGATAATCGGCTCGTCCTTGCAGATCTTTTTCTGGAAGTCCGGATCGATGGGTTTCGGGGTCTTGCCGTATTCGCCGCGTACCAGCCCCTTGAATTCCTTGGTGACCATCTTGTACCGCTCACCGGTAATGACATTGAACACCGCCTGGGTCCCGACGATCTGAGAAGTCGGAGTGACCAGCGGAGGCATGCCGGCGTCGCGGCGAACCCGCGGGACCTCCTGGAGCACCTCCTCCAGCTGATCGGCCTTTCCGGCCTGTTTGAGCTGGGACAGGAGATTGGAGAGCATGCCGCCAGGGACCTGATAGATCAGGGCGTTGGCGTTGGTGGCCAGCATGGAAGGATCCAGCAGACCGGAATCGATGTATTTCTTCCGCAGCTTCATGAAGTAGTCGCGGATGACCATCAGCTGCTTCAGATCCAGGCCGGTGTCGTACTCGGTACCCTGGAGGGCCGCAACCATGGACTCGGTGGGAGCATGGGATGTGCCCAGCGCCAGAGGCGACATGGTCGTATCGATCATATCCGCACCTGCCTCGATGCCCTTGAGCAGGCACATGGAAGCCAGCCCGGAGGTGTAGTGGGTGTGGAGCTGGACCGGGACCTTGACCGCTTCCTTGATAGCCTTGACCAGGGAGTAGGTGCGGTAAGGTGTCAGCAGGGCCGCCATGTCCTTAATGCAGATGGAATCCGCGCCGATAGCCTCGATCTCCTTGGCATAATTGACATAGTACTCGTCGGTAAAGGTATCGCCAGTAGTGTAGGAGATGGCGATCTGCGCGTGGCCGCCCTCTTTTTTAGCGGCTTTCACAGCTGTTTCCAAGTTGCGGATGTCGTTGAGGGCATCAAAAATCCGGATGATGTCAATGCCGTTGGCAATGGATTTCTGGACGAAATACTCGACGACGTCGTCGGCGTAGTGCCGGTAACCCAGCATGTTCTGGCCACGGAACAGCATCTGCAGCTTAGTGTTGGGCATCTCCTTGCGCAAAACACGTAGCCGCTCCCACGGATCCTCGTTGAGGAAACGCAGGCAGGCGTCAAAGGTGGCGCCGCCCCAGCATTCGGAGGAGTAGAAACCCGCCTTATCAATTTCCCCGAGAATGGGAAGCATATCGGAAAGCGGCATACGGGTCGCGATCAGGGATTGATGCGCATCCCGCAGCACAAGCTCGCTTACTTTGATTTTTGCCATTTCTTTCTTCACGCCTTTCCGGTTTGCCGCAGAAGCTTCTTTGGCAGAACCATTTCAAAATTAGACAGCGAAACTCAGCCGATCACAGCCAAAACGTCGCCGGCATTGACGCTGTCGCCTTTTTTGACGCGGATATCCAGGACTTTTCCGGCAACAGGAGCGACGATTTCATTTTCCATCTTCATCGCTTCCATGATGAGAACCACTTGGGCCTTTTCCACAGAGGAGCCAACGCCGACCTTCACATCCATAATGGTGCCGGGCATGGGGGCCTTCATCTCCGTTCCGCTGACCGGGCCAGCAGGGGCTGCGGCAGGCGCTGGAGCAGTAGGAACAGGAGCCGGCGCTGGAGCAGGAGCGGCAGCAGGGGCCGCGGCAGGTGCAGCCGTTACAGCAGGAGCAGCGCCGCCGACTTCTTCAACAGCGACATCGTAAGCTTTTCCGTTAACTGTGATATTGAATCTTCTCATGATAAGTCATTCCTTTCCAAAATACAATGATAACTGAACTGAAGCAGCTTAACTGGTATGCTTTTTCGGAAGCCGGGAAACCCGCTTGGAAGCGAGCATCTCCAGCGCAGAGATCAGGGCGCTGCGGGTGTTGGCGGGATCGATGATTTCCTCTACCATGGAAGCTCCGGCGGCCTCGTAGGGGCTTGCTTCGGTTTCGGCGTATTCTTCGGCCAGCTGTTCGCGGAGCTTCGCCGCATCTTCCGCACCTTTCAGCTTGTCATGCCAGAAGAATTCCACCGCAGTCAGGGGTTCCAGCGCGGAGATCACGGCGCCGGGCCAGGCGATGCGCAGGTCCGCATTGCCGAAGGCGATGGCGGCTGCACCAATAGCGGAACCGACATACACGGTGATTTTCGCGGTGGTGGCGTCGGCGTAAGCCCGGGCCAGCTTCGCGGAGATTTTCGCGCTCTCCGTCTTGATGCCGCCGCAGGTGCAGAAGCCCTCCACGTTGACAAAGGTCACCACCGGCAGGTTGAAGCTGTCACAGAACCGGACAAAATCCGCGATTTTTCCGTTGGATTTCCGCCCAGCGCGGCCGCATGCATAAACCACACCAACGGTGCTACCGCCGATGGAGGCAAGTGCCGTGCAGGCGGCATCGGCATATCCGGCTTTCAGCTCCACGACGGTATCCGCGTCGCAGATGGCCTTAATGAGATCGATGGGGTCCATTGCCGGATCAACCACAACACCGGAAGGGGTGCCTTCGCAGACCGGAGCAACGGACAGATTGTTCAGAGGCAGCATGGAAACCAATTCCCGGGCCGCGGCAACGGCAGCTGCGGCATCTCCGCAGACGATATCCGCAACGCCCGCTTCCTTGGCGGCGGCGGCACTGGAGTCGCCCTCCGCATCGGCAAAGTAGAGGGAAGCCTCCTCCGCCATCACAACGACATCGGCCGAGCAGGCCATCATAGCGCTGATGCCGACGCAGCTCCCGGCCACTACTGCGATCTGCGGCACAACGCCGGACAGATTGGAGGCGGCCGCAAGGATCTTGCCGTAGGAAGCCAGAATCTCCGGCCCTTCGCTGAGCTTGGCCCCATTGGAATCGTAGATCGCGACCAGCGGCGCACCGTTCTTCACCGCCAGATCGTAGACCTTGGCGATTTTCTCCGCATGGGCGCGGGAAACAGCGCCGCCCAGGGTGGTGATGTCTTGGGAAAAGGCGTAGACCACATCCCCTTCGATGCTGCCGTAGCCAGTAATAACGCCCACTCCGTCCTCACCGCAGGCCGCGAACGCATCCAGCTCCACGAAGGTGCCGCCGTCAAACAGCGCAGTTATCCGATCCCTTGCAGGGGAGGATTTCTGGAAAGCGGCTTTTTTCAGCTCAAGCTTTTCCAGCTTGGTTTGGTAACTCATTGTACAGCCCCCATTCTATGTAATTGGTGCAAACCGTTCAAAACGGATGAATTTGGAAGGATCTAGCAAAAAACTGTCCGGTTTTTGCCAAGTTCCTCAAATTCACCCATTATATTATACTACACCGAATTTCAAATAACAAGAATATCTCATGACATTTTACATTTCCTACAGTTCCGAAGGAAGGTACTTAGTGAATTTACGCAATTTTCTTCGTCCAGTGGCACCTTCAGAGCCTCCAAAATCCCTCGGTCCACCTCCGGCGCAAAGGCCGCCCGGTCCAGCCCGATGTTGACCGCCGCGTCGAAGACCGCTCGCATAAGCCCGTCGAAGAGATCCGCATCCCCGCCGGATTCCACTTCTTCGATACAGATCGCATCCTCCAGCTTGCGGTAACAGATCCAGCCGATCAGTTCCTTACCCGACAAAGCGATATAATAGAGCTTTCCTTTCGAAAGACCATCCTCAAATTGGGAGAACCGGTCCTCCGAAGTATACGGTTTGATATAAAGCATCCTCTATCCTCACTTTCTGCCCTGGCGTTCCGGCGAAGCGGCGCGTTTTCCACGTTCGGCCAGTCGGCGAAGCATGTCCACCTCATCAGGAGTCAGTTCCCGATGGGTTCCGGGCTTTAGCATCCCCAGCTTGACCGGTCCCACGGCCAGCCGTTTCAGCCGTGCTACCTCCAGGCCAACTGACTCGCACATCCGCCGGATCTCCCGGTTGCGCCCTTCGGTGATAGTGATGAGCATGACGCTCCGCCCCGGCTCCTCGGTGACGATCTTCACCTCGGCAGGGTTTGTCCGCTCCCCGTCCAGGACGACACCCTCGCTGAGCTGGACCAGCTGCTCCGGCGTCACTTCACTGTGAACGGTGACCCGATAGGTCTTGGGCACCTGCCGGGAAGGGTGGGTCATGTCGTTGGCGAAATCCCCGTCATTGGTAAAGAGCAACAGCCCCTCGGAATTCAGGTCCAGTCGCCCAACCGGGAAGACCCGCTGCGGAATATCCGCCACCAGCTCAGAGACGCATCTGCGCCCCCGGTCGTCGGACATGGCCGTCAGATATCCCCGAGGCTTATAAAGCATATAGTAAACCGCCGTTTCCCGCTGGCGGACATCCAGCTTTTCCCCATCCACCTGGATGCGGTCCCGGGCCGGGTCCACCTTCTGACCGATCTCCGCGATATGCCCGTTGACCTTGACCCGCTTTTCCGCGATGAGTTCCTCTGCTTTGCGGCGGGAGCACAGTCCGCTTTCCGCAAGCACCTTCTGCAAACGAATTTCCATGAAACATCCCTTCCGGCGCGCGTCGATGCGGGCGCCTATCCACTTTGACTTCTTCTATGTATCAAAAATCCCGGTAAACCACCGGCAGATTTTTTTCCAGATATTTTCCCAGAGCCCCGGCTCCTCCGGAGGCTCCAGAGCCTCCACCGACTGCTGGGCGGTCAGCGGCGCCGTAAAGTATTCCTCTCCGTCCAGAAAATAGCGGACTTCCCCTACTTTCTGGCCCAGCTGCACCGGCGCGTACAAAAAAGGCTGGACCTCTACAGTCTTCGAGATCCGCGGCAGCTCTTCGGCTAAGGCACAGACCTCCAGCGAGGATCCGGTGGAGACGATGACGGTTTCCGTGCTGCCTCCGGTCACCGGCACGGCGAGCTGCTCCACCTGCTCCGGCACCGGCAGCACCCGCTCAAACCCCCAGTCCAGCAGCCTAGTATGGTCCTGCCAGTCGTTGGGGTCGGAAAGGGTGACGCAGATCAGCGTGATCCCCTCCCGTTCCGCGGCGGAGACCAGGCAGCGCCCGGACTTTTTGGTGAAGCCGGTCTTCAGCCCAATGCAGCCTGGATACTCTTTCAGGAGCCGGTTGTGGTTGGAAAGCCAGCGGTCGGCGGGAGGATTGCCATAGGAAAGTTTCATGCTGCTCTGGGAGCAGATAGCGCGAAAGCCCTCGTTCTGCAGCGCCGCCCGGGCCAGCAGAGCCATATCCTTGGCCGTCGAATAATGGCTCTGCCCGTCCAGTCCAGAGGGCGTTTCAAAGTTGGTGTCCTTCATGCCCAGCTGGGCGGCGCGTCGGTTCATCATGATGACAAAATCCGCCTGTGTCCCAGCAATCCGGACGGCGGCCGCGTTGGCGGCGTCGTTGCCGGAGGCCAGCAGCATCCCGGCCGCCAGGGTCCGCAGAGTCGCCTGCGAACCTTCTGTAAGGCCCATGGAGGTTCCCTCCACTTTGATGGCCTGGGGATTCACCGTAAAAAGTTCGTCCAATCCCGGCTGTTCCAGAGTCAGGAGCGCGGTCATGATTTTCGTGGTGCTTGCCATGGAGAGGCGCTCCTCGCCCCCTTGACTCCAAACGACCCTCCCGGTACCCGCTTCCATCAGCACAGCACCCTTCGCCGAAACCTGCGGCTCTCCCTCTGCCCGCACCGGCTGGCCTGGAAAAACCAGCGCCAGCGTGCAGCAAAGGGAAAGGAGCCGGCCCAAAAAACGTTTCTTCATGCCAAAACCACCTGCATGTTTTGATTGCGGAAATCTCCGCGATACAAAAACCTATGCAGGCGGCTTGGGAATCATGCGGGTTATTCCGCTTTTTCCGTTTTCGCGTCCTTTGATTTGGCATCTTTCGCCTTGGCGATGGCGTCGGAAACCTTGTCGATGATATCCGGCACCGAGTTAACGACCTTATCGGCGGTGTTGGAAGCCGTGGCGATCTGCAGCAGCTTCACGTCCCCATCCTTCACCACCAGGAACGCCAGTGGCTGAAGGGTGATTCCGGCGCCGCCGCCGCCGCCGAAAGTCTGCTTCGGCTGGCTGGTGGGAAGGTCCGTCCCACCCGTAGCAAAGCCAAAGGATACCTTGGAAACCGGGATAATCGTCGTGCCGTCTGGGGTGACGACCGGATCGCCGATAATGGTGTTGACATCCACCATCTCTTTAATTTTCTGCATGGTAACGCCCATGAGACCTTCAATGGGATGTTCCGACATAATTCATTTCTCCTATTCGTAACAGATTTATTGGACCGGCGGCCGGTGGCCGCCGACTGACTGCCTGCCTGACGGGTTGGAAGATCTTTTGACCGTCCTTCTGTAAGTATGCGCCAAAAAGCGCACGCCCATGCGCAGCACTGCCCAAAGTAGGACCCCCAGCCGGATCTTCAGCTTGAAATTGATTATCTGCCGGGTCTCTCCCCCGCAGAAATCACAGAAAATATCCACCCGTTTCGCCCGCACCCGCATCATGCTTTTCAGCGCGGCAAGACTTCCGTGGACGACGGCACAGAGCTTGCCGTAGGTCAGCGCGGTTTCCGCCGCGTCTTCCCCGCCCACTACGATGTTTACCTCTAAATTCGTCAGCCGGAAGTGCTTCAGCAGAAACGGCAGCGGTCTGGAGACAGACCGGATCAGATCCCAGACGATTTGAACGGTTTCCTTCACATTTCCTTTTTCCGGCTTTTTCTCTGGCTGGGCAACTCGCTTTTTTTTGGCCGGAGAGCCGGACCGCTTCGCCGCCTTTCCCTTTTTCCGAAATTCCTTTTCCGCCTTTCGGGCCTCCCGGGTCTTTTTCTCCTCGTCTGTGACCAGCAGGCCGTATTTCCACCGCCCGACTCCCACGGAAACCAAAAATTCGTCGGAATAGTGGACCGTAAACACCAGGCTCAGGGATAGGACTCCCACAAAAAGGCCGGCGATGCACCCAAAGATGATCCACCCCATCCGCGCTCCCCCTTTTTCGGATTAAGTCCCCGGTTCGATGGTCAGCTGCTCGCCTCTCTCGTCTTCGTCAGACTGTTCCCCGGGTTCTCCGCTGCCCGGAAGGGGCGGCAGCTCCGCAAGGCTGGAAATTCCAAAGCAGCGGAGAAAATTGGGCGTCGTCCGGTAAGTGATGGGCCTCCCCGGGACGTCTAGCCGGCCCGCTTCCTCCACCAG